>SKQU01000112.1 GCA_007118855.1 Spirochaetaceae bacterium
GTAATCTGCGCCACGGGGAGACGGGTGCGCCACGGGGAGACGGGTGCGCCACGGGGAGACGGGTGCGCCACGGGGAGACGGGCCGCCGCGAGGAGACCGGTGCGCCACGGGGAGACGGGCCGCCGCGAAAACACCGGGCGCCACGACGAACCAAGCCCCCCGACGCGAGCCGGGGCCCGAGACGGGAAAGGCCCCCCGAGACGAACCCCCGAGACGAACCCGACTACTCGAACTCGGCGCCCATCGCTTCCACGGCGCGCTCGAGATCTTCGGTTGTGAGGTAGTGGATCTCGATCCGGCCGCGGCGGTTGGTGCCGCGGATGACGACGCGGGTGCCGAAGCGCTCGACGAGTCGGTCTTCGATCCGGCGCAGCTCGATGCTCTTGGGGCGGGCCGTGGCGGACCCGCTCGAGGAGCCCGCGGAACCGCGGACCGCGGCGTCGGTCGGTACGGCGTCGGCTTGCTCACCGGCCTCAGGGATCTCGAGTGAGTCGCCCTCGAGCCGGATGTTCGGGTCCTCGCCGGAAGAACCCCTGGCGAGGCGCTCCGCCTCGCGGACGGAGAGGTGGTCGGCGAGGATCCGGTCGAAGAGCTCGCGGCGGGCGGTGTCGTCTTCGACCGCGAGGAGCGCGCGGGCGTGGCCGGCGGTGAGAGTGCCGTCGGAAAGCGCCTGCTGGATGTCGGGGTCGAGCCGCAGGAGCCGGAGGGTGTTCGCGATCGCCGAGCGGCTCTTGCCGAGCCGCCGGGCGAGCTCCTCCTGCGTCGCGCCGGAGTGTTCCATCGCGCGCTGCATCGCGCGAGCCTCGTCGATCGGATTCAGGTCCTCGCGCTGGATGTTTTCGATCAGCGCGATCTCGAGCTTCTCTTCGCTCGTGAAGTCCTGGCTGATGACGGGGATCTCGGTGAGCCCCGCGAGCTTCGCCGCCCGGAAGCGTCGCTCGCCGGCGACAACCGTGTAGGTCCCGTCGCCTCGGTCCTCGGCGAGGATCGGCTGGATGACGCCCTTCTCGCGAATGCTCGCCGCGAGCTCGTTGAGCCGTTCCTGGCTGAACTGCTTGCGAGGCTGATCGGGATTGGGCTCGATCCGGTCGACATCGACCATGAGAATGCTCGCCATCTGCGAGAGCTGTTCCAGCGGGCGCCCCTGCAGGAGCGCGTCGATTCCCTTGCCCAGTCTGCGTTTAGACACGGTCGAGCACCTCTTCGGTCAGCTTCTGATAGCTGCGCGCACCGACGCAGTCGGCATCGTACTGATGCACCGGAACGCCGTGCGACGGCGCCTCGGAGAGCCTGACGTTACGCGGGATGATCGTGCGGAAGACCCGCTTGCCGAAATACCCGATGACCTCCTGCACCACGTCGTGCGCGAGCCGGGTCCGCGAATCGTACATCGTGAAGAAGATGCCCAGGATCGTGAGCCTGGGGTTGAGCGACGCCTGAACGCGCTTGATGCTCTCGAGGAGCTGGGTGAGCCCCTCCATCGCGAAGTATTCGCACTGCAGCGGGATGAGCACGCGATCCGACGCGCCGAGCCCGTTAAGCGTGAGGATGCCGAGCGACGGCGGGCAGTCGATGAGGATGAAGTCGTACTGCTGCTTGACCGGCGCGATCGTCCGCTTCAGGTAGTGACCCCGGTCCTGCTGGTCGACGAGCTCGACGTTGGCACCCGTGAGGTTGATACTCGACGGGACAATTGAGAGACGCTCGACGGTCGTCGTCTGCGTGACCTCCGGGATCGGGACGTTCGAGGTCAGCGCCTCGTAGATGCCGGGCCTCCCGGTGTCCGCCCCCACGGCGCTCGACAGATTGCCCTGCGGATCGAAGTCGATCAGCAGCACCGTCTTGCCGGCCTCGGCGAGATAGGCCCCCACATTGACGGCGGAAGTGGTCTTCCCCACCCCGCCCTTCTGATTGGCGAACACGATTGTTGTTCCCATCGGTCGGGCCAGTATAATACAAGACGATCCGGCTGTCAGCGGGAAAGCCGACGTCTGACCGCGGGGTGCCGACGTCTGACCGCGTACGCCGCGGGGGCCCAGTCCGCCGCGGGAGGACAGTGCGGCCGCGGGGGGCGGGTCCGCCGCGGGAGGACAGTGCGGCCGCGGCAGCTCCCCGGGCCGCCGCGACGGTAGCGTGCGGCCGCAAGAACCAGCCCCCCGCGACGAGGTACAGGTGAGCGAGACGGTCACGATCAGGCAGATGACGACGCGGGCGCAGATGCGCGCCTTCCACCTCTTTCCGTGGCGGATCTACCGGGGCGACCCGGTGTGGGTGCCGCCACTGCTGCCGGAGCGGATGAAGGTGACCGACCCGAGGCGGGGGCTCTTCTTCCGCCGCGGCGAGGCCGCCTGCTTCGCCGCGTACCGCGGCGGGCGGATGTGCGGGACAATCTGCGTCGCGCGCGATGACGAGCAGATCGCGACGATCGGCCGGCGGGAGTGCATCTTCGGGTTCTTCGAGTCGACGAACGACGGCGAGGTCGCCGCCGCGCTCTTTGCCCGCGCGGACCGGTGGGCCGCGGCCGAGGGACTGACCTCACTTCACGGACCGTTCAATCTCGACTACGAAGACGGCTACGGCGTGCTGACTGAGGGGCGCGACCGCAGGCCCGTCGTCTTCTGCGGCCACAGCCCGGAGTACTACGTCGGTCTGCTCACCTCACTCGGGTTCGAACCGGCGCGCCCCGGCAATATCGCGCTTGCGGTTGACCTCGATCGGGGCGCGGATCGGCTCGAGCGCATCACCCGGTTGGCCGACCGGTGCCGACGCCGCGGCCGCTTCCGGATCCGGCACGCAAACGTGAAACGATGGCGGGACGAGGCGCGGCGGGTGCACTACCTGCTCAACCACTCGCTCCACGAGACGGGCGAGGACCCCGTGCCGTGGCCGATCGAGGCGGTCGAGAGCCTGATCCGCCCGGTGCTGAAGATAGCCGACCCCGAGCTCGTGCTCTTCGCCGACACGCCGGACGGCGGGGCGAGCATCGGGTGGTTCGCCGGCATCCCGAACATGAACGAGATCACCGAGCACCTGCGCGGGCTGCGACTCCCCTGGCACTACGCGCTCCTGCCGGCGGCGATGCTTCGCCTTCGAACCGCCGGGGTCCGCTGCCTCGCGGTCAAGAGCCTGCTCGTCCTGCCGGAGTACCACGCGAGCGGAGTCGCCGCGCTCCTCTTTGACGAGATGCGCAGGCGAGCCGTGGCGAAAGGGTACTCCTGGATCGATCTCTCGCTGACCTCGGAAGGGAACCCGCAGACGCCGCTCATCGCCGAACGCGCCGGTGCGGTCAGGTACAAGAGGTACCAGGTCTACCGACGCGGTATTTCAGGCAGCGCGTCGGTCCCGACCTGAGGCCCCGGACGTCCTGCCGAGCGCTGCGCGGTGAGCACCCCCAGGATGACCACCGCCATACCGACGATCTTCTGCACCGTGAACAGCTCGCCGAGCACCACCCAGGCGACAACCGCGGTGAACACGGGAACGAGGTTCACGAAGACGTTCGTCCGGTTCGCCCCGAGCTTCCTGATGCCGGTGCTGAGGAAGACGAAGGCGAGTGAGGACGGGAAGATCCCCAGGTAGAGCAGGTGCGCCATCGCGGGCGGCGGCGGCAGCGACGCGGGCACGCCCTCGATCGTCAGACCCAGAATGAGGAGGACCGGCAGCCCGAACAGGCTCTGCAGCTTGACGATCGTGAGCGGGCGGTAGCGCCCGGCTACCCGCTTGACCGCGATGGTGTACCCCACCGCGGCGAGCACCGCGGTGAACACGAGGGCGAGTCCGCCGGGGGTGAACTGCGCCTCGATCTGCCGTTCGAGCACGATCGCGGCGACCCCCGCGAGCGAGAGGAGCAGCCCCACGACCGTGAGCGGGCGGATCCGCTCGCCCAGGAAGGGCAGCGCGAACACCGGGGTGAAGACCGGGATGGTGGCCACGATGATCGAGGCGATGGAGGCCGAGACGTACTGGAGCCCCGTGGTCTCCGCGACGAAGTAGAGAAGCGGCTGGAAGAGCGTCACGAGCAGCAGCGAGCCAAGGTCCGCCCGGTGCGGCCATCTGCTGCGTACATCGCGTCGGTCCGGAATCACCGAATCCAGCAGAATCAGAAATCCCGCTGAGAGCAGCAGCCTGACCCACAGGATGGTGATGGGTCCGAGCGACGTCAGCACGATTTTCGTGGAGACGAACGACAGACCGTAGAAGAACATCGCGAGAACGAGCTGGAGGTAGATCAACATGGGGGCGGATCAGGCCCGGCCGACGGCCTTCTCAACCTGTTTCCAGTGAACCCTCTTCTCGCTGTCGGAGAGGAAGGTGCTCATCAGGTTGTTCTTGATGAGGGTCACGATCTCATCGCGGGAGAACCCTACCTGCGTGGCGACCCGCTCGTACTCTTCGTTGAGCTCCACGGAGAAGAGAACCGGATCGTCGGTATTGACGGTCACCATCAGCCCTTCGTCGAAGAACCTGCGGATGGGGTGCCTGGAGAGCTCGGGAACGTACTTCTTGGTGATAACGTTACTGGTGGGGCAGATCTCGAGCGGAACACGGTCCTTGGCCAGACGCTTCATCAGCTTCTCGTCCTGGATCGCGCTCGTGCCGTGCCCGATCCGCTCGGCCTTCAGCAGGTCGATTGCTTCCCAGATGGACTCCGGACCGACCTCTTCTCCGGCGTGGGCGACGACGTGCATGCCTGCCTTGCGCGCCCTGGAGAACACCTCTTCGTACTCGCGGCAGGGATGGCCTATCTCCTGGCCGCCGAGCCCTATCCCCAGGATGCGCCGGGTGGGGTGCTTCTTGAGGAAGCCCAGACTGTGGTCGAGATTCGTCAGGGCGTTCTTCAGTCCGAATGACCGCGACACGTCGACGATCAGCCGGACGTCGACGCCGGTCTCCTTCTCGGCCTGATCGAACCCGGACACGAGCGTGGCGAACATCTGGTCGAAGCTCACCATCCCGCGGTTGAGCACCATCGACGGAGAGGCAAAAGCCTCAATGTAGTAGATATTGTTGCGCTGGGCGTACTTGACGACGTCCTTGACCACATGGAGAAAATCGTCGGGCTCTCGGAAGAACGACTGGACGAAGTAGAACGACTCGAGCATGCTCGTCAGACTCCCGATCTTGGAGAAGTCGGTGAGCGACATGGTCTTCTCGTCGTGAGGGATCTCGTACTTGTCCATCAACTCGTGATACGACGCCGAGCTGACGCATGCCTCGATGTGGAGGTGGATCTCGGTTTTCGGTAAGGAGGCGATATACTGCTGCAGACCACCCATCGCGAAGCTCTCCCTTCTCACTATACTTCGGCAACAGCAGCCTGTAGAGTGACCGATTTTTTCGTGGCTGTCACTACCTGAGAATACTGTCGCGGCCCGGAATAAGTGTGGAAATTGCGACGGAATCTGTTAGATTAGGTGTCATGAGGAATGCTCCATGAGGAATGCTCCATGAGGCGCGAGACAATAACCCGCGAGCCGGGGGTCCTCGCGAGCAGACCGGTGATGCACTCGTTTCCCAAGGTCGAGCTGCACCGGCACCTGGAAGGCACCTTTGCCCTGCCGACGCTGCACCGCATCGCCCGCGCGAACGGCCTCGACGTCCCGGCGGACTTCGACGACTTCCGCGCTCTCGTGCAGTTCCCCGCCGACTCCGAACCCGACTTCCTGAAGTTCCTCTCACTCTTCCGCAACGACTGGTACCGCTCGCTCGACGATGTTGAGCAGATCGTCCACGACTCGGTCGCGGACATGCGCACCGACGGCCTCTTCTACATCGAGCTCCGCTTCAGCCCCGAGCACTTCGCCCTGCACAACGGGTTCGACCGGATCGAGACGACGAGGACCGTGATCTCTGCGGCCGACGAGGCGGCCGACGAAGCAGGCATCGAGATCCGGTACCTCATCACATTCAACCGCGCGAAGCAGAACCAGGATGAGATGGCGGGCCTCTACCGCGCGATCCGCGACCTGTCCCACCCGCGCATCGTCGGGATCGACCTCGCCGGCGACGAGGTCAACTACCCGCCCGAGCGCTTCGTCGACTTCTTCCGCGAGATCAATGCCGACGGGGTCTACCGGAGCACCGTCCACGCCGGGGAGGTGAGCCCCGCCTCCCAGATCTGGAGCGCCGTGCGCGACCTGGGCGCACGCAGAATCGGGCACGGCGTGGCCTCCATCACTGACCCGGAGCTCCAGCGCTTCCTCGCAGACACCAATGTGGTGCTCGAACAGTGCATCACGTCGAACTACCAGACCGGCTCCTGGCCGGATGAGCGTCACCACCCGCTCGGCGATCTCTACCGCTCGGGCGTGCCCGTCACGATCAACTCAGACGACCCGTCCATCCAGAATGCAAGCCTGAGCGACGACTACCTGAAGGCCGTCGAGTACTTCGGCTTCTCCCTCGACGATCTGGTCGCCCTCAACGAGCGAGCGCTCGCCGCGAGCTTCCTCACCGACTCGGAGAAAGCCGCGCTTCTGCCAAAGTACCGCGACGCGGTCGCGGGCTTCCGCCTGCTCCACAACATCTAGCGGTGCTTCAGCGTCTACCGCAGCTTCCCGGTGTGCCGCTTGCGCACCTGACGCTTCCCGGCGTCACGCTTTCCACCGTCACGCTCCCGCGCGAGAGGTCCCTCACGATGCGCTCGACCTTGGACAGCGCCTCAGCATCGACGGTAAACACGAGGCGGACGTCGGCTGAATACTCTTCGTCCCGGATCTCCGCCCCGGCGGCACGCAGCTCCCCGCGCACCCGCTCGTGGAGGTCGTAGGGCAGCCGACACTCGGCGGTGCATCGGTGCACCCGGGGCGTCGTTCGAAGCCGCCCGAGCACGGCGCGGGCCGCATCGCCGTAGGCGCGAACAAGTCCGCCGGTCCCCAGCTTCGTCCCGCCGTAGTAGCGCGCAATCGTCACGACCAGGTCCCTGATCCCGGACCCGCGGACTATCTCCATGACCGGCCGCCCGGCGGTTCCCTTCGGTTCACCGGCATCGCTCATGCCGGCGTGCTCGGAGTGCAGATCGCCCACGAGAAAGGCGTACACGACGTGGCTTGCGTCCGGGTGGTCGGCGCGGACGCGACGGATTTCGGTCTGAGCCTCCCTAGCGCTCACGACACCAACGGCCCGCGCGAGAAAGCGCGACCGCCGCACCACGATCTCCGCCTCCGCGGAGCCCACCGGCTCCAGAGAGCCGGGCCGCTGCGGCGAGCCTGCCTCCGCGAAGCCCGTCGGCCCGGAGGAAGGTCTGTCATGTTTCACGTGGAACAATCCAGGAGTGACGGGTGGCTCGGAACCGGACCGGCCGGGGAGACAGGTGGCGCGGCGCCGAACAAGGTGGTCGTGACGTGGAAATCGATCGTCCAGCCAGGAGCGCCCGGACGCGGTACCACCGCTTTGGGGATGGTCCATTCCGGTCGTCTGGTTCCGGGGCGTCAGGTTTGCTGTGGTGGGTCTCGGGGAACATCAACAATTTCGGCACCACTTCTCGCGGCCTCACCCTCACGCCCCACACACTGTTTCACGTGAAACAATACCAGCCCCGACGTCCTACTCCCCCGGGGCGCCTCCGTCGCTCTCGTCTTCCGCGCCCCGGGCCTCGTCTTCCGCGACGTCCTCATCCTGGCCCCCGGACCCCTTCTCCGCGCCCCGGGCCTCGTCGTCTTCGGCGACGTCCCCATCCTCGTCCCCCGGGACGACCGCATTCCCCGGGCCATCGCCACCGTCCGCACGCGAACCCCCCGCCTCCACGGCCTCCGCCTGCTCCTCTACCTCATCGTCGTCGTCGGCGGTCCGGTCGACGCCCACGACGTAGTCGGGGCGGTTGATGTCGACGACCCGCACGCCGGTGGCCGAGCGCGACTGGATGGGGATCGCGCCGGCGGACAGCTTGATCGTCTGACCCTGCGAGGTGATGATCATGAGCTCGGACTTGTCGTGGACGCTGAGCACGTCGACGAGCTCGCCCGTCCTCTCGTTGGTGCCGTAGGCAATCTGTCCGCCGGTCCCGCGACCGTGCGGCGAGAACTCGTCGAACCGGGTTCGCTTGCCGTAGCCGTACTCGCTCACGGTCAGCATCTGCTCGCCTTCGCGCACGACGATACAGCCGGCGAGCTCGTCGTCCTTCTTGAGCCTGATCCCGCTCACCCCACGGCTCGGGCGACCCATCGCACGCACGCTGCTCTCGCGGAAGCGCAGCCCCTTGCCCTTCCGGGTCACGAGGAAGAGCTCGTCCTCGCCACTCGTCAGGAGCGCCACGGAGAGCCGGTCACCGTCGTCGAGCTTGATCGCGTTGATCCCGCGGGTGCGGGCGTTGGTGAACTGGTCGGCGGTGACCTTCTTGACCACGCCCCGGGAGGTCGCCATGAACAGATGGACATCGGGCGTGAAGTCCTTCAGCGAGACAACCGCGGTGATCTCCTCGTCGGCTGAAATCTGGAGCAGGGTGCGCACGTGCGTCCCCTTCGAGTAGCGTGATCCTTCCGGGATCTCGTGGACCTTGAGGTAGAAGGCCCGACCGGCGCTCGATACGAAGAGCAGGTAGTCGTGCGTGCTGCCGATGAAGAGGTTCGCGATGAAGTCATCGTCCTTCTTCATGCCGCTCGTCGTGCCCTTCCCGCCGCGGCCCTGAACCTTGTACGCGCTCCAGGGAACACGCTTCGTGTAGCCGCGGTGAGAGAAGACGACGACCATCGCCTCGCGCTGAATGAGATCCTCAATGTCGATCTTCTCCACTTCGGAGGGCACGATGTCCGTCCGCCGCTCGTCGCCGAAGCGCTCCGCCACGTCGAGCGTCTCCTCGCGCACGACCCCCAGGATCCTCTCGTCGCTTGCCAGGAGCGCCTTCAGCTCTTCGATCAGCTTCAGCACCTCGGCGAGCTCGTCCAGGATCTTCTGCGTCTCGAGCGAGGTCAGCCGCTGGAGGCGCATGTTGAGGATCTCGGTCGCCTGCGGCTCCGAAAACGAGAAACGCTCCATCAGCCGCGTACGCGCGATGTCCACGGTCTGCGACTCCTTGATCGTGCGGATCACCTCGTCGATGTTCTCGAGGGCGATCTTCAGGCCCTCGAGGATGTGCGCCCGCTTCTCGGCCTTGTCCAGGTCGAACTTCGCCCGCCTGATCACGACCTCGCGCCGGTGGCTCACGAAGTGCCGGATCATGTCCTTGAGGGTGAGCACCACGGGCCTGCCCTCGACGAGCGCGAGCGCGTTCACGTTGAAGTTCTGCTGCAGCGCCGTGTGGCTGAAGAGGTGGTTCAGGATGATCTTGGGGCTCGCGCTCTTCTTGAGCTCAATCACGATCCGCATCCCATTTCGGTCGCTTTCGTCGCGCAGGTCGCTGATCCCGTCGATCTTGCGGTCGCGCACGAGATCGGCGATCCGCACGATGAGCGAGGCCTTGTTCACCATGTACGGAATCTCGTGGACCAGGACAACGTCGCGCCCGCTCTTCGTCGACTCGATCGAGAAGCGCGCGCGCACCGTGATTCGACCCTTGCCGGTCTCGTAGGCGTCCCGGATCCCCTGGGTCCCGTAGATCGTGCCTCCAGTCGGGAAGTCGGGGCCAGTAACGTGCTGCATGAGTCCTGAGATCGTGATGTCCGGATCATCAATGTAGGCCGCGATCGCTGCGGCGACCTCGCGCAGATTGTGCGGAGGGATATTCGTCGCCATGCCCACCGCGATTCCGCTCGCGCCTTCGCAGAGCAGGTACGGCACCGCACCGGGCAGCACCACCGGCTCGACCATCGAGTCGTCGTAGTTCGGTGAGAAGTCGACGGTCTCCTTCTTGATGTCGCGCAGCATCTCTTCGGCGATGCGGTGCAGCCTCGCCTCGGTATAACGCATCGCCGCCGGCGGATCCCCGTCGATCGACCCGAAGTTCCCCTGCCCGTTGACCATGGGATAGCGCATGCTGAACGGCTGGGCGAGGCGAACGAGCGTATCGTAGAGACTCGCGTCTCCATGCGGATGGTAGCGGCCCATGACGTCGCCCACGATCCGCGCGCTCTTCTTCGGCGGCTGGTCGCTTCGGATCCCCATCTCGCTCATCCCGTAGAGGATGCGCCGATGGACCGGCTTCAGCCCGTCGCGGACGTCCGGCAAGGCGCGGCTTATGATGACGGACATCGCGTAGGTGAGGTAGCTCTCCTTCACCTCGTCTTCGATCGCGACCGGGATCACCCGGCTCTGGTCAGACATGGGATCTCCTTCGAGTTGAGCCTAGATGTCGAGGTTCGAGGCAGCCAGCGCGTTCTCCTCAATGAACTCGCGCCTCGGCGCCACATGCTCACCCATCAGGGTGGTGAAGACCGACTCGGCTTCCACCGCGTCCTCGAGCTGAATCTGCATGATGCGCCGGGTCGTCGGGTCCATCGTGGTCTCCCACAGCTGCTCGGGATTCATCTCGCCGAGCCCCTTGTACCGCTGGATGGAGACCTTCTCGTTCTCCACCCTCATCCCGTCGACGATCCGCGCCCGCTCAATGTCGTTGAACGCGTAGTGGACTTCCTTGGCGTAGCTGAGCTTGTACAGCGGGGGCATCGCGATGTAGACATGGCCCTCTTCAAGGAGCTCTCGCATGTAGCGGTAGAAAAAGGTCAGGAGCAGCGTCCGGATGTGCGATCCGTCCACGTCCGCGTCGGCCATGATGATCACCCGATGGTAGCGCAGCTTCGAAAGATCGAACTCGTTGCCCACGCCGGCGCCAAGCGCGGAGATGATCGGCTGCAGCTTGTCGTTCGCGAGCACCTTGTCCACCCGCGTCTTCTCAACGTTGAGCATCTTGCCCCACAGCGGAAGGATCGCCTGGAAGGTTCGGTCGCGCCCCTGCTTCGCGCTGCCGCCGGCCGAATCGCCCTCCACGATGTAGACCTCGCACTTGCGCGGGTCCTTCTCACTGCAGTCGGCGAGCTTGCCGGGCAGGCCACTCGACTCCAGAAAGCTCTTGCGTCGCGTCATGTCCCGGGCACGCCTGGCGGCTTCCCGCGCCTTCGCCGCCATCACCGTCTTCTCGAGGATCGCGGCTATTTCCTTCGGGTTCATGTCGAAATAGGTAGTGAGATCCTCGTTGACGATCGACTCGACGATCCCCTTCACTTCGGAGTTGCCCAGTCTCGCCTTCGTCTGCCCTTCGAACTGCGGCTCCGGCACCTTCACGGAGACCACGGCGGTAAGCCCCTCGCGCACATCGTCGCCGGAGAGGTTCTCGTCGAGCTTCTTCCCAATCTTCGGGCTCTTCTTCAGAAAGTCGTTCAGCGTCCGGGTGAGCGCGCTCTTGTACCCCACGAGGTGAGTCCCGCCCTCACGAGTGTTGATGTTATTCACGAAGCTGAACATGGCCTCGCTGTACCCGTCGTTGTACTCCATGCCCACTTCCACGAGGACGCCGTCACGCTCGCCTTCGAAGTGGATCGGCTCACGGTTGATCGTCGTCTTGTTCTTGTTGAGGAAGGTAACGAACTCGCGCACCCCACCTTCGAACTTGAAGTCGTGTCGTTTGGGCGTGGGTATCCGGACGTCCTCAATCGTTATGAGGATGCCCTTGTTCAGAAAGGCGAGCTCGCGCAGCCGGTTCGACAGCGTGTCAAAGCTGAACGTCGTCGTGTCGAAGATCTCGGAGTCGGGGCAGAAGCGAACGACGGTCCCCTGCCGGTCGGTCGTGCCGCCGTTGCGCACCGGGCCGTCCGGAATACCGCGTCGGTACTTCTGCTCGTACAGCTCACCATCCACATGAACGCTGACTTCGCACCATTCTGAGAGCGCGTTCACCACAGAGATTCCCACCCCATGCAGCCCTCCGGAGACCTTGTAGCTCTTCTTGTCGAACTTGCCCCCGGCATGCAGGCGGGTCATCACGAGCTCGAGTGCGCTCACGTTCTCCCCGCCGTGAACCGCCACAGGAATCCCGCGCCCGTCGTCGGAGACCGTGACGACGTTCCCCTTGCCCAGCACGACGTTGATGGTCGTGCAGTGGCCCGCGAGCGCTTCGTCTATGCTGTTGTCCACGATCTCGTAGACGAGATGGTGGAGTCCCTCGGGGCCGGTTGAGCCCACGTACATGCCAGGTCTCTTACGAACCGGTTCGAGTCCCTTCAGGACCTGGATGCTCTCTGCAGAGTATTTGTCTTCCATTGATGTTATCATTAATATACCGCGCTGCTGCGTGCCCGTAAAGCAGTCGCCGCCCTGGACGGAAATCTGTGAGTTACCTGTGGAAAAGCTGTGGATAACCCCGTTGATAACCGCATCAACTGTCTTGCGGACGGTACTTTACCGCGATGTCTCCCGGTGCACGAGCCGGGGCAGTGATTCCTCAAACAATTCGTGATTCCCACGTAATTTCTGCCGGAAATCGGTCGAATTGGGGTGGCAAGGATTCTGCGGTATGCTATAATTCCTCTCCGTCACCCGCAGATCGAATTCGGTTTCCATCAGGATCTGGGAAAATTGTGGATAAGTTGTGGATAAAGTAAGCGCACCAACAACCCGCGAAACAGGCTACGGCATCTTCTGGACGGAGGCAATGAGCCAGCTCGAAGACGAGCTCTCCGAACAGGAGTACGGAATGTGGTTCAACCGGATGGACTACGTCCGCTCGGACGACGCGCACATCATCGTCGCCGTACCCTCCTCATTCTACCGCGACCAGGTCAAACAGCGCTACCTCCCGGTGATCGAGGAGAAGCTCTTCGAGCTCTCCGGCAACAAGCTCACGATCGACTTCGAAATCCGGAAGTTCGAGGGGACAAAGCCGACGCCTGACCCCCCCCGGAAAGCCGCCCCGGACGTCGACCCCCCGGACGACCGGTTGGATGTCACCGGCGCGGCCCCGGACTCTCCGGCCCGTCCCAGACTGCGCCGTCCGCACGAGAACCTCAAGCCGGACTACACCTTCGAGTCCTTCGTGGTCGGGCAGAACAACAGCTTCGCCGCGAACGCGGCAATCGCGATCTCCCGCAACCCGGGTACCGCCTACAACCCCTGCCTCGTCTACGGGGGGGTCGGACTCGGCAAGACGCACCTCATCCAGGCGATCGGCAACGCGGTCCACAACGATATCGGCAACACGAAGGTCGTCTACGTCACCGCGGAAAACTTCACGACCGAGTTCATCCAGGCTATCCGCGAGAAAAATACTCACAAGTTCAAGGCCAAGTACCGCTACGCGGATCTGCTCCTGATCGACGACATCCACTTCCTGCAGAAGAAAAGCGAGACGCAGGAAGAGCTCTTCCACACCTTCAACGCCCTCTACGACGCGAACAAGCAGATGGTCTTCACCTGCGACCGGCCGGTCAGCGAGCTCCGCGACCTGACCGACCGCCTGCGAAGCCGCTTCGAGCGCGGTCTGAACGTCGACCTCCAGCCGCCCAGCTACGAAACCCGCTACGCGATCCTCAAGAAGAAGATCGAGTCGTTCAACCTCTCCATCCCGGAGGAGGCGGTCAGCCTCATCTGCAACAACGTCACGACCAACGTGCGCGACCTCGAGGCTGCGCTCACGAAGCTCGTCGCCTACGCGGAGCTCGTCAACAAGAACATCACGGTGGAGATCACGCGCCAGCAACTCAAGGATGTCTTCGCCTCGCCCAAGCAGACCAACGTCACGGTGGACCTCATCCAGCGTACGGTCGCGGACTACTTCAACCTGAGCACGCAGGAACTCAAAAGCAAAAAGCGCACGCGCGTCGTCGCGTTTCCGCGGCAGCTCGCCATGTACATCACGCGCGAAGTCACCGAATACTCCACCACGGAGATCGGCCTCGAGTTCGGCGGCAGGGACCACACCACCGTCATGCACGCCTGCCAGCGCATCGAGGCCCGCATGCGCACGGATCCCACCCTCGAACCGACGGTGCAGTACCTGGTCCGCTCCATCAAGGACCAGAGCACCCAACGATGACCAACCCGGCAAGAGCCCTCGCCGACCACCCCCAAACCCCCCGCCGCCACGAGTATCGTGCCCCGCAAAGCGCGCCCGTCGCGACGAACCCACCCGCCGCGACAAACCCACCCGCCGCGACAA
>SKQU01000396.1 GCA_007118855.1 Spirochaetaceae bacterium
CGATCATAATCTACGCTAGCGACCACGGCGAGATGCTTGGCGATCACGAGGCGTGGGGCAAGAGCACCTGGCGTCGTGCGGCGATCAACGTTCCGTTCGTCGTATCCGTACCCGGAATGGCCAACGGCACTGCTGTGACGGAACCGGTCTCGTTGACGCACGTCGTCGCCACAATTCTCGATCTCTGTGGCGTAGACGCACTGGACGGAACGGACTCACGATCGCTCCGGCGGCTACTCGAGACAAACGGGCACTCACAGACACGCACGTCCAGTTCGGAGTGCGTAGGGACGGCGCGAACCGCACTCCTCAATACTCAACGCCACGACGCGGGGACACGGGTACCGGTGCGCGGTTTCCGCACAGTTGTCGATGGGACGTACTCTTACACGCTAGAGACGGACGCGACCGAGCACCTCTTCAACTGGGCCGATGATCCGGATGAGCGGGATGACCTTGCGTCGCTTCAGCCCGAGCGCTGCAGATCCATGAAGCAGCTGCTCTTCGAAGCGGGATGACTCGGCCATCCCATCTGGGCCAAACCTCGCCAACCGCCGCAGCGGCCTGATGGCTGCGGGTGGCGAGGGTGGCGTCTTCGACGATGGATTCGGTGAAGTTGCTCAGTCGATCACCTCCCAGTGGCCGCCCTTGGCAGGGCCGATGCGCCTGAGCCTGCCGGCCTCCCGAAGCGAACGAATAGTGCGCTCCACCGCGCGCGGCCCTTTCCCGATCCGTCCGGCGAGTTCCGGGATCGTGAGCAACGGCTCTGCGGCGAGCAGGTTCAGAACTGCGTCGCCGGTTTTCCCCGTCGTTTTCCCTGTCGTTTTCCCTGTCGTTCTCGCGACGAACCGTACGACGACCGCGCCGGGGATCTCGAGGATCTCGGGCTTTGGGAGACGAGCCTCTACCGACCAGGCGGCCATCCTGAGCGTCCCTTGACCCCAGGTTTCGATGATGCCACGCCGATAGAAGACGCTGGCTATGAGCGGGTTCCACGGCCGGGACTCGTGGGGCTCGAAGAGCGAACGCGGTGTGAAGCCGAAGTGAAGTGCCCCGGACGAACTCACCTCCATACGGTCGTCGTAGACAGCAACGCCGATTGAGCTCCCGCCGTTCGCGTAATCACAGTGGCAGATCGCGTTGGCGATCGCCTCGCGGAATGCACGGGGGCAGCGACCGGGCCGTCTCCATGCGTCCGGCCCGCGAGGGGGTAGCGGGAGCCAGTGCGTCGTTGCGGTCGCAACGCGCCTGCGGGAGCGAGGGGGAGCCGCGTGGTCGTGATTGCCGGTGGGGTGGAGTGCCGGCCGTCGGTGAGGACGCTCCCCCACCCGGCCCTGCTCCTCTTATGGCGGGCTCAGAAGCTGTATTCGACCGAGAGGCGCCAGGTGGTGGTGTGGTCGAAGGCGTCGTCGGGGAGCGAGCGGGCCGCGGTGCCTCGGTAGGCGATCCGCCAGAGGAACGGATCGGGTACGCGAAGCCCGAACCCCGCCTCCCACTCGATCCGGTGGTCGACGGGGAGTGATCCGTCGGATTCCGCGAGGGCCGCGCGATTCGGGAGCGTGAAGGAGCCGGCTGCCGCGTCGATCACCACGCGACCGCCGAGGCGCAGCAGGTAGTGCGCGCGCAGGTTGAGGAACTCTGCGGGAAGAAAACCGGTCGTGCCGATCGGGAGCGTGTAGCGAAGCGAGAGGAGCGAGTCGACACGGTCGGCTCCGTGCCACCCCTGCGGGATGAAGGCCAGGTTCCGATCGCCACGAACGTAGACGAGATGGATGCGTCGGGGTAGCGCCTCGTCGTCGAGACGATGGATCCAGTCCCAGCCGACGCCGGCCGCGGAGAACCCGCCGGACCGTGTCGTCGTCGCGGGAGGACCGACGCCGAACACGAGCTCCTGATCAAGCGCGCGCAGCCGAAGACCCGTGGAGACCGACGTCGACGAGTAGCCGGTGTACGAGTGGACGTAGAACCTCGACCATGGCCACTCGACGCGAAGCTGCGCCTCGGTATGACGACCCGGCCACCAGGCGCCGTCGGTGAGGTTCAGCACCCCCACGCGAAGCGCGACCCGGTCCCGCGTCGGACGAGTCAGGTAGTCGGCTAGCGAGCGGCCCGTGGCCTGTGACTGCGGCGCCGTCTGAGGAGGAGGAGTCGCGACCCGGACGCCCGTCACGAACGCGACCTGCTCCTGGAGGGTCGTCCGCGGCGGCATGGTATGGCCTCCGCGGTACTCGGTGTAGGTGTGCGCGACGGCCGCCTGCTCGAAGCGGCTACGCACATGGTTGATGCCGTTGTACCGGCCGGTCTCCTCACTTTCGCCGATGAGCAGGGCGCCGCGAAACCCGCTCGCTTGCATGCGCTCAAGGGTCGACGCGGATACCGGGTACGACGCGCGGGTGCCCGCCATCACGGCGCCAGCGAACCGGTCGGGGTTCCGCGCGGCGAGCGCCCAGCTGAGATCTCCGCCGAGCGAGTAGCCGCCCAGGTAGACCCTGGCCCGATCGGCGCTGTGCGTCTCCAGGAGCTGTGCGAGGTCGACGAGCACGCGCTCTTCGTACCACTGTACGAAGCTCATGAAATCCGGGAGGTACTCGGTGCGCTGCGGTCGCCCCGGCGGCAGGAGCAGGATGAACTCGGTCTGCCGTTCCGGATCGAGCCCGAGGCTGCGCGCCATGAGGAGCGAGCTCATGCCCGTGGGGGGTAGCGGAATGAAGACGGGGTAGCTTCGACGCGCGGAGTATCCGACGGGAAGCACGACGCGCGACGGCTGGTCAAGGTAGGCCGGGCGCGCCTGCGTGGTCGTCGCCCATGCGGCACCGGGCGCGACAAGCACGGCGATCAGGATGAGGGTTACGAGACCGACGCGGGAGGGCGGCCTCTGGGCGATGGGTGCGTGCACCGTCCGAATGTACCCCGCGGGGAGGCGGGAGACCATCTGGGTGAGGAAGCCCCGGTACGGTGTGTTGGGGCCCTTGTTCAGGAGTGACGGCATGATGACCCGGAACAGAAGCTGCGCGAAGCCGCGCACCAGTACGCCGCGGCCGATCTTGATCGGATCAAGAGGCGCGCGACACGCGAAGGACTCAAGTACCAATCACTCGTGAAAAGCGTTTTTCACAAGTACGTGACCGGACAGTTGGGTGAGTCCGACAAGAACTCGCGATGACGACCGCGCCGCTCGCGGCGAAGGTCCACGGCGGCCGACTCAGTCCTGCAGATCCCACGGGCTCGCTGGACTCTCCTTGGATCATTGTCCGGCGCAACCATACAAAAGGCATGAAAGACCTGGTGGATCACATCGGAATCGATAGGCCGATCGCGTATGGTGGTGTACACTTAGGACCGAAATGAACACGCTAAGCCAAAGGGGCACCGAGGCGGTGCTGGCAAAGACAGCGGCCTATATCAGCCACTACAAGGATGCTCAGGTATCCGTTACGGCCGATCCTCAACCGGTCCACGGCTACTTGTTCATTCGGATTTGCGGATCAGGTCTTGACAATTACAACTATGAATTACTCGGCTCCGTGTGGTCCAAGGTATTTCGGTCGGGACTCAGTCGAGTCGCCGTTGACCTCGGGGGGCTCTCGTATGTTGCCCAGACTTGCTTCGATGCAAACGTTCTCAAACCCGCTCTTCTCTGCGCACAGTTGGGCGGAAACATGATCGTTGGGAATCTCAGAGCGGGTCATTGCGCTGATTTCGTGCGCCTTCTTGGATATGAAGACATCATGAACTTCCCGTTGGACGTCAGGAAGGCGTGTGCTGACGACATGCCATGCTTCGGTGCCCAGGCGAGAGCAAATCGGAAGAACGATGTGGCGCTTCACCCGTACCCCGGACTATCAGAAGCCCTCGAAGAATGGGATCGCAAGTATCGCGGTATTCTGCCGTGGCGAGATAATCCGTGGCCCACCGGCTTCGGGCCCTGCCAGTCCCAGTAACACATGCTGCACTACGGCGATTAGGCTATCGAGGTTCTTCGGAACAAGCCCGGGGTTCTGGATGAACATGCACAG
>SKQU01000345.1 GCA_007118855.1 Spirochaetaceae bacterium
CTGGACGACAGATCTCGGGCTGGGCGGATTTGAACCGCCGACCTCTCGGTCCCGAACCGAGCGCGCTAGCCCCTGCGCTACAGCCCGAAAAAAATGGCCCCTCACGGGGCCGGAAACGGGAGCGACGGGGATTGAACCCGCGACCTCCGGCTTGACAGGCCGGCGCGATAAACCGACTTCGCCACGCCCCCTTGGTGAGATCGAAATATAGCGCCAAGCCCCCGTGATGTCAACACGCGCGACGGACAGCGCGACGGACAAGGATCGGGGCGTCAATTGACAATCACCGAACCTTCGATTAGGTTCTGTTCAGCCCTTGCAGACCCATAGAGTGAGTAATGAGAGCACCTAGAGAACCTCAGAAACCGCAGGAACCCAAGAAGCACCGATCCGTGGGCAAGACGCTGACCTACGCGTTCTCCGTCGTCCTGCTGGTGATCATTGTTATCGCATTCGTCGGCACACCGGCCGTGGGAGGAATCGCCGCCGGGAGCCGGGTGTCGTTCGGCTCCTACGCCGGTCGCGAAATCACCTACGAGCCGGGCAACTACCTCGCGAGGCAGTACCAGAGTATCGCGCGACAGGTTCAGCAGGAGGAGCGGGAGGTCACCGAGACGCTTATACGGCAGGTCTGGCGGGCCGCCTTCCAGCGGGCCGTGTACCATGAGGCGCTCCTGCTGCTGGCCGACGAGGCAAACGTCGGAGTCTCGGACCGCGCCGTCGACCGCGCGATCGCCCAGTGGCCGGAGTTCCAGGAAGGCGGGCGTTTCAGTCCGTCCAGATACCACGACACCCCGAGTCAGGCGAGATTCGCACTGCGACAGTACCTGAGAGAGGTGCTGGTGAACGAGAAGGTGCAGAACGACCTGTACGGCAAGGTCACGACATCGAATACGGAAGCCGAGTTCCTCATGAGTATGGCCGGCCCCGAGCGTCGATTCCGGTTCGTCCAGTTCAGTATGGCCGACTACCCGGAGTCGGAAGTCGTCGCCTACGGCGAAGCCAATGCAGAGCGCTTCCGCCGGATGGGTCTCTCGGTGATCTCCATCGGAACGAGCCAATCGGATGCGGAGCGGATCCGCGAGCAGGCGATCACGCGGCAGGCAAGCTTCGAGGACCTCGCGCGCAGCCACAGCCGCGACGTCTACGCCGAAGACGGCGGAGAGATGGGACGCGTCTACTTTCACGAGCTCGAGCCGGATTTCGAGGACCCGTCGGTTGTAGATGAAGTGTTCGCACTGGAGCCCGGGGAGATCAGCCGAGTGCTGCGCACGACCTTTGGATGGGCGATCTACCGGGCCGACGAGTTGCCCATAGATCCCGATTTCTCCGACAGCGCAGTGATCGCGGAGGTGCGACGGTACCTCAATACCTTCGAGCGCGGGCTCGTGGAGGACTATCTGCGTGACCGGGCGCAGGAGTTTGCCGCCCAGGCACGAGCTGAGAGCTTCTCGGACGCAGCGGCGGGGATCAACCAGTCTCCGCAGCTGACCGAGTACTTCCCCGTCAACTTCGGAAATCTGCCCTACTTCGGGACCGTGGCCGCGCCCGCGAATGAGGCGATAGCCGCCGCCGCCTTCCGCGAGGACTTCTTCCGGACCCTATTCTCGCTGCCCCCGGGCGGCGTGAGCGACCCGCTCGTCGTACGGGACTACATCGTCGTCTTCCAGATGGACGACGAGCGGCCGGTCGACGATCAGACGGCCGCCTTTCTCGAGTTCTACCTCCCGTTCATCGTCCAGGAGTTCGCCCAGAGGCAGGCACAGCAAGTCGTAGTCGACGAAGACAGACTCGTTGACAACTTCACTCGCGCCTACAACCGGGCGGTCCTCGGCCAGTAGTGTCACCCGAGCTCGTTCTCGAGGACACACCGCACGGCTGCCAGGTACATTACCAGGGACGAGCTCTCTATGGTCCGCACCCACTGCCGGATGCGGACCGACGCGTCCGTGCCCGCTCTATCGCCCCGGGAACCCTGATCGTGTGGCCGTCCCCCGTGCTCTGGCACGGTTGGCGCGAGCTCGCCGTGCGTCTTGCGCCGGAGTGCACAGTCTTTGCACCGGAAGCGGACCCGGTGCTGCACGAGCTCGCACGCCGGCACCTTCCGGATGACCCGCGTATCGTGCTGCTGTCGGCGACGCCGGCGCAGGCCATTGAGGCGCTGCGTCGCGCCGGAGAGCACCGGTACCGACGTGTCATTGAGATCTCGACCACCGCCTCGGCTCTGACGCACCGCCCGCGTTACCGTGGGCTCCTCGCCGCGCTCGAGCGGGAGATACGGGTCTTCTGGCAGAACCGGATGACGCTGGCCGCGATGGGACGGCTGTGGGTGCGAAACGCGATCGCGAACATCGCGCAGCTGCGGCAGGCCACGCCGGTCTCGCCGCGAAGCGGCCCTGCCGTCGTGTGCGGAGCCGGTCCTTCGCTCGAGAAGGCAATCGCCTTCATCCGTGAGGAGCGGCCGCGGGTAACGCTCGTCGCCGTTGACACCGCCCTCTCGGTCCTCCACGGCCACGGCGTCGTTCCGGACCTCGTCGTTGCGCTTGAGGGTCAGCTCGCCAACGCCTACGACTTCCTGCCGATCCCCAACCGCGACTACCACCTGGTAACCGACCTGTCGGCATCGCCTCTGGTGGCGCGGGTCCATCCGCGGGCGTCCTGGACGGTCAGCGAGTTCGTTCCCTTCTCGCTCATCCGCAGGCTCCGCAGTCTGCCTGGAGTCCAGTGGTCGCTGCCGCCGCTCGGGTCGGTCGGGGTTGCAGCCGTCCGCATCGCGGCCGACCTCGGCTGTTCGCCCATTCTGTGTACCGGCCTTGACTTCGCAGTATCGCCGGGCGTGACGCATGCGAGAGGAGCACCGGCCTGCCTCACCGGCATGTCGCAGACCTGCCGGCTGCGTCCCGTACCCGATCCGGCGCTTGGAGCACGGCTCGTGTCGCTGCCGGGGGCGTCAGGCCCGGTTCACTCGACGCTCGTCCTGGCGGGATACGCGGACGAGCTCGGCCGCACGATTGGTGATCGCGGCGATGTCTACGCGATCGCTCCGTTCGGGTTGTCCTTCGGCGCCACACCGGTCTCGGCGCGGGAGGCGTGCAGGTGCCTTGAACCGGAGCCGGCGGTCTCCCGCGAAAGAGCGGGAGCCGACGCACAACGAATCGACGAGGCATCCGTACACCGCAAGACGTACGAGTTCGTCAACGCTGAGCTGTCGCGCCTGACCGGTTTCGCAGCATCGTTGTCGGCCGGCGGCGTGCCGCCGCCGCAGGAGATACCCCCGGCACTCGACTATCTCGTCGTTGAAGCGTCGGACCGGATCACGAGCTTCGCAGGCCCGGTACGCCTGCGGCGAGCGGACGGCGCGACGTGGCGCCGGCTCGGTATCGCGGCGGACTACTACATCGACCGCTGGCGGACGACGCTCCGGCTGCTCGAGGCCTCCGAGCCCTAGGTGTCGTCGCTCTTCAGCGCCGCGAGGAAGGCCGTCTGCGGGACCTCTACGTTGCCGACGAGCTTCATCCGCTTCTTCCCCTCTTTCTGTTTCTCGAGGAGTTTTCGTTTCCGGGTGATGTCGCCGCCGTAGCACTTTGCCGTCACGTCCTTGCGCAGCGCGCTGATCGTCTCGCGCGCGATGATCGTGCTGCCGATCGCCCCCTGCAGGGGAATCTTGAACTGATGCCGTGGAATCTCATCGCGCAGCCGACGGCAGATCTGCCGCGCCCGGTCGGCCGCCGTGTCGCGAAACACGAGCTGACTCAGCGCGTCCACAGGCTTTCCGTTGACCAGGATGTCGAGCTTGACGAGCTTCGTCTCCCTGTAGCCGATCATCTCGTAATCGAACGAGGCATAGCCCCGGCTGACGCTCTTCAGCTTGTCGTAGAAATCGAACAGCACCTCCGCAAGCGGCATCTCGTACACGAGCTCGACGCGACGCGAGTCAAGGTAGTGCATGTTGACCTGCACGCCGCGTTTGTCCATGCAGAGGGTCATGACGTTTCCAACGTAGTCGGTGGGAGTCATGATGTCAGCACGGATATACGGCTCGCTGGCGTTCTGCACCTCGGATTCGCCGGGGTAGTGCTCGGGATTGTCGACTTCGACCGTCGAGCCGTCCTGTAGTTCCATGCGGTACCTGACCGACGGCGCGGTCAGAACGATGGAAAGGTCGAACTCGCGCTCGAGCCGCTCCTGTACGACCTCCAGATGCAGCATACCCAGAAAGCCGCACCGGAATCCGAACCCCAGCGCGGCGGAGCTGTCCTTCTCGTAGATCAGCGACGCGTCGTTGAGCTTCAGCTTCTCCATCGCCGCGAGCAGCTCCTCGTACTCGTTGGCGTCTATGGGATAGATTGAGCTGAAAACCACGGGTTTCACTTCGCGGAACCCCGGAAGCGGCGCGTCGCAGGGGCGTGCCGCGAGCGTGACGGTGTCTCCCACCCGTATGTCGGAAATTGTCTTTATGCCCGCAATCATATACCCCACGTCTCCTGCCTGCAGCTCGTCGGTCTCGGCGAGGATGATGCGGAACTGCCCGGTAGACTCGACACGGTGCCGTGAGCGGGAGGCCCATACGAGGACTTCATCCCCGGGTCGAAGCGTCCCCTCGAAGACGCGCAGATGGACGATGACGCCCCGGTAGGGATCGTAGTGGGAATCGAAGATGAGCGCCTGCAGCGGGTTCTCGGTATCGCCTGAGGGCGCGGGGATCCACCGGACGATCGCCTCGAGCAGTTCACCGACTCCGGCCCCGGTCTTCGCCGATATGAGGAGAGCCGACTCCGCGTCAAGTCCCAGATCGTGCTCGATCTCCTCCTTGACCCGATCGATCTCCGCGGCCGGCAGGTCTATCTTGTTGATCACCGGGATGATCTCCAGACCGTGATCCATTGCGAGGTAGAGATTCGACAGCGTCTGAGCCTCGACGCCCTGCGTCGCATCCACGAGCAGCAACGCCCCGTCGCAGGAGCTGATCGCTCGAGACACCTCGTACGAGAAGTCGACGTGACCCGGAGTGTCGACGAGGTTGAGCTCGTAGGTGCTCCCGTCGTCCGCTATGTAGGGCATGCTGACAGCCTGGCTCTTGATCGTGATCCCGCGTTCGCGTTCGATGTCCATGCTGTCGAGCATCTGGTCCTTGAACTCGCGCTCGGCGATGATCTTCGCGCGCTGGATGAAGCGATCAGCGAGCGTGCTCTTGCCGTGATCGATGTGCGCGATGATGCAGAAATTGCGGATGTGCTCTTGCGTCATAGGAGGTGCGCCAAACAATAGTGAAACTTCGGTCAGTCGTCCAGAATGGACCGTACGAGACCCGCGAAGCGGGCCGGGTCTATCGGCTTGGACATGTAGTAGTACCCCGCCGTGGCGCGTTGGTCATCGCCGAGGTACCCGTCCGGCCAGGCGGATATGAAGAGTATCCGCACCCGCGGATGCCGATCCCGCAGACGCTCAGCGAGCGCCACGCCCGAGATATGCGGCATGACGACATCGGTCACCACGAGCGCGATCTGATCCGCATGCTGCTCGTGTAGCAGCAGGGCCTCGCCCGGGTTTGCCGCTTCCATGACATGGTAGCCCTTACGCCGCAGCACGCGGCACAGCAGATCCCTGACAGCCTCGTCGTCTTCAACGACCATGACCGTTTCCGACCCGTCGGCCGTGTCGTGCAGGGTCTCCGTCTCCGGCCCGTCGGCTGTCTCCGCCTCATGGACTGGAAGATGCACGGTGAAGGTCGTCCCGCGACCCGCCTCGGTCTCGAAGTCGATGTACCCGCCGCTCTGCGTCACGATCCCGTAGATGGTGGAGAGCCCGAGTCCCGTACCCTGCCCGACCGGCTTGGTCGTGAAGAACGGTTCAAACACCTTCTCGCCCACCTCCGGACTGATTCCCGCACCGGTGTCGCGCACCGCGAGTGTCACGAACCGCCCCGGCATCACCCCTTCACGTCCGCCTATCGCTTCACCGTCAATCTCGAGCACATCGGTCCGGACGGTCAGGCGGCCCCCGTCAGGCATCGCATCGCGCGCGTTCACCACGAGGTTCATGATGATCTGTTCGAGTTGGCTCGGATCTACCCGCACGCGAGCGTCCGAGGCGAGCAGATCGACGTGCATGCGAACGTCGTCACTCAGCAGCCGTTCGAGCATCCGTTCCATGTCGGCTACGATCTGATTCACATCGACGATGCGTTTCTCGTGGGTCTGGTGACGACTGAAGGCGAGCAGCTGGCGGGTGAGAGCCGCTGAGCGCAAGGCTGCCTTGCGGATACCGTCGAGGTCTTCCCTGAGCCCCGAGCTCTCGACCGTGTCGCTTCGCGAGAGCTCCTCGCTCATCAGCCTGGCATAGCCGAGGATGACCGTCAGCAGGTTGTTGAAGTCATGCGCGATGCCCCCCGTCAGGCGTCCGATCGCCTCCATCTTCTGTGACCTGCGCAGCTGTTCTTCCTTCC
Source organism: Spirochaetaceae bacterium (assembly GCA_007118855.1). Lineage (GTDB taxonomy): Bacteria > Spirochaetota > Spirochaetia > DSM-27196 > SLST01 > SLST01. Next base: position 6,446 of record SKQU01000345.1, read on the forward strand.
TCCGAAGCGTCTCCTCGTTTGCCAGCCGCTCGAACTCATCGTGGATGACCACGACCCAACCGGTTCGCGCACCGTCCTGGCCCGCCAGGGGCGCGACGTAGGGTTCCACGGGCACCCGGGACCCGTCCGCGCGAACCGCGAACAGCTGCGACCCGATCGCCTGATCCGGGCCGGCGGCCATGATGTCGACTCGCGCGCCGCGAGCGTCCTCGAGACGAACCACCGCGTCGAGCTTGGCCCCCCGAACTCCGGCCCGGCTGACGCCGAGCATGGACTCCGCCACGCTGTTCGAGAACTCGATGCGATGGTTCTCGTCGGCGACGAGCACGCCGTCCTGGATGCTCTCGAGCGTCGTCGCGATCAGCCGTTCGCGCCCGCGCAGGGTTTGCTCCATCTCGTGGCGGTAGAGCGAGATCACGACGGCGTTGCGCAGGTCACGCTCGTCAAACGGCTTCGCGATGAAGGCGAACGGTTCGGCGACTTTCGCGCGCTCGACGGTCTCCTCACTGTCAAGGGCGCTGAGAAGGATCACGGGCAGACCGAAGCGTTCCTTGACTCTTCGTGCGGTCTCCACACCGTCCATTTCGCCTTTCAGCAGGATATCGAGGAGAACCAGATCGGCATCCAACCCGGGAAGTGCCGAAAGGAGTTCCTCGCCGCTCTGAAAGACGGCCGGAACCTCATACCCGAGGCGTTCGAGCTGCAGCCTGATATCAAGGGCGACGATTGCTTCGTCCTCGACGACGAGGATTCGGTGTGCGCTCACCTGGTCTCCGTGGGCAGCCTACTACAGGAAGTTGTCGCGCTCAACATAGGCGGGAAGCTGCATCCCGGTCTGGAGAAATCCCTGCGTGCGCTTCTGGATGAACATCCTCAGGAAGACAACCCGCAGCCTCTCGTCGTAGCTGAAATCCCGCTCGACGAAACGATCGCCCACGGTGATTCCAGACTCGTCGGCCATGCTCCCGCGGTAGACGCGAGTCACCTCGTAGTTCGGGCGAAACGACATCCCCCCCACCCGCTCCACCTGCATGCCGAACAGCACCGGGTAGAGCCGTTCGTGCAGATCCCGCTCGAGCGCCTGCTCAACGGGGCTCTCAGGTCGCTCAGCAAGCGACACCAGACCATCGATCTCCTGACCGTCACGCTGCCATCGGATCGGAAGGAGCGACCCTGTCTCGTTTCGCAGGAGGGTCGCCTGGGCGGGACCGACTCGTGTCACCGGCCATTGACCGAGGAAGGTTATGACATCGCCGACCTGCAGCCCGGCCTCCCGTGCCGGGGAGTTCCGGTCAACGTAGCTGACCTCGAGTCCTTCGGAGACCGGTTCGACGGCGACGCCGATCCACGGATGGACAACGCTGCGCTCTTCGAACAGGTCCGGGAGGAAGGTATTGATCCAATAGGAGGGGATCGCGAAGTTCACACCCTGGAACTGCTCGATCCCCGCGAAGACCACACCCACGAGACGGCCCTGTCGATCGAGCAGAGGCCCGCCCGAATTGCCCGGGTTGACCGGGACGTCCATCTGCATCGCGTCGCCCATCTGGAGGAAGCGCCTGCCGACCGCGGAGATGATGCCTGAGGTGATCGACGTCTCGAGGCCTCCGGGCGAGCCGATCGCGATGATCGAGGTGCCCGGCTCAAGCGACCGGATATCGGTGAAGGAAAACACGTACGGCGCGTCGATCTCGGCCTTCAGGAGCGCTATGTCGAATGCCTGGCTGTACCCTACAACCCGTGCCGGTATTCGTCCGGCCGGATCGGAAGGCATCCGGATGTAGAGCCGGGAATACCCTTCGTACCTCGGGTCCACCTGGCTCGCGATCACGTGATAGTTGGTCACGATGTACCCGCGCGGATCGATGAAGAACCCGCTGCCAATCACCCGGTCAGGGATACCCATACCGCCCTCGAGCCGCAGGCCCCGGTTCACCCAGACCGTCACCACGCCGGCTCCCATCTCGATCGGACCGGCCGCCCCTTCGGCGAACTCCACAACGTCGCGATTCTCGTCGCGCCATGAGGGGCCGAGGATCTCGACGAGGATGGAGGCGACGTACCGATTGTTCAGACGCTTCGCGATCCTGACGGCCTGATCGAGCGCTTCCGGCGGCAGCGATGAGAGTTCGGGCGCCTGCATGAGCTCGGCGAGCGCAGCGGGTTCATTTCCCCCTTCCACAAGCATCTGCGCCCGCTCGAGGTAGTGTTTGGACAGGCGCCCCGGGTCCTCCTCGGCGGCACCCACGGCAACGAGATTGCGGTAGAGGCGCACCGCGTCCCGGGGCCGGCCTTCCTCGACCGCCTCCTCGTACATCTCGCGCATGGTCGATATCGCGTCGCGGTACAGCAGGTCGAGCGCTTCGGCCTCGACCACCTCATCTCTGCGAAGCGCGCTGATACGCTGCACCGCAACTTCGGGTCTGCCGTCGGCGATGAGTCCGCGGAGATCCTGCCGAATGAGTTCCGGCCGAGCGGTGACGACCGGCACGGGCCCGGTAGCACAGGAGACGACGAGCAGCACGAGCAGGCCTGCCGCCACGATATTCGCGGTCACCCTCACCACAATCGCTCCTCGGCGGGAAACTCCCGGATCACTGATTCACTCCAGATGCGGAACTCTCGTGCGTCTATGCGCCCGTCACCGTTGAGGTCCCACTCTCGCGCCGGGACCTCTTCGTGACGCTCGAATACATCCGCGGCCCCGTCGCCGGTCGTGTCGATCGCGAGCGCAACAAGGCGGCCTTCCCGGTATCCCTCGACCACCTCGAAGTACCCGTCGCCGGTCAGATCGCGAACGCCTGCCGTGGGGACCTCGCCGTCGTAGAGCAGCAGACGATCCCAGGATCCGTCGCCGAGCTCGTCGCGCAGGACGCGATGCGTGCTTCCGTCACGCAGGTAGATCCTCTGCGCCACGCTCCCGTCGGGCCGCACCGTATCCACCCGCACAGAGGCACGACGCAGCTCGTCCTGATCGATCGAGCCGACCACCGGCATCAGCGAGACGTCCGAGTCGAAACGCGGACCATCGGCCGCCAGCCCGCTGACCGCGGCAACGGCGACGGCACGAGGACGAACCACGAACCGTACGGTATCATGCTCATCGGCAATCTCGCCCGACTCCAGGTACGGGTATTGCCCGTAGACGAGCCGAAGGTGCTCATCGTCCCGGACCGCCTCGAGCGAACGCGGCGCCCGGGCGTCGAACTCGAGCGAGAGCTCGACGATCCCGTCACGGTTGTGGTCGCGCTCCCACCGCACGATCATACCTTGCTCTACAGAGAGCCGCTCGGTCCACCATCCGTCGCCGTTCGGGTCGACGTAGCTCGAACCGCTGAAATCGGCGGCCGCGTCGAGAATCCGCGCGTGCGACGCGCCGGTCGTGCCGAGCAGGATCTCCCGGTACGTGGCGTGGTCTGCAAAGCCGTCACGGGAGAGAAACAGATCGACCGCACCCTGTGGATCGTCCGGGAGGTGGAGCAACGCCACGCGAGGATCCCTGAAGCCGAGCCGCTCCAGCTCCTCGCGCGCCCATTCCCGTTCTCCTGCGGTGGGGGCCTGCCTCGCGTACAGGTACAGCAGGTCCTCAAGGCCCGGGCCGTGTTGCGGGCGGCGCTCGCCGGCCGGCGGGCGCATCCGCAGGCGCTCGATCTCGCGCCGGTACTCGGTGGACGGATACGGCTCTGCGCGCAGGAGAAACCAGAAGAAGCGGGGGTCGTCCGGAAACAGATCGCGGGCAACCGAGATCAGGGCATCGGCCTCGGTCAGGCGTCCGAGCGCCGTCAGGGCGCGCGCATACTCATAGTGCCACCGGGCGCGGGGGGCCTCTCCGGCGGCTACACCGGGCACCGTACCAGCGAGCAGGCCTGCCGCGGACTCGAACGCTCCCACGCGGTTGTACAGCCCACCGAGGAGGACCGCTGCGCTCTCCGCATCAAACCTGCGCCAGTTTCCGAGCTCGAGCGAGAGGCGGGCTCGGGCGATCGCCTCCCGCGTCGTCTCCCGGCGCAGGGCGGCCGCCGAGGCCGCCAGATAGCCCGCGTCGCTCGACTCCTCATCAAACTCGAGCGCGATCAGGGCGAGCTGCATCGTGCGGTCGAGCTCTCCGCTCTGAAACGCCTCGTACGCCGCCTCCACGTACAGCGCCGCGATGTCCGGGCTCGGATCGGCTGCTACATGGACATGAGCAGCCAACAGACAGACGAGGGCGGCTCGCCGCGTCCAATTCATGGCGACGGGTCGTCCTCCGGCTCGTCGTCACGCATGTCCGCGGCGCTCCTTCGCGCGGGAAGCCCGAGCAACTTGCGAACTTCGTGGTCCACGAGCGTCTCTTGTGTGACCAGCGCGTCGGTCAGCCGCTCGAGCTGTTCCCGGTTCTCGGTGAGAATCCTGTTGACGTCGGCGTAGGCCTCAGAGAGGATGCCGTGGATCGCCTCGTCGATCTGGCGCGCCTTCTCTTCCGAATAGTCCTTGTGACGGGCGATCTCCTTTCCCAGGAAGATGGGCTCGTCTTCCTGACCATACGCCACCGGCCCCAGGTCGCTCATGCCCCATTCGGTGACCATCCGCCGTGCAATGTCGGTCGCCTGCGAGAGGTCGGCCTGGGTGCCGGTCGTTGTCTCCGAGTAGAACATCTCCTCCGCGACGTAGCCGCCGTATGCTATCTTGATCCGGTCGAGCAGCCATCCCCTGCCGTGCGAATAGGTGTCCTTCTCCGGGAGCGAGAAGGCGACGCCAAGGGCACGCCCCCGCGGCACGATGGTCACCTTGTGAAGCGGATCCGCGTTGGGAAGGTGGTAGTGGAGAAGCGCGTGTCCGGCCTCGTGACAGGCGGTCTTGCGCTTCTCGTCGTTGGTAAACACCCGCGAGGTTCGGGCGACCCCCATCATGATCTTGTCTCGCGCCTCCTCGAAGTCGTCCATCTGGACCAGGTCGCGATTGCGGCGTGCGGCGTAGAGCGCCGCCTCGTTGACGATGTTCGCGATGTCCGCCCCGGAACACCCGGGCGTCGCGCGGGCGATCCGGTCGAGATCGATGCGGGGTGAAAGCGGTATCTTCGCGGCGTGTATCTTGAGGATCGCCGAGCGCTCCTGGAGGTCAGGCATGTCCACGACAACCTGCCGGTCGAACCGCCCGGGGCGCATGAGCGCGGGATCGAGCACGTCCGCCCGGTTCGTCGCGGCGAGGATAATGACTCCGTCCTTCGTGTCGAATCCATCCATCTCGACGAGCATCTGGTTGAGGGTCTGCTCACGTTCATCATGCCCGCCGCCGTACCCGGCTCCCCGGGTCCGCCCAACCGCGTCGAGCTCGTCGATGAACAGGATGCACGGCGCGTTCTTGCGGCCTTGCTCGAAGAGGTCTCTGACGCGGCTTGCGCCCACGCCGACGAACATCTCGACGAAATCCGATCCGGACATGTGGAAGAAGGCGACGCCGGCCTCTCCGGCGCACGCCTTGGCGAGCATTGTCTTTCCGGTTCCCGGCATGCCGACGAGCAGGACGCCCTTGGGAATCTTCGCCCCCATTCGCGTGAACTTGGCCGGGTTCTTGAGGAACTCGACGACCTCCTGAAGCTCGTACTTCGCCTCCACCTGCCCCGCGACGTCGGCAAAGGTAATCCGACGACCGTCGTCGGCGTACTTCTTCGCCTTGCTCTTGCCGAAGGAGAAGGCACGGTTTCCCGTGCCCTGCAGTTGGCGGAACATGAACCAGATGATGAAGATCCCGAAGACCCAGGGAAAGAGATTCAGGAGTATCTGCCAGGCCGGCATCGACCCGCTCTGACCGCGGGTGGGGACATCGCGCTCGCGAAGCGTGCGAATGAGCTGATCGTCGAAGTACGGGATCTGCGTCCGGAAGAAGGTCCCTTCGCCGGTCATCCCGCGAAGGCGACCTCGTATTTCGGACTGGGCGACTATCGTTACCGACTCCACGCGGTTCTGTTCGACGTAGTCGAGAAAGGTCGAGTAGTCGATCTCCATTCCCGACTGCCGTCCCGGTGAGGAAAGGAGGAGCAGGAATATGCCGAAGACCGCGATCAGCAGGATCAGGGCGAACCGGTTGTTGCGGAAGTTGAAGTTGAACTGCCCCGGGTCGTTCCGGTCCTTGTCTTTCTGTGGCTGTTGATCGTCACCCATGGTACGCCGCTATCCCATCCCGTCTCCGCCAAGATACCCACTTTCAGGGGGCCGGACAATATCGGCGCAGATCGCCGCTACTCACCGCGGATCACGAGCCATTGGCCCTGGAGCGTGATGCGCGTCTTCCGCCCGGCAAGGAGCGTCCGCGAGCCGCCCGGGTCGTCCCGCAGTGCCGGTGCAAAGAAGGCGTGACCGGGCCGGTTGCGACGTTCGAGGAGACCGAGCCGACGCATCACCGCATAGAGCGCCTCGAGCCGTGCGTCGGCATCGAGTGCGAAGAAGGCCCGCCGCGGCATCCGCGCGCCGAAGCGCCCATACTCGACCCCGAGTGACGCTGCACGCTTCTTCACCTGCAGGTGATACCGGGCCATCGACTCGCCAAGGCTCACCAGATCCTGCCGCAAGGCTGGCCACTCCGTCTCGATCGCAGGGATGACTTCACGGCGCACGAAATTCCTGCGGTACGCCGTGCTCGCATTGGTCGCGTCCGCAGAGGGGGATACGCCGTGGGCCTGCAGGTAGGAGTCTATCTCGGACCGCGCGATGGTGAGAAGCGGCCGGTACAACTCCCCGCGCGCTGTCAAGCCACGGGACTCCGGAATTCCGGACAGAAGCACCCCGTCAACGCCGGCGAGCAGCCGCATGAGTATCGTTTCCGCCTGGTCGTCGCGAGTGTGTCCGGTGCAGACGTAGCGCGCACCGGTCACGCGGGCCGCCCCGCCGAGGAAGGAGTACCGGGCCTGCCTCGCGGCGGCTTCGATCCCCCCGGCCGCGCTCGCCTGCCGGTGAAGCTCTCCGGCCCGGACGCTGCCGGTCATCAACGGGACCGCCGCGCGCGCCGCAAGCGCGCGAACGCCTGCAAGATCGCGCTCATGTTCGGTCTGATCGCGCAGCCGGTGGTTGAAGTGCGCCGCGACGAGGGCCGTCGCCGCACGTTCGCCGCGCGACGAGAGTCCACGGGCGAGCGCGAGAAACAGGGCGCTGCTGTCCGCGCCGCCGGAAACCGCCACGACGATCCGGCCGGCGGCCCGGCGATCAAGCCATGCCCCGACTCGCTGGTCGAGCGTCATTGCCGCTCGGTAAGCATGTTCATGACCGTATCCAGATCATGGTCGAGGAGCGCGCTCGCGGCGTCGGCGGCGACTTCAAACGCGGTTTCGTAGAGAGCGCGCTCGGAATCCGGGGGAATGGACAGTACGTGCTCGACCACCCGGGAGGCGTCGGCAGGACGTCCGATCCCGATGTAAATCCGGATGAACTCCCCCGAGCCGAGGGCATCCATCACGGAGGCAAGTCCGTTATGCGAGCGGGATGTTCCCCGTCGTTTCAGACGGACGGTTCCCGGTGGAAGGTCCATATTGTCGCAGACAACCACGAGGTCGCCGGTTCCGGCTCGCGCGGCACGCATCAGCGACGGCATGACCGACCCGGAGCGGTTCATGTAGGTCAGGGGCAGCGCCACGACGCACTCGTCGCGGCCGGTCCAGAGGTACGATCGCAGGAAGGGCTTTCGAAGGCTCAACTCACGCCGCAGCACGAGCCGGCGCACCGCGTCGAACCCGACGTTGTGTCGAGTACGCTCGAAACGGGTTCCCGGATTGCCGAGGCCAACAATGAGTCGCAGCGCGCCTACTCCTCCGCACTCGCCTCTTCGCGCTCCCTGCCGCCTTGTTCGCCGACCTCGGCCTCTTCGCCTTCCTCGATCTCTTCCTCTTCAGTCGGCTCCTCGACCTCGAGACGCGCGGCGGCCACGAGCGCGATCACCTGATCCTCGTGCGTCAGGATCTTCACTCCCTCAGGGGGGCTCAGCTGCGCCACGTGAACCGACTCACCAATTGCGAGCCCGGAGATATCGACCTGAAAGGAGTCAGGCAGATCCTGGGGCAGACACTCGACCTCGACCTCGTGCAACGGCTGCTCGAGGATGCCGCCTTCGCGGACGCCTGCGGCCGAGCCCGTGAGATGAATCGAAATATTGGCCCGCAACACCTTCCCGGCCTCGATCTCGAAGAAATCAATGTGCTTCAACTCGCCGGTGAGGATGTCCTCCTCGTAATCCTTGATCAGACAGTCGTACGGTTCACCGTCGACGGTGATTCTGATGATCTGACTCTCGGAGAGGGCTTTGAACTTGCGGTTGAAATCGAGCCCGTCAATCGCGACCGGGACCGGTTCGCGGTGCCCGTAGATAATGGCGGGGATCTTGCCGGTACGCCGCAGGCGGCGGGCCGCAGCGGTCTTCAGCTCGCTGCGTACGTCTGCGCTCAGCGTCTTCTGCTCCATTGCTGACTCCTGATGCGGTAAGCTACTAAATCACACTTCGGTTGAACAGACCCTCAGGGCTCGTCGTCCTTCGGTTCGTCGTGCTCGGTCTCGTCGTCCTTCGGTTCGTCGTGCTGCGGCTCCTCGGTTCGCGCCTGCGCGACCCCGGGCTCCTGCTCCGGCCGTGCGGCCGTCGCCTCCGCCTCGTATTCACGGACGATACGCTCCTGCAGAGCGTTCCTGAACTCGGACGATATGGGGTGCGCGACATCCTTGAACTCGCCGCTGCGGGTCTTTCGGCTCGGCATGGCGATGAACAGCCGGTCGCTGCCCTCGATCACCTTGACATTGTGAACGACGAAACAATGGTCGAATGTCACCGTCACGTACGCCCGCAACTTGCCCTGAGTGTCCACTCTCCGAACCCGAACGTCTGTGATCTCCATGGGCGCTCCTTCAAGGCTCAGCAGAGAAAGAAAGACCAAGCCGCTGCAACGGGTTATTATACGTCAGAGAACGGTGGTGTCAATTCGCCCACCGGTAGCCGCAGGCAATTGGTGCGGCGAATCGCGGGAGGTGCTCGTATGGGAGACTGGCAGGAGCCCGATGGAGGTGGAGACGATGATCGCGCCGACGATGCGCCGTTCCTCGACGACTGGAGTGACGAACCCGGCGATGACATCGACGATGACTACGGCGATGACTACGATGACGGATACGACGAGGATCTCGAGGACGAGCCGGACGATTACGAGGAAGGCGAGTAGATCACCTCCGCCGCGAACCAGAGCCTCTCGAGCTCATAGAAGGAGCGCATCTCCTCGGACATGAGGTGGATGACCACGAACCCGAGATCTATGAGGACCCATCCGATTTCCGAGTTGCGTCTGCGCGGATGAACAGGCTCCAACCCGAGCTCATTGAACAGCTCGTCGAGCGCAACGATCAGCCCGCGCAGGTGCCCTTGAGAGTTCACCGTCGTGATCACGAAGTAATCGGCGAAACCGCAGCTCTCCTGCACATCGAGCACGACCGTATCCCGTGCGTTCGCATCGTCGAGCATCGTGCCGACCCTGATCACCGCATCGCGACGCCTATCTGACATATCGTCCATCAAAATCCTTTCCCAGTATCACGGTAACGTCGACAACTGCCTGCGGGTCGGCTTCACTGTCGACCCGCGGAGCGCGAATCACGTCGGCGGTGCGCCGTGCGTACATACCGCTCCCCGTTCGGTCGATGACTCTCGTGCGCTCGATGTCGTTGCTCGCGGCGTTGCCGACCGAGATGACGTCAAACCCGTAACTGCGCAGAAGCTCCGCCGTTCTGCTTGCGAGCCCGACGACCTCCGTGCCGTTGAGCACCTCCACCCGGATGGCGATGTTCTCGTCTTGCAGCAGCGTGGCGGTCGCGAGATTGTCGACGATCTGCCGAACCGACTCCCGCAGCCATCTGCCCTCCTGATGGGGGAAGAGCAGGAGTTTCTCCTCGTCGTCCGTTCCGACGCGCCGCAACGTCCCCTCGATCTGTCGTGTGATCATCCGCTCCTTCTCGACTCCCGCGAGCTCTCGCATCAGGGAGACAAATGCGGGCCGGTCGAGGTTCGTCGTCATCCGGCTGTGCACGATGCGGGACGCGGCACGTCCGGACAACATCTCAGCCCGCTCGCCGAGCTGCTCGACAAGCGAAAGAATGAGTCTCCCGCGACGCACGATCCGGTCGCGATCACGCTCGCCCTCGCCCTCGTAGCGCAGATACTCGAGTGCCTTCGCTCCGTCAAGCACCACGTCACCGGCGGGAATCAGCACCGCTTCAGGGCCCTCGTTTGGAAGGTCGGTCACGAATACCGGCACCCCACCGAGCAGGTCGACGACCGCCTCGAGACCGGCCTCGTCCAGGTGGACGAAGAACGGAACCGGCGTGCCGAACAGCTCCGCGATCTGTTGCACGTAGGGGACCATCCCTTCGGTCCGGAAGGCCGTGTCTATTGAATCGACGCGGTTGAGTGCGCGCACGACTACTCCGGTCTGCGAGGGAACATGGAGCATCGCTCCCCGCCCGGTGGAAAACTGATACAGGAACACATGCGTGATGAGGCTTCCGTCGTCGAGCTCCACCGTCAGCGCCATCGCGAGCTGCCCCTCATCCGCGACGAGATTGGATATCTCGTCGGATCGAACCGCAAGCGCCACCGACACCCCGGTCGCCACGAGTACCGCGGCCATCACGATGAGGAGCACGACGCCTCTGTCAATACCGTTCCTTCGCATGCATCTCCCGCGGGCGACTCACCGGTCGGCCGACGCCGGCTGGTAGAGCCTCCTGTGGCGAATGTAGCCGTAGACTTCCGCAGTTACAAGGTAGCGGTACGGCAGACCTTTGCGCACGCGTTCGCGAATCCCGGTTGCGGAGATGGGGATCGGCACATTGTCGACGAGCTGATGCCGTCGGCCGAAACGAGGAGCACCCGCGCCGGGACGACGGACGAGAACGAGGTCCGCAAGCCGTTCGATCTCGTCGGCCTCACGCCACCGGTCGAACCCGTCCACGAGGTCCTCCCCGATGATCAGGCCGGGGCGTTCGGTGATATCGCCGCTTGCGAGCAGGTGGCGAAGGGTCCTGATCGTGTAGGAGACCTCACCATGCTCGATCTCCCAGGGGTCCACCACGAACTCTTCGCGCTCCGCAGTGGCGAGGCGCAGCATCGCCAGGCGATCGTCGGGTCCCGCGCACGGCTCCTGCGCCTTGTGCGGCGCCACATGGGCGGGAACGAACCGGATTCGTTCGTACGACAGCCGGTGGAGCACCTCGTCGGCCATCATCAGATGCCCTATGTGCACCGGGTCAAAGGTCCCGCCGAACAGCGCGGTTCTCATGCCCCGTCCCCTACGGAGATGAAGATCGCGGCGAGCTCGCGCATACCCTCGCCGGTGAGGGCGCTGACACCGATGACGCGATCGTCCGCAAGGGCCCGCGAAAGATCGGCGAGGCGCTGCGCGCTCGCGTCGAGATCGAGCTTGTTTCCCACGACGACGCGCGGTCTGTCGGCCAGACCCGGATCGTAGGCCGCCAGCTCGCGCTCGAGGATCGAGAGCGTCCGCCCTGGATCGTCGTCCTGGAGATCGATGATGTACGCGAGCGAACGAGTCCTCGCAATGTGTTTGAGAAACCGAACCCCCATCCCGGCACCCTTCGAAGCGCCTTCGATCAGCCCAGGGATATCGGCAAGCACGAGCTGACGGGTGTCGAGTTGCATGACACCAAGGTTCGGGATCTTCGTCGTGAACGGGTAGGCGCCGATCCTGGGATTCGCGGCGGTCAGCCGCCCGAGCAGCGTCGACTTGCCCGCATTGGGCGCACCCACGAAGCCGATGTCCGCGATCAGTCGCAACTCGACTCGCAGATCGAGCTCCTCGCCCGGTTCTCCGTCCTGCGCGAAGCGCGGCGTCTGGTTCCTCGATGTGGCGAAGTGCGCGTTGCCCTTTCCACCGCGCCCGCCGGTCAGGAGGAGGTGCTCTTCGCCGTCGACGGTCAGGTCACGCAGGAGATCCCCGGTGGACGCGTCGAAGATCGCCGTTCCCGGGGGCACCTCGACGACCGCGTCGCGTCCGTCGCGCCCATGACGGTTGCGTCCGCTTCCCGGCTGGCCACGTTCGGCACGCACGAGGCGACCGCGCGTCAGGTGCAGAAGCGTTCGCAGATCGCTTCGAGCGCGGATGACGACGTCACCGCCTCGCCCGCCGTCGCCCCCGTCAGGGCCGCCCTTCGGAACGTACTTCTCGCGGCGGAACGACACGCACCCGGCGCCGCCGGCGCCCGATGAGACCTGGATGCGTACCTCGTCTACGAAACTCTGCAATGCACTTCTGGATCAGTTCACCAGCGGATCAATGGAGATGATCTTGCGCCCCTTGCGGTCGGCGAAGGCCACGGTACCATCGATCTTCGCGAACAGCGTATCGTCTCTGCCGATCCCCACATTGAGACCGGGGTGAAACCGTGTTCCGCGCTGGCGGACGAGTATGGAGCCGGCGCTCACGCGCTCACCGCCGAACCGCTTCACGCCGAGCCGTTGCGCGTTCGAGTCCCGACCGTTCTTGCTGCTGCCTCCGCCCTTCTTATGCGCCATGCTGCACTCCTGTCTTCTCTACGATGATCTCTACTTCATCCGGGGCTTCGCCGGCCATCCGCCGAAGCCCGCTGAGCATGACGTCGGTGACGCCACGCAACCACTCCCCATCGCCTTCCCGTGAGACGATGTCCACCCGCAACTCACCGGGATGCGGAGCCGAACCGGAGGCGACAATCGCCGGCCGTTCGGCAATCGCGTCGGCACACGACCTGACGAGTCCCGTGACGGCGGCGCACACGACGCTGCCACCGCGACGACCCGGACCTGCGGAGGCGTGGCCCGACACGCAGACGGATGCAAGGCATCCCTGCTCATCGAGGCGCGTCCGCACGGCGATCACGTGCCGGTGATCTCCTCGACGCGCAGGACGGTGTACTGCTGCCGGTGACCGTGCGTGCGCCTGTACCGTTTGCGCTTCTTGTACTTGTGCACGATCACCTTGTCTCCCCGCACCTGATCCTGTACGACGGCCTTGACCTTCGCGCCGGCGACGTAGGGCTCGCCGACCACGACCTTCTTGTCGTCGCGCAGGAGCAGCACCGTGTCGAACTCGACCACATCACCCTTTTCCGAAGGCACCCGCTGCACGGTGAGCACTCCGCCCTTCTCCGCGCGGTACTGGCCGCCCTTGATCTCCACCATTGCGTACATAGTTCGTCCTTGATAAGCCCGAGGTAGCGCTATAAGTAACCTAGAAACACGGTGAAGGTCAAGGTCCGTGTCGCACCCGCCTACGCCGGCAGCCGCGCGAGGTCGCCCATCAGGGAGCGGTCGATCCGGGACGCGGCTCCCCGCCCCTCCTTGATCGCCCAGACGACGAGGCTCTGGCCGCGACGCGCGTCGCCGGCGGCGAAGACCTTCTCCTTGCTGGTGGAGAATCGTCCGTATTCGGCCGCGACGTTGGTTCGCGGATCGCGCTCCACACCCATCATGTCCAGCAGCTCCTGCTCGGGACCCAGGAAACCGAGCGCGAGGAGCACGAGATCGGCCTTCCACTCCTCCTCGGTGCCCGGCACCTCCTCGAAGAAAGGCCGCTCGCCCCGGGGTCTGCGCCACGCGACCCGGACGGTCCGCACGGCCCTCACGCGTCCGGCCCCATCGCCGAGGAACTCCTTCGTCATGATCGAATACTCTCTTGGGTCTCGCCCAAAGAGCGCGTCGGCTTCCTCGTGGCCGTAATCCTGACTGTAGAGCCGAGGGTAGGTGGGCCACGGATACTGTTCGTCGCGTACGGCGGCCGGCTTCGGCAGCAGCTCGAAGTTCCACAGGCCCGAGCATCCGTGGCGAACGGAGGTGCCTATGCAGTCATTGCCGGTGTCGCCTCCGCCGATCACGACGACCTGTTTCCCGGCGGTGGAGATGGTCCCCCCGTTTCCCACCGGACCGACGCCGTGTCCGGTATCTATCTGCCCGGAATCGAGCAGGCTCTTCGTACTCGCGTGAAGGAACTCCATCGCGAAATGCACGCCGGCGAGCTCTCGTCCAGGTACCGGGAGATCACGGGGCACGGTCGCCCCGCAGGCGAGGAGCACCGCGTCGAAGTCGCGGACGAGCTCATTCGGGTCAACGTCCCGCCCGACGCAGGTGTTGACCACGAACTCCACACCCTCGGCCGCCATGATCGCGTTGCGTCGCTCGACCAGACGCTTGTCGAGCTTCATATTCGGGATGCCGTACATGAGCAGCCCGCCTATACGGTCGGAGCGCTCGTACACGGTCACAAGGTGTCCGGCCTTGTTGAGCTCGTCGGCCGCGGCGAGTCCGGCGGGCCCGCTGCCGACGATCGCGACACGCTTTCCGGTCCGGCTCTGCGGAGGCCGTGGTTTCATCAGGCCGGACTCGTAGGCGCGGTCGATGATCGTGCACTCGTTGTCCTTGATGGTCACGGCCGGCTCGTTGATGCCGAGTACGCATGCGGTCTCGCATGGGGCCGGACAGACTCTTCCAGTGTACTCGGGGAAGTTGTTGGTCTTCAGCAGCCGCCAGAACGCGTCTTCCCACTTGCCGCGGTAGATCATGTCGTTCCACTCGGGAATGAGGTTGTCCACCGGACATCCGTAGCTCGACTGGCAGAACGGAACTCCACAGTCCATGCATCGTGCGCCCTGCTCTGCTCGTTCTTCGTCGTCGAGGTGTTCGTGAAACTCCAGGAAATCGCGCACGCGCTCGTCAGGAGCGCGATCGGTGACGGTCTTGCGCTGGTATTCGATGAAGCCGGTCGGCTTACCCATGGACTTCCTCCCTGCTCGTCTGCTCCTGCAGCTCGAGGACCCGGCGGTAGGCAGGCGAGATGACCCGCCAGAAGCGTCCGGTCTCGTACTCCCACTCTCCGAGAATCCGTGCGGCGACGGGGCTGTCGGTGTACTCGCGGTGCATCTCGATGAGCCGGCGCAGTTCGTCGATCTCTTCCTCGCGTTCGAGTCGCAGGAGCTCGATCATCCCCGGGTTGATCAGGGCGGGGAACTCGCCGCTCTCGTCGTACACGTACGCGATGCCGCCGCTCATTCCGGCGCCGAAGTTTCTCCCGGTGCGACCGAGAATCACCGCCCGCCCTCCGGTCATGTACTCGCATGCGTGATCGCCGACGCCTTCGATGACCACACGCGCCCCGGAGTTCCGCACGCAGAACCGCTCGGCGGCGGTGCCGCGGAAGAACCCGTACCCACGGATCGCTCCGTAGAGCGCGACGTTGCCGATAATGATGTTCTCCTCGGCCCTGAACCGGCTCGTCCGCGGCGGGTAGGCCACGATCGTGCCGCCGGAGAGCCCTTTGCCCACGTAGTCGTTCGCGTCGCCCTCGAGCTCCAGCCGCACCCCGGCCGCGAGCCATGCGCCGAAGCTCTGCCCGGCCGAGCCGGTGAGCCTCGCGTGGATCGTTCCTTCGGGCAGCCCAGGCAATCCGTAGCGCTTGGCGATCTCATGGCTGAGCATCGTCCCGGTCGCCCGGTTCACGTTGCGGACAGGCAGATCGATCCTGACCGGCTTGCCGTGATCGAGCGCCGGCTGTGCGAGCTCTATCAGTGTACGATCGAGCACACGGTCGATCCCGTGCTCCTGCGGGATGCAGCAGACGACGGGGCTCGACGGGTTGCGCCTGACCGCCGGGCTCAGCAGAGCCGACAGGTCCAGGCCCGCGGCCTTCCACCGGCGCACCGCGTCATCGCTCTCGAGCATATCGACCCGGCCGACCATCTCGTCGTAGGTCCTGAATCCCAGCTCGGCCATAACGGTGCGCAGATCCTCGGCGAGGAGCATCATGAAATTGACCACGTCCTCCGGCCTGCCGGTGAACTTCGCCCGCAACCGCGGGTCCTGCGTTGCGACCCCAACGGGACAGGTGTTCTTCTCGCACTTGCGCATCATGATGCAGCCGACTGCGATCAGCGCGCTCGTGGCAAACCCGCACTCCTCGGCGCCGAGCATCGCCGCGATCGCCACGTCACGGCCGGTCTTGATCTGGCCGTCGGTCTGGAGGACGACACGACTGCGCAGATCGTTCATCACGAGTGTCTGATGGGTTTCGGCGAGTCCGAGCTCCCAGGGCAGCCCCGCGTGCTTGATCCCGGTGAGCGGACTCGCGCCGGTGCCGCCGTCGTGCCCGGAGATCAGGATATGATCGGCGTGCGCCTTCGCCACTCCGGCTGCAACCGTGCCCACGCCCACCTCGCTGACCAGTTTCACGCTGATGCGAGCAGCAGGATTGGCGTTCTTCAGGTCGAAGATCAGCTGTGCGAGGTCCTCTATCGAGTAGATGTCGTGGTGCGGAGGCGGGCTGATCAGACCGACGCCGGGAGTGGAGAAGCGGGTCTTCGCGATCACGTCAAAAACCTTGTGTCCGGGAAGCTCTCCCCCTTCGCCCGGTTTCGCGCCCTGCGCCATCTTGATCTGCAGCTCATCCGCGTTCGTGAGGTAGTCGATCGTCACGCCGAACCGCCCGGAGGCGACCTGCTTGATCGCGCTTCGCTTCGAATCTCCGCTCGGGCTCGCCGCATACCGTTCGGGCATCTCACCGCCCTCTCCGGTATTGCTCTTGCCGCCTATCCGGTTCATCGCGATCGCCAGCGTCTCGTGAGCCTCCTGGCTGATCGACCCGAAGCTCATCGCGCCGGTGGCGAATCGACGCACGATCGCCGCGGCGGGCTCGACCTCCTCGATCGGGACCGGAGTGCCGGGCCTGAAGCGCAGCAGCCCGCGAAGCGTCGCCTGATCGGCGCTGCGCCGGTTCTGGATGGCGACAAACTCGGCGAACGCGCGGGCGTCGTTCGTCCTTGCCGCCTGCTGGAACACGGCGATGCTCTGCGGGTCCCACATGTGCTTCTCGCCGTCAGTGCGCCACTGGTACTCGCCGGGGTTGAGCAGCTGGTACTCGTCGGGCGACCCGGGAGGAGG
This sequence comes from Spirochaetaceae bacterium, assembly GCA_007118855.1. Lineage (GTDB taxonomy): Bacteria > Spirochaetota > Spirochaetia > DSM-27196 > SLST01 > SLST01. Next base: position 23,372 of record SKQU01000345.1, read on the forward strand.
AGAGGCCAGGCGGTGGCGCCGCTTCGCCTCATCGGCAAGCTCGGCGAAGCCCGCCCCCTGTATCCGGGTCGCGGTCCCCGCGAAACTGCGCGTCACGACCTCGTCGTTGAGCCCCACCGCCTCGAAGATCTGGGCCGCCTTGTAGCTCTCGAGCGTGCTGATGCCCATCTTGCCGAACACCTTCCGCATTCCGTACGCAATCGCCCGATGGTACCGCTCGACCACCTCCGCCTCGCCGATCCCCGGGGCGATGTCGCCGTCGCGCCGCATCTTCCATAGCGTCTCGTGCGCAAGATAGGGGTTGATCGCGTCCGCCCCGTACCCGACGAGCATGCAGAAGTGGTGCACCTCACGCGGCTCCCCGCTCTCGACGACGATCCCGATCCGGGTGCGCTCGTGTGCACGCACGAGATGATGGTGGACCGTACCGGTAGCCAGCAGCGCGGAAACGGGGATCCGGTCGGGACCGGCGGCCCGGTCGGAGAGGACCACGATCGCGTACCCCTGCTCGATCGCCTCCTGAGCTTCGCCGGCGATGCGCTCGAGTGCCCGAATGAGCTGCGCTTCACCGGCGGTACCTCCGCCGTTACTTCCGGGGTCGGCCGGATAGGTGATGTCGATCAGCCGGGTTCGCCACCCCCGGTGATCGAGCTCCACGAGCTGCGCGAGCTCCTCGTTCGTGAGGATGGGGTGGTCGAGCTGCAGCCGGTGCGCGTGCTGTGGACTCACCTCGAGCAGATTGCGCTCCGGGCCTATGTAGCTCGAGAGACTCATGATGATGTCTTCCCGGATGCTGTCGATCGGCGGATTGGTGACCTGGGCGAACAGCTGCTTGAAGTAGTCGTAGACCAGCCTCGGCTTCTCGCTCAGGCAGGCGAGCGCCGTGTCGTTCCCCATGCTTCCGAGCGGTTCGAGGGCGTTCTCCGCCATCGGGCGCAGCACGATGTCGAGGTGTTCGCTCGTGTACCCGAACACTTTCTGCCGGTGCACCATCGCGTCAGGCTCGACCCTCCTCTGCGTCCGGGGCGCGGGGAGGTCTGCGAGCCGCAGGCGCTCCTCGTCGAGCCACTGCCGGTAGGGGTACCGCGCGGCGATGCCGTTCTTGAGCTCCACATCGTCGACGATGCGCCCCTGTTCGAAGTCGACGAGAAACATCCTCCCCGGTTTCAGGCGGTCCTTCAGGACGATCTTCTGCGGCGGCATGTCGAGCACGCCCACCTCGCTCGCCATGATCACCACATCGTCGTCGGTGACGTAGTACCTGCTCGGACGCAGCCCGTTGCGGTCGAGCACCGCGCCAATGACATGTCCGTCGGTGAAGACGATCGACGCCGGCCCGTCCCACGGCTCCATCTGGGTGCTCATGTACTCGTACATGGCGCTGCCGGCGTCCGGCATGTGGCGGTGGTTCTGCCACGCCTCGGGGACCATCATCATCACCGCTTCCGGCAGCTGTCTGCCGGACATGAGCAGGAGCTCGAGCGCGTTGTCGAAGTTCCCCGAATCCGACATGTCCGGCTCCATGACCGGGAAAGTCTTTGCGAGGTCGTCGCCGAACAGCGGCGAGCGCAAGGTACCCTCCCGCGCCGCCATCTTGTTGACGTTCCCCCGCAGGGTGTTGATCTCTCCGTTGTGACTCATGAAGCGCAGCGGCTGCGCGCGGTCCCAGCTGGGGAAGGTATTGGTGCTGAATCTCGAGTGGACCATCGCGAGGTGGCTCTCAAAATCCGGCTCGTTGAGGTCGGTGAAGTAACGGAACAGCTGCTCGGGCATGAGCATGCCCTTGTACACGATGACGCGCACCGAAAGGCTGCAGATATAGAACGCCGCGTCGGGATCACAGCCGGATCCGTGGAGCTCGTGCGTCGCCCGCTTGCGCGCGACGTAGAGTTTGCGCTCGAACTCATCCGGGTTCGTCCCCTCTGCGGCGGCGACAAAGAGCTGCCGCATGACCGGCTCGCTCTCGAGCGCTGTGGGTCCGATCATCGAACTGTCGCGCGGGACCTCCCTCCATCCCAGGACGAGCAGGCCTTCCTCCGCGATGATCCTTTCCATCCCGGCCCTACAACAGTCGCGGTGCGTCGGGTCACGCGGGAGGAAGACGATCCCGGCCGAATACCGCCCGCGGGGCGGCAGCTCGATCCCCAGGTCGCGCTTCGCGACCCGCTCGAGAAATCGTTGCGGCAGGCTCGTGAGAATGCCGGCGCCGTCACCGGAGTTCCTGTCGCTTCCGACGGCCCCGCGATGGGTCATATTGAGCAGAACCTCGCGCGCCGAGTCGACGATGCGGCGGCTGCGTTCGCCCTTGATGTGCGCCACGAATCCTACGCCGCACGAATCGTGCTCGAATTGAGGGTCGTACAGTCCCGACCGCCCCGGTCGTGATCTCATGCAGGCTCCTTTGCCCGGCTCGACACCACGGATGCATAAATATCGAGCCTGGGGGGATATTCTTACAGAGATCCTACCGAAAGGTCAAGTGCTACATGCGTGTAGGAGCCATATTCCCATTTCCTACCTATTCGTAGGTTGACGTATCATTATGATACATCACATGATCGCGAGGTACGGGATGTTCAGGAGCTCGAGCCCGTTTCGCAGCACCACGAGAATCGCCCTGGCGAGCCCGAGCCGTGCGTCGCGCAGCGACGGCTCGGGTGCCGTGAGGATTGGATGGTCGTGGTAGTAGCCGGAGAACGTCTTTGCCAGGTCGTACAGGAAACCGGCGATCGCCGCAGGCGAATAGTCGGCTCCGGCCTGTTCCACGACCTGCGGGTAGCGCGCGATCAGACGAACGAGCTCCCACTCGACTTCGGTGTCCAGACGGTCGGTCTGCACCGCGGACTCCTGCGGCGCCACTCCCTGCTCGTCGGCCTTGCGCAGCATGCTGTTGATACGCGCGCACATGTACTGCAGGTACGGACCGGTATTCCCGGTGAACGAGAGCGACTCCTTCGGGTTGAAGATCATGTCCTTCGCCGGCGTCACCTGAAGCAGGTAGTAGTGAAGCGCGCCGATCGCGACCGCATGCGCCGTCGCCGCCACGTCTCCCACCGCCTCCTCGCGATCCTTGGCGCGGATCTCGGTGACGGCAAGCTCCCGCAACTCGGCAATCAGATCGTCGGCGTCGACCACCGTTCCCTCCCTGCTCTTCATCCGGCCGTCAGGGAGGTTCACCATGCCGTAGGACAGGTGGTGGAGCTGACCGGCCCACTCGTAGCCGAGCAGGCCCAACACGTGGAAGAGCACCCGGAAGTGGTAGTTCTGCTCGCTCGCGACGACGTAGATCATACGGTCGAACGGCCAGTCTCTGTAGCGCGCGATCACCGTGCCGATGTCCTGGGTCACGTAGACCGAGGTTCCGTCCCCACGCAGCAGGATTTTCCGGTCCAGGTTGATCGGGGAGAGATCGACCCAGACCGACCCGTCGGCCTGCCGGGTGAACACCCCCTCCTCGATGCCGCGAAGCACCTCCGCCTTCCCCGACGTATAGGTTTCGCTCTCAAAGTAGAGCGCGTCGAAGCGAATGCCGGTCGCCTCGTAGGTCGCCGCATGTCCTTCGAGCACCCAGTCGTTCATCGTGCGCCACAGCGCCACGACCTCTTCGTCGGCGGCTTCCCACTTGCGCAGCATCTCCCGCGCCCGCTCCTCCACCCCGGGATCCTCTCTGGCCCACTGCTCGTACCTGACGTAGTAGTCGCCCACGAAGGCGTCACCCTTGACCCCGCGGCGTTCGGGTGTATCGCCGTCCGCGAACTCCTGGTAGGCGAGCATCGACTTGCAGATGTGAATCCCCCGGTCGTTGATCAGGTTGACGCTGCGTACCTGCGCGCCGCAGGCGGCAAGGATTCGCGAGACGCTCTCGCCGAGCGCGTCGTTGCGCAGATGTCCAAGGTGCAGCGGCTTGTTCGTGTTCGGCGACGAGTATTCGATCATCACCCGTTCGCCGGCCAGCCGTTCGTTGCGCCCATAGGCACGGTCTGAACAGATGCAGGCGGAGAGTACCGACGAGGCTACCTGCGCCCGGGGGTAGCGGACGTTGACGTACGGCCCCGCCGCGTGAGCTTCGCCGGCATCGCTGCGACCGAGCCGCGAAACGACCGCCTCCGCGATGAGGGCCGGGCTCATGCCGAACGTCTTCGCAAAGGGAAACATGGGAAAGGCGAGGTCACCGAGCTCGGTCTTTGGAGGCGTCGCCGGGACGATCTCCGCCTCCGGCGGCTCGATCCCACGTTCCTCGGCCTCGAGGCGCAGGGCCCTTGCCACGTCCTCTATCCATCGATTCCGGTACTCGTTCATCGGTCTCATCCTTCTCTGGCGGCAGGAGGCTCAGCGCGTGGGCGCCGGGCCTACGAGCGCGAGCATCCCGTGATAGCCGGCGCCCTCGCGTCGAAAGCTGCCCAGTTGCGGCGTGCGAAACGTGCAGTGGTCAACGACCACCGCGACGATGCCGAGGTTGCGCGCGATCGCGACATTCGCGGCGCGCATGTCAAGGTACGCCTGATCGCCGCGGCGAACAACCGCATCGGCCCCCCACTTCGAGTACTCCAGCGCCCGAGCCTCGTCGACCGCGTACGAGTCGCCGCTGATGCACGGCCCGCAGAGAGCCAGGAGATCAGCGGGCCGGCTGCCGTAGCGCCGGGCCATCGCGTCCGCCGCGTCACCAAGGATACCCGTGCCGCGCCACCCGGAATGCACGATTCCGTAGGCGCCGGTACGCTCGTCGGCGAGCAGAATCGGCATGCAGTCGGCGATCCCCACCGCGAGCGTCGGGCCCCGGGGGCCGCTGACGATCCCGTCCCCCCTGGTGCGCGAGTCGGCCGCGGCCGTACTCCCCCGGGCGAGCAGGTCGTCGGCACACCGGACGATGCGCGAATGGGTCTGGTCGACCATGCAGACATTCGTCGGGTCGAGCCCCATCGTCCGCAGCGCCGCGCACCGGGTCGCCAGCGAGCGCATGTCGCCCGCGCCAAGGAGCGTCAGGCGGGCCGGATGCGCGAAGGGAAGGTCGACCCACCCGTACGGCTCGGCCTCAGCAAGCCGGAGCTCGATCCTCACGCGCCCTCGATGCTGGTTTCCGCGCCGAGCAGATCCGACAGGATGCCGGCGGCGGCCTTCGAACGCACGTGCGCGTCTTCCAGTCGTTTCGCAAAGCCCTCGGGCGATCGTCCGCCGAGCTCGCTCAGGTTGGCGACCGTATCATAGCGCCCGCCCACCGTACCGTAGAGCACACCCTCGAGAATCTCGCCGATCAGGTGAAAGGTCTCAACGCCGCGGCGCACCATGGCCGACGCCTCGCCGTCGATCGTCGCGACCAGCGACAGCTGACGCTCGCGAGCCGCCTCGGCAGGCAGGGTGTCTTGGCCGCTCTGGGCCCACGCCATCCCGAGATCTCCGGTGGGCCGCAGGCGAACCTCCATGTTGGCGACGTCGGTCTGCAAGCGCTTCATCGCATGCCATGCGCGATCCATCTCCGCGCGGTTATCCGCCTTGTAGAACTCGCCGTCGCGGTAGAGCGCGCCGATCGGCGCGGAGAGCTCGCGCTCGCAGAGCTCCATGCTCGCGCGCAGAATCCCCATGGAAAGCGCGTGGCGAGCCGGCTCGTCGAGCCCGCTCGGCGGGTACCCCGGAAAAGGCTCTGCACCGCGCAGGCCCAGCGTCGAGACGGCGGTACTCACCACCGCGTCCACCCGGCGCTGGTACGAGTAGCGACGCCACGCATCCTCCGCGCGATCGCGCCAGAATCCCTTCCAGTGAGCAAACCAGTCCTCACCGCCGCCGGCGGCCGTCGGTCGGTAGTGGACGTTCGCGTGCGCGATCCGCACGAGGTCGGTGAACGGATACCGGCGCCCGAACTCCCTGATCTCCGTGTAGGCGGCCGCGAGCGACTCAACGTGGCGGCGCACGAGCTCCTCGACAACCTCATCATCCTCGTCGAGCCGGTCCTGGTTCTGATAGAGCCCGAGCGCCTCGAAGAGAACCGGACTCGGATCCGGGCGCATACCCTCGTAGACCGCCGAAAGACGCGCGAGCTCTTCGGCGACTCGCGACAGTGGCGCCGGCACCGGCTCGCCCCCGGCCACCGGCTGAAAGACGGCGATGAGCCGGTCGAAGGGGAAGGCGCTCAAGGTCATCAACTGATGCAGCACGCGCACGTCGGTATAGATGCGCGACCTGATCTGCGGCGACAGCGTCGAGGTGATGGAATCAACCTCGTTCAGCGCCCGCCGTCTGACATCCGCGTCCTTCAGTTCCGGCTGCGCTGCTCCTATCCCGAACGGGTCGGTGTCCGCGACGAGCCGCTCCTGGACCTCCGGAGCGTGGATCGATGCGAGAAAGGCGACGAAGGCGCGCCGCTCTCGCCCCATGACCCGCGCAAGCACTCCGGCAAACCTCCTCGCCCGCTCCGAGAGCCTGCGGAAGTCCTCAACCGAGGCGGGGCGGAATGCCAGCTGCACCGTGTCGAATCCGTGCGGGATCGCGGAGGCGACCTTCCTCGCGAGGTCCCGCAGAAGGTACCCCTCCACGACCGAGAGCCTGTCCCGACCGGTGAAGAACGCAAGCAGGAAGATCGCGAACCGTCGAAAGAGCCCCATTCTGCGGTACGACTCCTCGAGGTCGATCACCTCGTCGTCGGGCAGGCCGTCGTCGGGTTCGGCAATCTTGATTGATGAGGCGATGCGCTCGAGCATCGTCTGCCGTTCGCTCGACGAGAGGCGCGCAACGAGCTTGTCGAAGACGCTGTAGGCGGCCATTGCTCACCAATCGTAGACGGCCGGGGGATCTCGGTCAATCTGAATTTCAGGCTGCTGAGTCGCCGGCTTCCTTTTCTCCGATTGTCCTTGACAAACGATGGTCCGGTGCCCATTATGACAAGGTGACGAACCAGCTCATCATTTCCAGCCGCACTCTCATTATCGACGTGATTATTGGAGACGACCACGCGCAGGAAGTGTGAGCAGAATCTGCTGGGGCAGAGGCCGCCTTCCTGACGGGAGGCGGCCTTTTTTTGGTCTGCAAAGGAGGACAGATATGGCAGGCAGGAGAGTCGAGATCTTCGATACGACGCTGCGGGACGGCATGCAGGGGCTCGAGATCAACTACACGCTCGAGGACAAGCTGCAGATAGCGCAGGAGCTCGACGCGATGAGGATCGACTACATTGAGGGCGGCTTCCCGCTGTCCAACGAGAAGGAAGCGGGGTTCTTCCGCGAGGTCAGGAAGCTCAGCTTCACGCATTCGACGGTCTGCGCCTTTGGATCGACCCGGCGCCCGGGGGCGAGAGCGGACCGGGACCCGAACGTCACCGCCCTGCTCGACGCGGAAACCCCCGGGGTGGTGGTCGTGGGCAAGAGCTGGAGGGCTCACGTGGAGAAGGTCCTCGGCACCGACGACGAGGAGAACCTGCGCATGATCGCCGACTCGATTGAGGTCCTCAAGAAGGAGGGCCGCCACGTGATCTTCGACCTCGAGCACTTCTTCGACGGATACCTCGACAAACCGGAGTACTCGATCCGGGTGCTCGAGGCGGGAACCGACGCGGGAGCCGACGCGCTCGTCCTCTGCGACACCAACGGCGGAACCCTGCCGTCGGTCGTCTCGAGGATCTATGAGGAGCTGCCCCGTGATCGCCTCGCGCCGCTCGGCGGCCACTTCCACAACGACTGCGGTACCGCCGTGGCGAACTCACTCGCCGCGCTCGAGGCCGGCGCCGCGCAGATCCAGGGGACCATAAACGGATGGGGCGAGCGCTGCGGCAACGCGAACCTCTGCGTCTTCATCCCCAACGCGGTCATCAAGCTCGGGTACGAGCCGTCGTGCGCCGAGCGCCTCTCGCACCTGACCTCGCTGAGTCGGTTCGTCTCGGAAAAGGCGAACGTGATCCCGGACAAGCGACAGCCGTACGTGGGCACCGCCGCCTTCAGCCACAAGGCGGGCCAGCACGCGGACGTACTCGCCAAGGCCGACTACCTGATGGAGCATATCGACGCGGCCCTCGTCGGCAACGAGCGCAGGATACTGCTGAGCGAGCTCGCCGGGAAGAGTACCGTCGTGGAGAAGCTGTCCAAGTACGGGAGCTTCACCAAGAACGACGAGGTCGTGAGGCAGCTCATCGCGGTCCTCAAGGAGAAGGAACGAGACGGGTACGAGTACGAGGCGGCGGAGGCGAGCTTCGATCTCCTCGTGCGCCGGGCGCTCAACCGGTACGAGCCTATCGTGCGGATCCGCAACTACCACCTCGAGAGCTACAAAGCGTACGAGACACCGTCCAAGACGGTAGGAAGGATCTTCATGCAGGCGCACGGGCGCGAACTGATGGGGGCGGCAGTGGGGATCGGGCCGGTTGAGACGCTCGATGCGGCGCTCCGCGATGCGCTCGTGCCGCACTACCCCTTTATCTCGAAGATCAGCCTCACCGACTACCGGGTTCGCGTCTTGAACCCGGAACGCGCCTCAGCGGCTAAGGTGCGGGTGTTCATCTCGTCGACCGACCACGAAGGCCGCACCTGGGACACCGTTGGTGTGGATGAGAACATCGTCGAGGCGAGCTGGGAGGCTCTCGTGGACAGCCTGGAATACTACTACAACGAGTTCGCCTGCGAGGTCCCTGACTGAAGGAGCGGCTCCGGGAGACGACGTGCGGTGAACTCGCGCCTCATCCGGTAGCGGATCCCCTCCACCGCGGCGCTCGCAGCCGAGGTCGTGGTGGTGTACGGGATCTTGCGCCGCACCGTCTCAATACGGATATAGTCGTCGTCCTGCTGCGTGTAGCGTCCCTTCGGCGTGTTGATCACCAGCTGGATGCGACCGGCGTGCATGTGGTCTACGATATTGGGATGCCCTTCGTGGATCTTCAGGATCACCTCGGCGAACACGCCGTTGCGGAAGAGGAAGTCCGCGGTGCCCCGGGTCGCCACGATCTGGAACCCGAGCCCCTCGAGATCGCGCACGATCGGCAGAATCGTCTCCTTGTCGAAATCGTTCACCGAGACGAAGACGCGTCCGCTCGTAGGCAGGTGGGTCCCGACCGCGGCCTGTGCCTTCGCGAATGCTTCGCCGAAGCTCTCGCCGATCCCGATCGCCTCCCCGGTTGAGCGCATCTCCGGACCGAGCATCGGGTCGACGTTCCGGAAACGGTCGAAGCTGAACATCGCCTCCTTGGCCGCCCAGCCGGTGATGCAGCGCCCCTGACCAACGCCGGCCCCCGACGGGTCGGCCTCCACCAGTCCCTGCTCGACGAGCGAGATCCCCCGCCAGATCCGGACCACCGCGTCCACGAGATCAACGCCGCTCGCCTTGGAGAGGAAGGGAACGGTGCGCGAGGCGCGAGGGTTCACCTCGAGCACGTAGAGCACGCCATCCTTGACGGCGTACTGAACGTTCAGGAACCCGCGCACACCCACCTCCCGCGCGATCAGGGCGGTCGCCTCGACCATCTCGTCGAGCAGCCGAGGCTCGGACTTGTACGGCGGGAAGACGCAGGCCGAATCGCCGGAATGGACCCCCGCAGCCTCGATGTGCTGCATGATACCGCCCACGTAGACGTTCCGGCCGTCGCAGATGGCGTCCAGGTCGTACTCGAAGGCGTCCTCGAGGAACTGGTCGACGAGTACCGGCTTCTCCTCGGCGATCACGATACCCTTCGCGAGGAATCCCTCGAGCTCCTCGGGCGTATAGGCGATCGACATGCTGCGCCCGCCGAGCACGTACGACGGACGCAGCAGCACCGGATACCCCATCTCGGAAGCGGCGGCCTTCACCTCCTCGATCGACGCGGCCATCCGGTTATCCGGCTGCGTGAGACCGAGGCGCCTGATGAGCGCGGTGAACAGCCCCCGATCCTCCACGTCCATGATGCTCCTGACCGGCGTGCCGACGATGCGTGCACCGGAGCTCTCCAGCTCGTACGCCATGTTCAGCGGCGTCTGCCCCCCAAGCTGCACGACTACCTCGCGCACCCGCTCCTTGCGCATGATCTCCCTGACCGCCTCTGCGGTCAGCGGTTCGAGGTAGAGGCGATCAGAGACGTTGAAGTCGGTGGAAACCGTCTCCGGGTTCGAGTTGACGATGATCGTCGTCACCCCGAGCCGCCGGTAGGCAAGCGAAGAGAGCGTGCAGCACGTGTCGAACTCGAGCCCCTGTCCTATGCGGTTCGGGCCGCTCGCGAGAATGATCACCGCATTGTGGCTGCTCTCTGCGCTCTGCGGATCCTCGGGTCCCGTTGGCGCACCCTCGTCGATCTCTCCAAAAGTCGAGTAGAAGTATGGCGTGTCCGCGGCGAACTCGCCGGAACAGGTGTCGACGAAGTGGTACCCGGCGAGCACATCCAGGCGCTCGCGCGCCTCGAAGACCGCCGCAGCGTCTGTGCCGCAGATCCGCGCGATGCGCTCGTCCGAGAGCCCGTGCTGCTTCGCTTCGAGCAGCAACGGCTGATCGAGATCGCCGGCCGCGGCGAGGCGGGTCTCGAGGGCGGCAAGCCGTGCCATCTCGTGGAGAAACCACCTGTTACCCGGTCGTCCGCTCGAGCGCTTCGATCGCCGCCGGCCCCTCGCGCTTGAGAATCGTGTAGGCGGCGAACAGGCGCCGCGGGTGGAGCGTGCGCGTCATCGTCTCCAGCTCGCGGTCGGTCGCCGAGAGCTCCTCTATCCCCTCGAAACCGAACTCCGCCGCCCTCACCGCCTTGTTCAGCGCCTCGATGAAGGTGCGCCCGATCGCGAGACTCTCGCCCACGCTCTTCATCTGCGTCCCGAGCTCGTCGTAGCCGAGCGGGAACTTCTCGATCTCGAATCTCGGTACCTTGACCGCGACGTAGTCGAGTGACGGCTCGAAGCAGCTGACCGTCTTGCCCGTGATGTCGTTGATGATCTCATCGAGCGTGAACCCGACCGCGAGCCGCGCCGCGCACCGCGCGATGGGAAACCCCGTCGCCTTGCTCGCGAGCGCCGAGCTGCGGCTCACCCTGGGGTTCATCTCGATGACGACCATCCGAGCGGTTTCCGGCTCGACGGCGAACTGGACGTTGGAACCTCCGCAATCAACCCCGACAGCGCGCAGAATGTCGATCGCGGCGCTTCGCATCCGCTGGTATTCCTGGTCGCTGAGCGTCTGCACGGGAGCGACCGTGATCGAGTCACCGGTGTGCACGCCCATGGGATCGAGATTCTCTATCGAGCAGACGATCACCGCGTTGTCGGCGTGGTCGCGCATCACCTCGAGCTCGAACTCCTTCCATCCGATCAGCGACTCCTCGATGAGCGCGGTATGGACCGGGCTCTCGGCGAGCGCGCGCTCGACGAAGAGCTGCACCTCCTGCGGCGTGTGCGCGATGCTGCCGCCGCGTCCGCCGAGCGTGTAACTCGGTCTGATGATGAGGGGCAGCCCGAACTCGGCGACGAAGTCGCGGGCCTCCTGCAGCGTCGAGATCAGATCGCTTCGCGGGCTTTCGAGCCCGATCCCGGCGATGACCGTCTTGAACTCTCCGCGGTCTTCGGCCTTCTTGATCGCCTGGATGCTCGCGCCGAGCACCTCAACGCCGTAACGCTCGAAGACGCCTGCCTTGGCGAGGTCCATCGTGAGGTTGAGAGCCGTCTGGCCGCCCATCGTCGGGAGAACCGCATCAGGCCGCTCCTGCCGGATGATGTCCTCCACGTACGGCACCTCGAGCGGATCCATGTAGATCGCATCCGCGGTGCCGGGGGTCGTCATCACGGTCGCGGGATTGGGATTGACGAGGATCACCTCGTACCCCTCCTCCTTGAGCGCCTTCACGGCCTGGTTGCCCGAGTAGTCGAACTCGCAGGCCTGACCGATGACGATCGGGCCGCTTCCAATGATCAGTATCTTCCTGATGTCTCGGCGTGCTGGCATGTCTACCTCAGAACCTCGAGAAATGCGGCGAATAACCAGTGGGAGTCGTAGGGCCCCGGGGCCGACTCCGGATGGAACTGGGTCGTGCGAATTCCGAGCGAGTCCATCGCGAGCCCTTCCACCGTCCGGTCGTTCGCATTGCGGAACCACACCTCGCAGCCTTCGGGCAGCGACTCCTCCTCGACCACGAACCCGTGGTTCTGGCTCGTCACGAATACCCGCTTTGTCCGCTCATCACGCACAGGATGGTTGAGCCCGTGATGCCCGAAGGCCATCTTGCGCGTACGCGCGCCGAGCGCTTCCGCGATCAGCTGGTGCCCCAGGCATATACCGAGCACCGGACGCCGCCCGATCGACTCCCGGATGCGCGCCACCTGGTGATCGAGCACGGCAGGGTCACCGGGCCCGTTGGACACGAACAGCGCGTCGGCCCCGATCTCCTCGATCAGCTCCTCACCGGAGATCGCCGGTACGATTGTGACCCGGCATCCGTGCGTCACGAGGCGGCGCACGATGTTCGCCTTGGTCCCGCAGTCGTAGAGCGCGATGTGCGGAGAACCGCTCTCGTTGACCACGACGAGCTCCTGGCTGCCCACCTCCGCGACGAGACTCCGGCCCTCCATCTGCGGGAAGGCACGCAGAAGCTCGCTCAGACGGTCGCGCTCTTTCTGAGAGAGGTCGCCCCCCTCGGCAGGGCGCACGATCGCGCCGTTACACGACCCGCCGTCCCGCAGACGCAGCGTCAACCGTCGCGTATCTATTCCGGTGATACCCGGCGTGCGCTCCTCCAGGAGGAACTGCTCGAGTGTCCGGCGTCCGGCGGGAACGGGCCCGTCGTAGAGCGAGCGGACGATGAAACCGGCCGGCTTCACACCGCACCGTCCGGAGGGCTCCGGCCCCACCTCGCTCCAGGACGGGTCACACCCGTAGTTCCCGGCGTGCGGGTAGGTCATCGCGACGAGCTGACCGGTATACGACGGGTCGGTCAGGACTTCGTGGTACCCGCTCATCGCGGTGTTGAATACCACCTCGCCCACCGCCTTGGGCGCCGCGCATCCGCTCGACGCCGAGGTCTCGATATCCCGGGCAAGGTCGTCCACCGTGGGTGCGGGCAGGCCGAACGGCCCTCCTCTGTAACGCTCGCCGTCGGCGAGTACCAGAACACATACGCTCATTGTGCAGAAGATGCCACGTTTGCCCCCTTGAGAAAAGGGCCCCGTCACCTCCGGTCGCGATCCGGATGGAGCCAGAGGCTCGCCGGCCGCCGGAACGCACGACGGCCGGCCCTCGTCGAGAAGCCTCGTCGAGAAGCCTCTGCGGCAAGCCGCGGCGTGCAAAAAAAAGGGCGGCTTTGCGGCCGCCCGGATACCCCCTAGGGGAATCGAACCCCTCTTTAGAGACTGAGAATCTCTCGTCCTAGCCGATAGACGAAGGGGGCATCTATCGCTTCCCGGGGAGGACTCGAACCCCCACTAGC
>SKQU01000066.1 GCA_007118855.1 Spirochaetaceae bacterium
ACGCCGGTTTCAGCGCCGTGGTCGTCTACTCGTCAGACGACGCTGCGACGGTGAACGAGGCGGGCATGGACGCGTGGCTCTGCGGGTCCGGCTTCCCGCTGATCCGTGACGATGACGCGATCAAGGCGATGGGCGTGGACGGCAGGGCCTACGTCTGGTTCAACTCGGCCTCTCCCTGCGCCCCTGAGGTGCGCGAGGCGTCGCTCGAGGCGTACCGCCGGATGGTCGGGGCCGACGAGGTAACCGGCATCCTGATCGACGGGTGCCGCTTCGCCTCGCCGGCAAGCGGAGAGGCCTTCTTCACCGACTTCTCGCCTCATGCGCGCAGCCGCGCGGCGCAGCTCGGCATGGACATCGACCTCATGAAGCGCGATCTGCCCCGGCTGCGGGCCGCCCTCCGCGGGCTCGCCGCGTCGCCACATCCGGCCCCCGGAGCGTCGCTGCACCCCGGCACGACCGCCGCTGTAGCTCGTCTCGTCGAAGCGCTGCTGGACTATCCGGGCGTCCTCGAATGGCTGCGCTTCCGCCGGGCGCACGTCACCGATCACTTCGCGGCGATCGCAGAGATCGTGCATGCGGCCGGCAAGCGATGCGGCGCCTACGTCTTCACGCCCTCGCTCGCGCCGCTCGTAGGCCAGTGCTACGCCGACCTCGCGGGCATCATGGACATCGTCTCGCCCATGATATATCGCAGCTATCCGCATGCGCCGGGAATCGCCGCCCTCAACCACGAGGTGGCGGCACTCGTTGAGGCCCTCGTCCCCGGGGAGGCTGCCGGCCGCACGACCGGAGAGGGCCCCGCCGCGCACCCGGGTCAGCCCCGCGAGCCGGACGCGAGCGCAGTCGCCGCGCAGGCCTTCATCACGGCGCTCCTGGGCACCCTCGGGCACGGCGGGTTCGCCGCGCGCCCTGCAGCGGCGGCGATTCGCGCCGGCCTCGCAGTGGAGATCGTGGGCACCGAGTGTGCCCGCGCCAGGGCGGCACTGGGGTATGACGTCGGTCTGGTGCCGATCATCCAGATCGACGACCCCGAACTGCGAACCGCCGAACGCGAGGTTGAGCGTGCGGGCGCGGACGGGATCGACTACTTCGTGTTCAACGAACAGTGGCAGCGGCAGCTCACGGGGAAAGGATCCCCGTGAGCCGGTCATCCGCAGCTCGGGGTCGCCGGGTTCCCTGAGAGTCACTCCGCACCGCTCGTCTCTGAGGTGCCCGCCGACCGCACCAGGCGAAAACCGATCCGATCGCGCACGAACGACGGGCCGTCATACCCGCGCGATGTGACCGTGCTCGCAAAATGGGAAAAGAACCACGGCCCGCCGCGGTTGACGCGAAGAGACCCGTCCTCCGAACCGGAAGGGTTGATCTCGGCGTCCTCGGGGTACTCTCCGTAGCGATCCCAGCACCACTCCGAGACATTACCGCTCATGTCGTAGAGGCCGAGCTCGTTCGGCAGCAGAAGCCCCACCTGCTGCGCTCCACCTCCGGAGTTTCGCTGGTGCCACGCCACGAGATCGGCGTGGTCGTTTCCGGCGTACCGGGTTCCGCCGGCAGCCGGACCACCGCGGGCGGCGTACTCCCACTCGGCTTCGGTCGGAAATCGCCAGCCGTCGGCCTCACGGTCCCACTTGACCTCGCGGCCGTCAACGAAGTAGACCGGCCTCAACCCGTCGCGCTCGCTGAGCCAGTTCGCATACACGGTCGCATCGAGCCACGTGACGTTGACGACCGGATGCCGATCGGTGGCACACCCCGGCAGCTCAGGGAACCGCCACCCGGTCTGATCCGCGAACTCGCGGTACTGCGCAACCGTCACGACGGTGTTGTGCATGTAGAACGGGTCCAGGGTCACCCGGCGGACCGGGGTTTCGTTCCCTCTCGTTGCAGATTCGTTCCCCATCAGAAACTCGCCGCCTTCTATCCGGATCACGGTGTGCTCGAACGGTTGCATGCCCCGTCGACCCGGTTCGACCGAGCGCGCCAGGCGAAACCCAACCGTAGGGAAGCTTGACGCGGGTTCACCCATTTCTCTATAACTCACGGTCGTGCGCTCGGCGGGATGATGAAAGCTACCGCCGCGCGCCACGCGATGCGTCCCGGTTCGCGGGCCCGTCGGATCGATCTCCGCGGTCCGGACGTACGAATCGTACCAGTCCCAGCACCACTCCCAGACGTTCCCGCTCATGTCGTAGAGGCCAAGTTCGTTCGCGTTCTTGCCCCCAACAGGCTGCGTTCTACCGTCTGAGTTCGAATCGAACCAGGCGACGTTCGAGACCTGGTATGGTCCGCCGCCTGCGTGCCGCGTGCCGGCCGAGTCAGGGCCGCCCCGCGCAGCGTACTCCCATTCTGCTTCCGTGGGGAGTCGCCAACCGTCGGCCGCGAGGTTCCACGTGACACCGGACTCAGTGATACAGTACGCGGGCGCGAGCCCGTCCTGCTCGCTGAGCCAGTTTGCGTACGTGACGGCGTCGTACCATGTGACGTTGATCACCGGTCGTTCGCCACGGCCCCATCCCCTGTCAGCCGGAAGATCGCGGCCGGTAGCCCGGGCAAATGCATCGAACCGGTCCATCGTGACCGGAGTCACCATGAGATAGAACGACCCGAGCGTCACCGCTCGAACCGGACGCTCATTATCGCGTCCGTCGCGCGAGCTTCCCATCTCGAACGTTCCGGACGGCACAAGGACCACCTCGAGGGCCGGTTCAGAAACAGCGTGCTGCATACGGCGGTTGTACTCGTCTTCGAGTCTCTGGTAGGCCGTACTCCCGCGGAGAGAGTCGTTCGCCTGTGCGATTTCGAGAATGGTCTCGCGCCATGAGCGGCCCGCCGTCACGTCCGCTCCTCCGTCGAGCAACGCCTCAATGACTTTCGGATTCCTGGTTGCCCGCGCGGCATGCTGAAGCGCAGTCCCGTCTCCGTCGTGATCCACACGAGCCCCGGCGGCGATCAGTATCTCTATGATGCGGTGATTCCGGTTGCTCGTGGCGGCCCCGATCAGAGCCGTGTGAGAAGTAAGCCCGGCGCTCGCGTTCACGTTGGCACCGGCATCGACGAGCAGCTGGGTAACATCGGGGTTCTCATTGTTCGCCGCGGCCGACATGAGCGCGGTAGCGCCGTCGCTGTTGACTGCGTTCACGTCGGCCCCTGCGTCCAGGAGCAGTTTCACGACCTCGACACTCTGGTTGTACCGGGCAGCGCGCATGAGGGGCGTGCCTCCGTAATGGTCTGCCGCCTCGACGTCCGCTCCTGCGTCAAGGAGCACACGGGTGACTTCCGGGTTCCTGTTGGCGAGCGCCGCATACGTCAGGGGGGTTCCGCCGAAGTACTGCAAGGATGGCCTGATGAACCTGCACCGTTCGTCTACATCGGCTCCGGCGCGTATGAGGAGTCTCGTGACGTCCGGGTTCTCGTTCGAACGAGCCGCCAGAGTCAACGCGGTGCGCCCCAGCGAGTCGCGTGCGGTCACGTCGGCTCCCGCGTCCAAGAGCAGCGCGGTTACCTTGGCGTCTTCGCTGAACACGGCGGCGTACATGAGTGGCGTCTCCCCTGCCGCGGTTCTCGCGTCGATGCTGCTTCCCGCCTGCAGAGCCGCGCGCACGTCATCCGCTGTACCGTTCCGCACGGCCTCGAACAAAGAAGCGTCATCCTGCGCATACACCGCGCAGACACTCGCCGTGACCGCAAGAACGACCAAAACCAACCTGCGTTTCAGAGTTCACCTCCCGAATTCCCCGCGAGTCGACTCAGCCTCTCCGTCGATTGTACCACGCATTTCGGGGCTGTGGCGTCTTTCCGCGTCGCGGCCGGCTGGCATGAATGACCCTCAGCTCGCGGGTAGGCGGGTAACGAACAGTTGACAACCGTGTATCAACTCGACTAGAGTTCCGCCAGGGCATCGTGGCGCCATGTGTAACTCGCCGGCCCTGGAGCAGCGAAGTGAGGTGTCGGGGAGCTCTCCTCTTGCGCGTCGCTTGTATTGTCCTCGTCTTCCTGACGACGGCGG
>SKQU01000299.1 GCA_007118855.1 Spirochaetaceae bacterium
CCGGCGCGCCTTGTCCCTCTTTCGCCAAGCATTGCCCTATAGTAAAGACGGCTCCCTCAGCCCGGGCTTCTTGAACATTGGATTGAATCGACCCTTCGGGTCGTCTCAATCCTACGTGTTAGCCTCAATCGCCGGGGTCTTCCAGCTCGTCCCACTCGGGAACCGTTCGCTCGGGAACGGAAGCAAGGATTCGGTCCATCTCCTTCACCATCGCCTTCTTGTCGACGTCTCTCAGTACGGTGCGGAAGTGCGAAGAGGTCTCAAGAACGGCGATCTCCTTGGTAAAGGCATAGAGCGCGAGCTGGTTCATGGACACGCCCTGCATCATCGCAACCTTCTCGAGTCGCAGCTTCAGATCCTCCGGTACGCGGATCGTCAGTGTGTTAGTTCTTGTTGCCATGGGATTGCCTCCATTTTCTCATGAACTGGGACGGAGTCACGATCGATAGCTGTTCCAAGTTCAGATCAGTGTCTACCGTGAAGTCTCTGGCATTCTCGGTGATGAGGTACGAACTTCCGCTCGCGAACGCGAGCTCGACGAAGATGTTGTCGCTCTCGTCGCGCAGGTTTGCTCTCAGACGAAAGTGGACTGGCGACGGGACACCGATGAACGCGATGAAGTCGAGGACCGTCTTGACGTCATCGGCCGAGAGACCGAGCAGTGACCGCTTTTCTGGTCGAGTCAGGACATCCTGGTACTCTCCGTAGACGGGTACCGACAGTGCCAGCCGAATGGCGCCACTACGGACACGGCTAAGGATCGCGTGGGAAGCACCGGAGTTACTGTAGAGCGCTTGGAACAGAACGCTTGTGTCCAGAATTACGACCACATTAAGATGATAGCATATATGCAGTCACACGACAAGGACTGGAAGCGATGCCGGATCGCGTGTACAAGGCGGACGGCAACTGGCATCACTGAAGGCAATGATGGCATCACGGCGACACTGGACAATAGCGACGTCCGAAGGTCTGCCTAACGGAGGCCATGAGCTGCGCCGTGCCGAGCGGGAGTCGTGCCCGTAAGGGCCAGACGTAGAATCCAGGGCTCCCGTGAGTCGAGACATTGGCGTCAGGCGGCTGCTCGAAGCGCCCATTATGTTGAATCACTCCGCTTTGTTTGATAGCTCCATCAGCGGACGGTTGATGTAGATGGTCTCCTTCCAAGCCCTGTAGGAACCGAGTATGCCGATCTCTTCCAGCTGCCTGAGGTACTTGCTTGCGGTCCGCCGCTCCGCGATGCCGTGAGTCACCAGGTTCTCGATCTTGACGTAGGGCTGCACGAACAGCAAGTCGATCAGTTCCTTTGAGTACGTGGTGCGCCGGAGCGACTCTCGTGCCATCTCCGCGGTCTGTGATCACCCGACTGAGTCACGGCGGCAAGGATCTGCTGATCCCCTTCTGAAAGAGGCTGACTCGGGGATAGAGCTTCCGGGAGGCCAACTCACGACCGAGCTGTTCCGGGCGTTTCGCGCGTTTCCGGTCGTGGGTGACCACCATATCAGCGAGTTCATACCGACCCTGATTGGTGAGGGCCAATGCCATGGAAAGACGCTCGGTTTCGACGGTGAACGCGATACCGCAGCGGAGTACTTCCGCACGTACGACAAGACCGCGGCGGATATGGCCGCCCAGGCCGGCGGGTCGATGCCGATCGAGAAGAAGGACCTGCACGACCCGAATCGGCAGTACAGCGACGAGGACTTCTT
Organism: Spirochaetaceae bacterium; assembly: GCA_007118855.1. GTDB lineage: Bacteria > Spirochaetota > Spirochaetia > DSM-27196 > SLST01 > SLST01. Next base: position 1,710 of record SKQU01000299.1, read on the forward strand.
TGCCGAGTTTCTCGACGCGCTGGAGGGAAACCGCGAGCTGCAATGCACGGTGAATCTGGCGAACCGCGGCCAGTGCGTGAACCTTCCCCGGGACGCGATACTCGAGTCAACCGTGGTCGCGAACTCCTACCGGATGCGGCATCACACCGAAGTCTGGAAGGCTCTCCATCCGGACGACGGAGACCAGTCATCGAAGGAGGCTGGATAGACGAGACACCCGGTCCGGGTGTGCAGTTTTCGTCCGGTGTTGACATGACCTCGATGAAAGCAGTCGAGAGACATCGTGACGCGCAACATAACGGCGCGGTTTGGCCGTGAGCGAAGCGAGGCCGTCTGCAACCGCTTGTTGACGGTCCGTGTCTCTCTATCTGACTTGTTTGCCCACGATCGGTTCTAGCGCGGATCCACAACGAGCAGGTGAGCCGGGCTTGGAAACGGCGGACCGGGGTTCAGGGAGGCGCGTAGTCGAGGTGAGCGACGGCGACTGGGTCGATCCCGGGAACGCGCTCCGCACGGAGCTGGAGCGAGCCGGTTTCCACGCCTGCAGCCGGGCCCCACCGTGGCCGGGAGGCGGTGACGCGGCGGGCGGCCGGGTGGGGGTAGCGGAAGCCCCAAGGCGGCGCAGGGCGAATAGCCCGGTGAGCGCCGCCGTCCCGGTGGGGCTGGAGCGAGGGGGAGCCGCGGAGGGCCGGCGGACGGGGATGGAGTGGCGCGGGTGCCGGGACGAGGCCGGCGCTCCCCCTTCTGGATGCGCTGAGAGAGGGGCGGGAGGAGATGCCGTGGGCAGCAGACGGGGGCCCTGCCGATGGAAGGACGCTCACGCAGCGGATGCCGGCACGGACGATACCGGCTGCGGAGCACTGTCAGGAGGGGCAGAGGAGATCGGCATCGAGGCGCCGGGATTGTCGCGATGCGGCGCGGTCACGGCCGGTGGCACCGCAAGCGACAGGGTCCAGCCTCCTGTGCGCTCTTGCCTGCGGCCGACTATCCCTTGTCGCCGGGGAGCTCGATGACGGTAGTGTCCATTTCGATCTTGACCCGGTAGGGTTCTCGTTGCGCCTCCTCCTCGAGCTCCCGGAGGTAGGCGATCCAGAAATCGACACCTTCGCTCGTGGTGAGCGTGCCTATCACCCTTTGCATTGCTTCGTTCACCTGAGCGTTGACCTTGGCTCGTTCAGCTCTTCTTCGTTCCCGTTCGGCCTGGTCGCGGGTGCTGGGCAGCCCGGCTATTCGGTCGAGCTCGTCCGTGAGGGCCTGCCTTTCGGCAGGATCCCAGAATCCCGTGGTCATGTATGTTTCGTACTTCGCGAGGATCCTCCCTATGGCAGAACCGTCGCCATGATCCGGAAAGAGATAGTCGTTGAGATGCTCATAGCGGCTTTGTATCTCTTCATACCGCTCACGTGTCAGCAAGCCGTTCTGCACATAGCTCCAGAGATTTCTCATCGTTGGCTCGGTATTTTTCGCAACGTTCCTGTACTGAGTGACCTCAACGGACCTGACGGTGGTGGATCCGTCGTCTCGTGGTTCCCGCGAGTAGACGAAGCTGGCAAATTGGTAGGCGGAATCCTTGTCCGTGGACCTGTGGGAGGGAGGTCCCAGGGTCCGGGTGAAGTAGGCGACCACGTCCTCGAAGCTGTCCTTGCTGCAGTAGATCGTGGTGTAGCCGGTACTGTAGAGAACAGAACCGGGGTAGGGTGCCGGCATCTCGCCCGCACCGGCGGAAGAGAGCGCAATCAGGAAGGCAACAACCGACGGAAGCAGGGTACGCTTCATGATGACCCCCTTCTACTGATGAGATCTGCTTCAATATGATAGGAGCGTAGAACACGGGTCGTCTGCTGTCAAGGTCGCTTTGGTGTAGCAGCCCATCGTTTGCGCGCATGCGGGGCGACGGAACGAACGACAGGAAAAGCTATGGTCGCGGTTGAGCCTTCTGGCGGTCGAACGGCTCCCACGACGTCTTCGGCGCCTGCGGATCGCTGTCGCGTGGCGTCGCGGACGCGCGGAGACTGAGCGAGGTTCACTGTCCCGAGCTGTCCCAAGCCGGTTCGCGCTTCTTTGTGTGCTTGTGCGCCGGATCGGGGCGCACCTGTCCCAGCCTGCGGGTCAGGTAGGAGTCGGGAGCTCTCAGTTCAGGAAGGCTGGATCAAAGCCCGGAGGCGCGCGGCCTGTCTTCACCAGGTGAGCCAGGATGTCGCGTACCTCAACCGGATCCTGGATGACCGCAGATGACTGCAGTTCTGCAACGCAGAACTGCCGGAGTTTCGCAGTGGCGAAACTGCG
>SKQU01000063.1 GCA_007118855.1 Spirochaetaceae bacterium
GGCACGGTCTTCGCGACCGCCACGCAGGAAGAGGAGCGAGCGGCGGTTGACCGAACCGGCGCGTGGCTCGACGAGGTCGTCTTCCTGCAGGAGAGCTCGTTTGCCGCGGGCGTCTCGCGGCTCCAGGCGAACGAGATCCAGATCTACGCCCACGCGATCGCGGAGCCTGAGCTCTATCGCAGGATCGTCGCGGACCAGAATCTCGGCTACGAGACCTCGTACGGTCTCTACGACGAGATTACCTTCAACCCGATCGGTCCCACGTTCCCGGCCACCGGGAAACTCAACCCCTTCTCGGTCCCCCGGATCAGGGAGGCGATGAACTGGCTCATCGACCGGACCTTCGTCGCGGAGGAGATCTACGGCGGTCTCGCCAATCCCCGCTGGACCGCGGTCAACACGGCCTTTCCGGACTACACCCGGCTCATCGAGATCAACCGGAAGATGGAGCTCGTCTACGCGTACGACTTCGACCGGGCGAACGAGGTCATCACCGAGGAGATGGAGAAGCTCGGCGCGCGCAAGGCAGGCGGCATATGGCAGTACGAGAACGAGCCGGTAACGCTAATCGGGCTCATCCGGACCGAGGATGCTCGGCGCGACATCGGAGACTACGTCGCGAACCAGCTCGAGCGGCTCGGGTTCCGCACCCAGCGGGACTACAAGACCGGAGCGGAGGCCTCTCCCATCTGGATCAGCGGCGACCCGGCGGCGGGACTCTTCCACTTCTACACCGGCGGCTGGGTCTCCACCTTCATCAACCGCGACCTCGCGGGCAACTTCGACTTCTTCTACACCCCGCGGGGCCTGACCTTCCCGCTCTGGCAGGCGTACACCCCCTCACCGGAGTTCGACAGCGTCGCCGAGCGCCTGGGGAACAGTGACTTCCAGACCGTCGAGCAACGGGCAGACCTCTTCGCCGAGGCGCTCGAGCTCTCCATGCAGGACTCCATACGGATCTTCGTCACCGACCGGATCGGCGTGGCACCGCGCAGGACGAACGTCGCGGTCGCGGCCGACCTCTCGGCCTCGATCTCCGGTGCCTTCCTCTGGCCGCACACCGTACGCTACACCGACCGCGTCGGCGGGAGCATGACGATCGGTCTCCCGAGCATGCTCCCCGAACCGTGGAATCCGCTCGGCGGGTCGAACTGGGTCTACGACCAGATGATCATCCGTGCGACGCAAGACTATGCAGACCTCCCGGACCCGTACACGGGACTCAGATGGCCGCAGCGCATCGAACGAGCCGAAGTCACGATCAAGGAGGGCCTCCCGGTCGCAAGGACCCACGACTGGGTCACGCTCGACTTCGCGAACGAGGTCCGCGTTCCGGCCGACGCCTGGATAGACTGGGACGTGGCGGATCAGCGGTTCATCACCGTCGGCACCAAGCACCCGGACGGGCTCACCGCGAACCGCAAATCGGTCGCCTACTTCGAGCCGGATCTCCTGACCCGGCAGTGGCACGACGGGAGCCCCTTCTCCGTAGCGGACATGGTGCTCTCGCTCATTCTCACCTTTGACCGGGCCAACCCGGAGAGCGCGATCTACGACGAGGCCACGCGACCGGGCTTCGAGTCATTCCAGCGCACCTTCAAGGGCGTCCGGATCGTGAGCACGAATCCCGTGGTGATCGAGTACTACAGCGACGTCTTCACGCCCGACGCTGAAACCAACGTCTCGACGCTCTTCCCCGCCTACGGCTTCGGTCCCGGCGCCTGGCATACGCTCGGCGTCGCGATGCGCGCGGAGGCGAACGAGCAGCTCGCATTCAGCAAGGCGAAGGCGGACAAGCTCGAGGTCGAGTGGACGAACATGATCGCCGGGCCCGCGATCGACATTCTGAAGTCGAACCTTGACGCGGCCCGCGCTGAGTCGATGATCCCGTACCGCAACACCCTCGGACAGTACATTACCGCGGCACAGGCTTCCGCACGGTGGCAGAACCTGACCCGGTGGGTCGAGGAGAAAGGTCACTTCTGGGTCGGGCTCGGCCCCTACTATCTCGAGCGGGCCTTCCCGGTTGAGAAGTCGGCCCAGATCCGACGCTTTGACGGCTACGGAGACTCGCCGGAGAAGTGGGCGCGGTTTGACGCTCCCCGCATCGCGGATGTGGACGTCTCCGGCCCGGCGCGGGTTACCACCGGACAGGCGGCCACTTTTGACATTTCGGTCACCTTCGGCGGACGCCCGTACGCGGTCGCGGACATGGAGTCGGTCAAGTACCTGCTCTTCAACGCTCGCGACGAGCTCGTGAAGGTCGGTGACGCCGGCGCGGTCGCCGACGGCAGGTGGCGCGTCAGTCTCTCGGCCGCCGACACACGGAACCTTCCGGCCGGGTCGAACCGGCTCGAGGTGGCTGTCGCCCCGACCATCGTGAGCGTTCCCTCCTTTGATTCACTTCTCTTTGCTACGGTTGCGCAGTAGTATTTCTGCGGTACGGCCCTCCGGGCCGTACCGCGTCTTTCGGTCGATCCTCGGCCCAATCCGGCGCACGGAGCATGCATAACCATGGCTGAAGCAGGTGTAACACTACCCCCGCCACGAGATGAGCTGGCGGACGAGAAGTCCTCGGGAGGAGATTCCCGCGGTCACTCGATCCTCCGTATCCTCCGGTTTGCCGGAGGCCGACTGGTGATGCTCGCCGGGTCGGTGGTCATCGGCGTCTACCTGGCAGTCCTCATCGCGAATATGGGAGGACACGTCGACGAGATCCGCCGCGGACAGATCCGGGAAGGCGTGGCCATGATGGTCTCAATGGACCAGGAGTTCCGGCGATTGCCACAGGAACAGAGGGAATCGATCATCGCGGACTCGGTGCGGATCGAGGAACAGCGTCTGGGGCTCGACCAGCCCTTCATCATCCGGTCCGTGCTCTACCTGGGCACGGCGCTCAGCCTCAACCTGGGCCGCGCGGAGCAGATCACGAGCGACAGCGGGTCCAGGCAGGTACGGCTCGTGATTCTCGAGCGCCTGCCCTCCACGCTGCTTCTGTTTGCCACGGCGCAGATCTTCCTTTTCTTCTCCGCAGTGATCGGAGCGCTCTTTCTCTCGCGCCGGTACGGCTCGCGGCTCGACCGCACGGTCGTCGCGCTGGCGCCGCTTTCGGCCGCGCCGCCCTGGTTCTACGGGCTCTTTCTTATACTGATCTTTGCCGCCGTGCTGGGCGTCATGCCGTTCGGCGGCATGGTTGCGGCGCCTCCGCCGCGGACGACGATCCCCTACATCATGAGCCTGCTGCGGCACCTCGTGCTCCCCGTGTCGGCGATCGTCATCAGCGGCATCTTCCTCGCCACCTATTCGTGGCGCACGTTCTTCATGATCTACTCGAGTGAGGACTACGTCGACATGGCGAAGGCGAAAGGACTGACGTCGGGCATGATCGAGCGACGGTACGTGCTTCGGCCCACGATGCCGACGATCGTCACCAGCTTCGCGCTTCTGGTCATAGTACTGTGGCAGGGCGGGATTATCACGGAGACGGTGTTCAACTGGCCAGGTCTGGGACAGCTCATCTACCGGGCGATAGGCTTCTACGACACCCCGGTGATTGTGGGGTCCGTTGTGATCTATGCCTACCTGCTCGCACTGACGGTCTTCCTGCTCGATTTCGCGTACGCGCTGCTCGACCCGCGGGTCAAGGTCGGCGCGGGGAGCGGACGGTAATGGCGCGCGCGAACCGCCTGCGGGAGCTGCGCCGCTATCCGTCGGCAATCGCTGGTGCGGCGATCATCCTGCTCCTTGTCATCACTGCGCTCACGACGATCATCGTGCTGCCCTACGATCGGGCTATCGACCTGTGGCGCGGCGGCGAAGGTGTCTGGCTCGACAATCCGCGGAACGCCCGCCCCGCCTGGTTCAACGTCCTGCCCTGGGTGAATCTCCCTCGAACCGTGATCGTCGATTCGCGCGACGGCGATATTACCAGGACAATCCGCCCGGGCGAAGAGGTAAGCGAGTTCGCGATGGACCTCACCTTCGACTACCGCGCGGATGCGTTTCCGCAGGAAGTGACGGTCACCCTCTTCGGGACCTTCGATGATCTCGGCCCCTATGCCACCCTCACCTGGCATACGCCGGACGGTCGCATGATACCGCTCGGCGACCGGCCCGCCGGCGCCCAGACGGTGGTCCGTCTCTCGCAGGACGCACGGCTCATCCGCCGGCTCACCAACATACCCGTGGAGGTGGGCCTCTTTTCGGACTACACGGTAGACTCGTCCACGGTCGTCAAGGGCCGGTACCGTCTGGAGGTGGACGGGTTTCTTTTTGAACCGGACAGCGACATCGACGTGAAGCTCGTCGTATACGGACAGGTTCACGGTCTCGCCGGAACCGATCATCGCCGCAGGGACATCTCGATCGCGCTGCTCTGGGGCACACCTATCGCGCTCACCTTCGGGCTCGTTGCCGCGGTGGGCGTGGGCATCACAACGATGATCGTCGCGGCGATCGGCGCGTGGTTCGGCAAGTGGGTGGACAGTCTCATTCAGCGGATCACGGAGGTCAACCTTATCCTCCCGCTGCTGCCGCTGCTCGTGATGGTGGGGACCTTCTACTCGCGCAGCATCTGGAACATGCTGGGGGTGGTGATCCTGCTGAGCATATTCAGCGGCGCGATCAAGACCTACCGGGCGATGTTCCTCCAGGTCCGCGAGTCGCCCTACATTGAGGCGGCCAGAGCGTACGGAGCCGGAGGCTTCCGGGTCGTCTTCAGGTACATGATCCCGCGTATCCTGCCGGTGCTCATTCCGAGCTTCGTGACAGCAATCCCGGGCTACGTCTTCCTCGAGGCGTCGCTTGCCGCGCTCGGCCTGGGAGACCCGGTGCTGCCCACCTGGGGAAAGCTGCTCGACGACGCCCGTGTCAACGGGGCTTTGTACAACGGGCACTACTACTGGATGATACAACCGGCGGTGCTGCTGATGCTCACCGGGCTCGGCTTCGCCATGCTCGGATTCGCGCTCGACCGCATCTTCAATCCGCGACTCCGGGAGATCTAGATGGCGCACCAATCCAGCGGGCTCACGGTAGAGGACCTCTATCTGCACTTCCGTACCAGGCGCGGCGTGGTCCAGGCGGTCGACGGGGTGAACCTGACACTCGACTCGGGACGAACCCTTGTGATCGTGGGGGAGTCCGGCTGCGGGAAGAGCTCGCTCTCCCGCGCGATCCTTCGGCTCCTGCCGCGAAACGTGCACACGTACAAGGGGAGCATTCGCCTGGGCACGACCGACGTGATGACCTTCAACGACGAACTCTTCCGTCGCGAGGTGCGGTGGGTGCGCATCGCCATGGTGCCGCAGGCGGCGATGAACGCGCTCAATCCGGTCATCAGGATTCAGGAGCAGGTCGCTGAACCCCTCCTCGTCCACGGCTCGACGCAGGATCTCGACGAGGCGATCGACCAGGCACGGCGGATGCTGCGCATGGTCGGAGTGCCGCAGGACTTCGCGGAACGCTATCCCTTCGAGCTCTCCGGGGGCATGAGACAGCGGGCGGCGATCGCGATGGCCCTCGTGGCCAGTCCGGACCTCGTGCTCCTCGACGAGCCCACCTCCGCGCTCGACCTGCTCACGCAAGCGAACATCATGAACGTCCTGAAGGCTGTCAAGCAGGATCTCCAGAGCACCTTTATCCTCATCACGCACGACATCGCGACGTCGAGTGAGCTTGCCGACGACGCGGCGGTGATGTACGCGGGTCAGATCGTCGAGCTCTCCACTGCCGACCAGTTCTTCCGCGACCCGCTGCACCCTTACTCGCAGAAACTGATGGCGAGCGTACCGACGCTGCGCGAGAAGAAGACGCTCGAGTTCATACCGGGCCAACCGCCGAGTCTGCTCGATCCCCCCAAAGGGTGCCGCTTTGCCGACCGGTGCGAGGCGCGGTTCGCACGCTGCAGCGAGGAACCGCCGGTCTTCACCGTACGCGGCGGACGAAGGGTCAAGTGCTGGCTCTACGAGAGTGAGGCTACCGATGGCTGAGACGGCAGTGGTTCCGCAGGGCACCGGGCAGGACTCCCGCCCGGACGCGCTCCTCGCGGTTAAGGACCTGCACACCTGGTTCGAGCTGCGCAAGTGGGGGTTCATCCGAACCGGTTGGGTGCGCGCGGTGGACAGCGTCGACTTCTCGCTTGCGGCCGGCGAGGCGATCGCCATCGTCGGGGAGTCCGGCTGCGGGAAAAGCTCCCTCGCAAAGACCATTCTGGGCCTGAACACCCCCACCCGCGGGCAAATCTTCTTCAATGGGCGGCGGATATCGCACCTCACCGGGCGCGAGGGCGAGTGGTACAAGTCGCAGATCGGCTACGTCATGCAGGACCCCTACGGGGCGCTCCCGCCGTTCATGAGCATCCGGAGGCTGCTCGAGGAACCACTGTTGATCCATGGCGTCAAGGACCCGGCTGAACGTCATGAGCGCATCGTCGAGGCGATGACCCAGATGAAGATGACCCCGGTGGACGATTTTCTCTCCAAGTTCCCGCACATGCTCAGTGGCGGACAACAGCAGCGGGTCGTCATCGCGCGGGCGATCATCCTCAAGCCCAAGCTGATCGTCGCCGACGAGCCGGTCTCAATGCTCGACGCGTCGGTGCGGGTGGAGATCCTGCAGCTCCTGCGCGGACTGCAGCGCGACATGAACATCGGACTGATCTACATCACGCACGATCTCTCTACAGTTCGCTACTTCTCGGAGCGAATCTTCGTGATGTACGCAGGCAGGCTCGTAGAGGAGGCCGAGGTCGACGACCTGCTCGACGATCCGAAGCACCCGTACACGAAGGCGCTCCTCGAAGCGATCGCGGACCCGGATGCCGGGAATGCTTCGGTCTATCGCAAGGTGCCCGGGGGCGAGCCGCCGAGCCTGGCAAACCCGCCGTCCGGCTGCCGCTTTCACCCTCGCTGCCCCGTCATGATCAAGGGGCTCTGCGAGGTTGAAGACCCGCCACGCTTTGAGCCGACAAGAGAGCACAAGACGCTCTGCTGGTTATACAGGGAGGTATCCGGTGAATAAGAAGGCCTTCATCCTGATGGGTACCGGTGTCGGGATGATGATACTCGGCTGGCTCATACTTTTCCTGCAGGTGCTGCGGGCGATCGAGCCGGGTTTCTTCGCGTCGTTCTTCGGGTACGGGGTCTCGTTCACCGGCTTCGTCGTCGGACTCGGCGGCGTCGTCCGGTTCTTCCAGGTGAGAAAGCGCGAACGCGAGCGATAGGCGAGCAGCGCTCCGGATCGCCCCTCGCCACGCGGCCTCTTGCCCTGCCGGGCGCACGGAAAAAAGCCCGGCCTGCCGGCCGGGCTCGATCGCTGAGAACAGAGTGTCTTACTGGGTCTTCAGCCTCGCGGCCGCCATCTGGATGACCCCGAAGTAGTCCGGAAAGTCGGTCAGCGTCGCCGCGGTCACCGCGTCGGCAAGCTCCCAGAGGTTGTCGTCCGCCCGGCGGTTCATCTCGTCGAGCGAGAAGGCGACGCCGTGCTCCTGCGCGGCCTCCTCAACGGCGTCGATGTTCCCCTGCCAGCCAAGGCCAAAGTTCCAGTACGTGGAACCGCGCTTGTAGACCGAACCGTAAGAGGTCGTCGTGACGGGTATGGGCGTGCCGCCGAACTCGGTGAAGATCTCGAACTTGCCTTCGCCGATGTTCTGCCAGTAGGCGCGCATGTTCGCCTCGCTCCGCAGGATGATCAGCTCGAGATCCTTGCCGCCAACCGGATTACCCTGGTCGTCTGCAGCGACGTAACTGAGCGCGCCGGCGCCAACGGTCACGCCCGTGTAGTTCGTCCCGTTGTACGCGATGTGCTTTGCGACGCGGATCTGGTTACCGCGCTGGACGTAGAAGACGGTGTTGCTCTCGTTCCACTCGTTCTCCTCGAGATCGACGATCGCGAGCGTGTGCGGGAGGAACGCCTCGTCGAGCGTCGCCTGGAGCGAGCCGTCTGAGTTGGTCGTGACGACTGCCTGACCAATGTAGCCGCCGTGGACGTAGTTGTACGCCTCCACCGTCTGGCCGGGTACGTAGCCGGTGGCAGCCGCTTCCGCATCGTTCCCGCAGCCGGCAAGGACACCGAACGTGAGCGCGACGAGAAGAGCTATCATGAGTGTGCGCATGGAATGACTCCTTCTGTGAGATTTGGTCGTCAAAATGACTGCGACCATTCTGACCGGAATAGTACTCCATTCTGCGATTCATGAGAAGTGCTTATGCGCACTTTCTGGTTCTTTATTGTGTTACCCTTCACAACAGAATTCCTTACGGGGCTTAAACTGACTGTGCAGCTCATATAATAGCGCGGCTCGTGGCAAAGCCGGCTCACCTCCGGGCGGGAGCGGCGTCGGCCTGCGGCCGTTGACCCGCCTGCGTCAGCGCGTACCGTCGCGACCGCTCGTGTGCGCCGGCCCCTGCCGGGCGACCTCTGCAAGCTCGTGCATCGCGAGACTGCAGATCTCAGCGTGTCGCATGAGGCTGTCCATGTTGATGAACTCGTCGCTCTGGTGGGCTCTGGTGTTGTCGCCTGAGAAGCCCGCCCCAAAGGTCACGCCGCGCCCCCTGAGCACGCGTGCATAGGTGCCCCCTGCCATGGACATGGGCTCAGTCTCATCTCCGGTCACGCTGCGATAGACCCCCAGAAGCGTCTCGATAAGCGGATCGTCGGCCGCGAGGAAGAGCGGTGCGAGGTGACTCTCCTCCCTGACCGAGAAACCGGCGCGCTTCATCGTACAGGTAAGCACGGAGGTTATCCGGGCGTAGTCAGCCGTGACCGGGTAGCGGATGTTGACGCCCACCTCCACCTTCTCATCGTCCACGGTGATTGTGCCCCAGTTCAGTGAGAGATCGCCCGACTCTTCGTCGCGGCACGCGAGACCGGCGGATTCGCCGCGGGTCTCGAACCCGATGAGGCGGTCCAGGGCCCTCAGCGCGGGTTCACAATCGGCGCCGGCCTCCCCGGCGATCGCGGTGATCGCACGCACCAGGTGCGCGATCGCGTTCACCCCTCCTGCAGGCCGGCCGCCGTGCGCCGCCACACCCTCGGCGATGAGCCTGAGCTCGCGTCCCGAATCGTCGATCCGCACCCGCGGCTCCACCGCCTCCTCCTCACGCAGGCGCGCGACGACGCGGCGGGCGAGCTCCGTGTGTCCGGCCGCGATCACCGCGGTCGCCTGCGCCGGCACCATATTGAGCGCCTCGCCGCCGCCGGCGCTCTGCACGACACGATCGCCTGCGCGCGGCGCGGTGAGGATGAAGCTCGCGATCCCCATCTCGCGGTTGTACAGCGGATACCCGGCGTCGGGTGAGAATCCAAGGTCGGGGACCGGTTCCTGTTCGAGGTAGCGCATCATGCAGCCGAAGCCGCTCTCCTCGTTCGTCCCGTAGATCACCCGGATCCTGACGCCGGGGTCGGGTATCTGGTCCGCGAGCGCCCGCAGGCAGTAGAGCGAGGCGACCGCCGGCCCCTTGTTGTCCGAGGCTCCGCGTCCGTAGACCCGTCCGTCGTCGATCTCGCCGCCGAACGGCTCATGCTCCCAGCCCTCGCCGGCCGGCACGACGTCGAGGTGGTTGAGCACGCCGACGATGGGCCCCGAGCGGCCGTGCTGCACATGCCCGGCGTACCCGTCCACGTTCCTCGCCTCGAACCCGAGCGCCGCTCCGCGTTCGAGCATGAAGTCAAGCGCCCGGCGCGCCTCGGATCCAAACGGCGCGCCCGGCGCGGGATCGCCCTTCACGCTCGGTATCGCGATCAGCGCCTGCAGATCGCCAACGATCGCGTCGCGATACTCGAGCACCTTCTTGCGGTCAAACACTGCCTCTCCTCCGCTCGCAGACCGTACCATCGCTTCAGCGGGGATGTCCACCATTCGCCCTTGCGCGGCTGCACAATCGGCGCGTCGCGGTGTAGAATGCGGCCATGAGAACCGAGCACCCCGAGCTCGCGAGCGCGGAGCAGTAATGGCAAACCGGTATCAGTTCGACCAGAACCTGGAGATTCGGAATCTCGTGACGGTGCGGGGACAGAGCAAGGACGAGCTGTTCGACGCACTCGCAGCGACGGCCGCCGCCGGGGTGGATGGCCTCGAGCACGACCGGATTCGGGAGCGTCTCTGGGACCGCGAGCAGATGCTCTCCACGCGACTCGGAAATCACATCGCGATGCCGCACGCCCAGTTCGAGGACGTCGGGAGCACGGTCGTCGTGGTCGCGGTCTGTCCGGACGGAATCGTCTACGATGCGCATGAGAAGGACCTCATCCACCTCGCCTTCTGCATCGTGGGTGACCAGGCAAACCACCTCGACACGCTGAGCGGGGTAGCGGTGAAGCTGCAGGTCACCGGCATCCTCGAGTCGCTCGTGCAGGCGGCACGCGAGAACGAGTCGGACAAGGTGTTCCGGCTGCTGACACGCGCCGAGAGCGGAGATGAGGGGGAACGCGAAGACGATCACGCCGCCGGACGCCGTGCGGCCCGCTCGAGGCGGGTGTGGCGGCACGCGCTGGACCTCGCACCGGCCGTCGGCGCACGGTGCATCATCCTGCACACCTCGAGCGCGCTCGCCCGCAACTACCAGGTCCCGGCGGAGCTCGAGCAGGAGGTCTACGTCATGACCCCGGAAGACCTGGGTATGCCGAGCCACGGAATGGGCGCAAACCCGGCGGGCAGTATATCAGTCTCGCTCCTCTACGCGCTCACCGAGCAGCGGATCCGGCAGAACGACGTCATCGTGAACGTCTACGGATCGCACGAACCGGGTGTCGTGGACACGATCCAGGTGACCGACGTGCAAGCCGCGTTCCGGCTCTTCTTCTCCATCTCCGAGGAGCTCGAGCTCGAGGCCGCCACGCAACGCGTCATGCTCCGCGTGGTTGAGCTCGCGGTGGAGCTCGCATCAGAGGGACGCGAGGGCAAACCCACCGGCGCGCTCTTCGTCGTCGGCGACACCGCCAGTGTCACGATGCACTGCCACCAGATGCTGATGAACCCGTTCAAGGGGTACGAGGAACGACACCGCAATATCCTCGATCCCGGTCTGGCGGAGACGGTGAAGGAGCTCGCCCGCATCGACGGCGCCTTTGTCGTCTCCGGCACCGGCGCGATCGAGTCCGCCGGAACGTACCTCCGGGTCGACGTGGAGATCCCGGAGCTTCCTTCAGGACTCGGGGCCCGGCACGCGGCGGCCGCCTCCATCACGGCGGTCACCGAAGCGGTGGCAATCACGATCAGCGAGTCGACGCGCCAGGTGAGCATCTTCCGCCATGGTCGTCGTCTGATCGTGTTGTGAGTATTCTACACCCATGTGGCACTTCGACCGCCAGACGATAGAGTTGCTCGTCCGGGTCGTATCGCCGGACATCACTGAGGCAGCTCGCGTCGCGCGCGCCGCCGAACGGGAACCCCGGCTACTGAGCCGCATACTGCAGGAACCGCGCCTGCACGCCTGGCTCTTTGAGCGCCCTCATGAGATGGTGAGCGTCTCGCCGCACGCCTTCTTCGCCGCGCTTCTCTACCGGGTTCGACGGGATCTGGCGACGCGGACCTTCACCCGTGAGCGGGATTCCGGCCGGCTTGTCCTGGTGTTCGACGTCGAACAGACGCGCAGGCTCCTGGAAGCCGACGAGATACTCGCATACCTCTCGTGGGTGCTCGCGAGTTTCGTGCGGATCCACACGATAACGCGTCGGGTACGCGTTCGCCCCTCGGTATGGCGCACCTACACGGTCAGCGACTACGACCTGGGAAGCCTCCTTGGCTATGTCCACAGGCTCGAGCCGGACCGCAGGCCGGTCATCTACCGCAGGATCGGTGAAGTCGCGCTCTTCCAGTCGGGCGTCTTCTCGGACATGCCCACGAGAACCGACCTGGTACGCGTGGGGGTCGACGCGTACCAGAGGGCCCTCGCCGGCGGTGTGATGCCGGAGGAGGCGGACGTGATCGAGAGCGTGCGGGACTCCTTCCGCCCCGCATCAAAGGCGTTCACCTTCATGGCGGACCACTACCTCGGGTCGCTTCGCTCCAGGGTCTTCACCGCCGCACGCTGATTCCGAGCTCCTGGCCGTTCCTGTTGATCTCGAACTCCACGCGATCTCCGGCCTCGGCAAGCGCCTCGTAGAAGGCGCGGGAGTCGGGGGTTTGGCGCCCGTTGATCCCGGTGATCACGTCTCCGCGTTGCACACCGGCCACAGCGACCGGCGAATCGCCGATCACGCGCAGCGCGATCACGCCCTCAAGGCCCGAAGGCATCCTGGTCTGGCGCCGTATGCGATCGGTGATAGGAACGATACTCACACCCGGCCAGAGCCTCTGCGGGTCGCCCATCTGTTCAGGAGACGGCTGCTCGTCGAGCCTGACCGAGAGGGTTCGCTCTTCGCCGAGCCTGATGAGCGTGAAGCTGACCTCTGTCCCGGGACGGTGACCGCCCACCGCTCGCGCGAAACCGGTGGTCTCCGAGACGGCCGTGCCGGCCACTGTTGTCACGAAGTCGCCCGGCTGCATGCCCGCCTCCACCGCGGGTGACCCAAGGTGAATGTTATCTATGAGCACCCCGTCGGCTTCCTCCACACCCAGATCGTCGGCGAGGCCGGGAAGCATCTGCGGCGTTGGATCAATCATCGTGACGCCGAGCCATCCGTAGATCACCCGTCCCTGCTCAATGAGATCGTCCACCGCGCTGCGCACGACGTCGGACGGGATCGCGAATCCTATCCCGACGCTCCCTCCGGTGCGCGAGGCGATCCACGAGTTGACGCCCACGAGCCTGCCGTCAAGGTCGACGAGCGCCCCGCCCGAGTTGCCCGGGTTGATCGCGGCGTCGGTTTGGATGTACTCGGTGAAACCGCCCACCGGCATCCCGGGCTGCGCAGTCCTGCCGAGCGCGCTGATGATCCCCACGGTCATGGTAGACTCGAACCCGTACGGATTGCCGATCGCGAGAACCCACTGGCCCACACGGGCCTCGTCGGAGTCGCCGAACTCGATGAGGGGGACATCATCGTCGCTGTCGAACTCGAGCAGGGCCAGATCGGTCCGCTGGTCACCGCCGGTCTTGGTCGCGGTGTAGTCGCGCCCGTCGTAGAGCACCACGTTTATCTCGTCGGCGTCCTGCACCACATGGTAGTTCGTCACCACGTAGACCGTCTCGCCGTCGGTACGCACGATCACGCCGGACCCGAGTCCGGGCCTGCGCTCCTCGCCTTCCGGCGGCGGACCAAAGAAGTAGTCGAACAGCGACTGCGGCCGCTGGTCCACGATCTGGAGGACGTTCACCTCCACGACGGCCGGCAGCACCGTGTCCGCCACATCCATGAACGCCTGCTGCATCTCCTGCGGATTCGCGATGACGGTGCGGGTCACGACGGTGTCTGAAGGCTTCTGCGCCTCCCCGGTGCCGCGTGCGCACGCCACCGGTGCGGCTGCGAGCAGCAGCACGCCGATGGCACTGATATACCTGATGGGTCTCATGTCTGCCTCCCGCACGCAAGCTACGAGGTAGCGCGCCCCATGAGAATAGCCCAAATGGGGGAGGTGCCGGTGGAAGTGAAGCTACGATGTGAGCCCGCATGGTCCGGCTTCTAAAGCTTCAATGACGGGTTGTGAAGCGCGAAGGCAGAAACCTCCGTAGTACACAGTCAGGACACCACATGCCGAACGACCACGACGGCCGCTACAAGCGCCTCTTCTCGCACCCCGGCTTTGTCACGCGGCTCCTCGAGTCCTTCGTGGACGAGCCGTTCCTCCGGGAGGTCGATCTCTCCACCCTGGAGCTCGTCAACACGAACTTCGTCTCCAGGAGCCTCGCCCGCCGCCATTCGGACATCATCTGGAAGCTCTTCGTCGCAGACTCCCCCGTCTACTTCTACCTCCTCATCGAGTTCCAGTCCGGTGTGGACGACTCGATGCCGCTGCGGTTCCTGCGCTACCTCACCGAGTTCTACGAGTCGCTTGTCACGCAGCTCGAGCGAA
>SKQU01000035.1 GCA_007118855.1 Spirochaetaceae bacterium
ATGTACCGCATGGCCCGCCTTCTACTGCGCGACAAGTGGGACCGCGTGACCCCCATCCGGCTGATCGGCTGCGGACTCGCCAATGTCCGGACCGGCGCCGGCGGTGTGCAGCCGGACCTGTTCGACCGGTCCGACGAGCGACGCCAGAAGGTCGAGCAGGCGGTCTACCAGCTTCGAAGCAGGGGACTGGGGGTCAAGAAGGCCCGTCTGATCACCCGGCGGCGGCCGGGCGGTGAGGCCCGGTAGGGCTCACAGTCCGGCGAGAAGCTCCCGTGCGCGCTCGAGCTGCCGTCGCTGGCCGTCGCTGCGATCGGAGATCGCCTCAAGGCGGCGGATCATCTCCCGCAGCAGTCGTTCGGCCTCGTCGCGATCGCTCTCGTCGCGGATCGTAACCGTGCCTTCGTAGTACCACCCCTTTTCCAGCGGATCGTTCGTGCGCTCGTATGAGCGGGCTTTGTTCTGCTGTTCGCGCGACCGGCGGCGGCTGTTCCAGTTGCGCTCTATCAGGTGGCTTGCGAGCTGGATGTAGTAATCATGCTCGACCTCGTCGGTGGCGCCCGCGGCGTACTCAGCCTCGTGGAGGTCGATGGACTTGCGCGCGAGGCTCACCGCGTAGTCGTTGTTGCCGAAGGAGATAACCCCCGGCACCTGCGCGTAGAGTTGGCCCAGCACATAGTAACTGCCTGCGTGGTCGGGCTTCGTCTCTATCGCCCGGCGCAGCAAATCGCGCATTGGAGCCGCCCTGAACAGCGCGTTCAGGATGCCTCGCGCCTGACCCCATTTGCCCACGTTCGCGCTCTGCCAGTAGTACCCGAGGTGGTTGTTCGGGTCTGCCTGTACGGCGTCGATGCCGTAGCGCTCACCCCGCTCGTACGTGGCGAGTACGACGCTGCGTTCAGCGTCGGCATCCTCCATACTCTCCCCCACCGACAGGGTCGCCCGGGCGAGCCTCCAGAGTACCTCGGCCCGTTCGGGGCCGGAACCGGCGGTCGGCAGAAGCGATTCGAGGACGGCAATCGCCTCCCCGGCGCGATCGTCCTCGTAGAGCGCGTCGGCCCGTTCGATCGCCTCCTGGTCGAGCGCCACCGCTCCAACGGCAACGAGGACGGCCATCGCGAGTCCCATCAGTCCTGACCTGTTCATGTGCTCCTCCGCGCGACCATAGTAGGGTCACGTCCCGTCGTTGTCAAAGCGCCCCAGGCTGCCGGCGAGGGCACCAGCGAGCGGGGAGACGATCTCTGCGATCCGCGAGAGCATCGCGCGATCAGACGCGTCGAACGGATCGCGTCGGTGCGAGTCGATGTCGAGCTCACCGCAGATGACGCCTTCGTGGAAGAGCGGTACGACGATCTCTGCTCGCGTCTCGAGGCTGCACGCGAGGTAGTTCCCCTCCTCGGACACGTCGGGCACGACGACGGTCTCGCCGAGCTCGGCCGCCTGCCCGCAGACTCCTGTCCCAAAGGGTATTCGCAGGTGTTCGGTCGGCGCGCCCTCAAACGGTCCGAGGACGAGCAGCCGCTCCTGCGGCACTGCGAGGTAGAAGCCCACCCAGTCATAGTGCGCCACTTCGTCGCGAAGGAGCGCACAGACTCGCGCGAGCGCGCCGCCGGCGTCCGCGTGGGAGGCGAGCTCCCGGATGCGCGAGATCAGCCGGTCGCAATGATTGTCTCCTACCATGGTCCGCAAATATACTGTCCGGGAGGCCAGATACAAAAGGAGTACCCGTGATCAGAATCAACGAGCATTACCGCAAACTCAAGGCGAGTTACCTCTTCGTGGAGATCGCCCGTCGGGTCGCGGCCCACGCGGCGGCGCAACCTGAACGACCGGTCATCAAGCTCGGCATCGGCGACGTGACGCACGCACTGCCGTCGGTTGCCGTCGAGGGCTTTCGCAAGGGCATCGCCGAACAGGCGGGCGACGAGACGTTTCACGGGTATGGTCCGGAGCAGGGATACGAGTTTCTGCGCGAGTTGATCGCGACGGCCGACTTCGGCGAACGCGGCTGTGACGTCTCGGCGGACGAGATCTTCGTCAGCGACGGCGCCAAATGCGACACGGGAAACTTCCAGGAGCTCTTCGCGGCGGACATCACGGTGGCCGTCCCCGACCCGGTCTACCCGGTCTACGTCGACACGAACGTGATGGCCGGCAGAACGGGCATCTGGCGCGACGGCAGGTACGACGGCCTCGTCTATCTCCCCGGCACCTCGGAGAACGGGTTCGTCCCGCCTCCTCCGTCGCAACCGGTCGATCTCGTCTACCTCTGTTTCCCGAACAACCCCACCGGCTCGACCGCCACGAAGGCCGAGCTCGCCGAGTGGGTCTCCTACGCGCGAAAGACCGGCGCGATCATCCTCTTCGACGCCGCCTACGAGGAGTTCATCCGTGACGACTCACTACCGCATTCGATCTACGAGATCGACGGCGCCAGGGAGGTCGCCGTGGAGTTCCGAAGCCTCTCGAAGACGGCAGGGTTCACGGGAACCCGATGCGCCTACACCGTCGTCCCGCGTGAACTCAAGGCATTCGACTCGCAGGGCTCGCCGCACTCGGTCCGCGATCTGTGGAACCGACGCCAGTCCACCAAGTTCAACGGCGTCTCCTACCCGGTGCAGACTGCCGCGGCCGCCGTCTTCACCCCGGAAGGCCGGAAGGAGATCCGCGCGCGCTCGGACTACTACCTCGAGAACGCGGCGCTGATCCGCACGACGATGGAAGAACTCGGCTACGAGTGCAGCGGCGGGTTCAACAGTCCGTACGTGTGGATCCGCACCGGCACCGACTCGTGGGCCTTCTTCGACGACGTGCTCAACCGCGCCGGGGTCGTCATCACGCCGGGCGCGGGATTCGGTCTGCACGGGGAGGGGTACGTTCGTATCTCGGCCTTCAACCACCGCGAGAAGGTGATCGAAGCGCTCTCCCGGATTCAGGCGGCGCTTCGGTAGACTTACTGCAGCTCGGCGACCAGCGCGTCGAAGATGGTCAGCATGTCGCCCGTGGTCTTTCGCAGGCGGCTCGCGAGGATCTTGGCGATCTCCCGCGTGATCGGCAGTGCAATCTGCGGGTACCGGTCACCGAGCTCGATGAAGTCCTTCTTGGTGACCACGAGAAACTCCGAATCGACGGTAGTCCGGATAGTCGCCGACCTGACGTCGTCGTCGATCAGCGCCATCTCGCCGAAGAAGACATTGTCTTCGGCACGAAGCTTGACGACGGTGTAATCATCGCCGGCCCGCGTGCGCCTGCAGATCTCTACCCGCCCGACGAGCATGATGTACATCTCGGCGCCCTGATCACCCTCCTGGATGACTACCCTACCGGCCGGCAGGGCGAGCGGCAGGCAGATGTCGCGAAGCTCGGCCATGTAATCGTCGTTGGCGGCGATCTCGGCAAAGAGCGGGATCTGTCTCAGTTTCTCGTCTGCGTCGAGCGCCATCTACGCGTCCCTCTCGAGCACGATCGCCATCGAGTGCTTCTGAATCTCGTAGTCGTCGGGCGGCAGGAGCACCGGCTGGTTGACCTCAAGGCCCTTGACCTTCTGCATGTTCGCGATCAGCTGCGATACATCGCTCGTTTTCTGCGCCTCACGCAACGCCTCGATCTTCAGCGCGTTGGGCGAGCCGGTGTTCGTCAGAAGCCCGATCAACAGGCGGCGGCCGCTGGAGTCGGGCTGGCTCTGGCGATACTCGCCGTACGTCCTGCTGACGAAATCGGACGGGATGGCCAGGGTGACCAGGCGCGATCCCGTTCTCCCCTGCCCGAGGAGCTCGTGGATGATGTGCGAGAGCCCGTTGGTCGCCGAGCTCGAGGCGATCATCTGCCGTGCGAAGTCCCGACTGAAGAGAATCTCGTCGCACTGCACGTGCCTGAGATAGCTCTCGTACTTGCGGTCGAGAACCTCGGCGGTGACGTAGACGTCGCGAGCGAGGCTCTTGACGGTGAGCACGGCCATCACCGTCTTGCTGTCCATCTCGCTCACCGACGAGCTTTCGAGGGTATCCGCGATGATGACGACCTTGCGTGCGGCCCGGACGTTCGCACGCCCGA
This sequence comes from Spirochaetaceae bacterium, assembly GCA_007118855.1. GTDB lineage: Bacteria > Spirochaetota > Spirochaetia > DSM-27196 > SLST01 > SLST01. The sequence goes on from SKQU01000035.1 coordinate 4,051, forward strand.
GCGCGAGCTCCGAATGGTAGTCACCCCGGACGAACTTCAGCCCGCGAAGCCGTTCATCCTCCTGCAGCTCCTGAACCTTCTCAGGCTCCACGTTGGAGACGAGCACGACGTTGTCCGCCTCCAGGCCCGCGGAGGAGCTGAGGACGTCATGCAGGATCTCCTTCATGTCCTCGCGCCAGCCGCACATCACGAGGTGACCGCTCTGCTTCCTGAAATCCATCAAACCCCTCCTCGCTCGCGTGTTACGCTCGACGAACAGCGACGCGAGCATACCGGAGAGCAGGCTCATCGCCGCGATTCCGACGAATATGGTTGCGATCGCAAGGACGCGTCCGCCCGGGGTGCTCGGAACCATGTCGCCGTATCCCGTCGTGCTCAGGGTTATGACCGTCCACCACAGGCCGTCGGCCCAGCTTCCAAACTCCTCGTTGGTCCTCGACTCGAGGTAGACCGCCAGAGCTCCTGAGAGCAGGATGAACCCGACGATGACCAACAGAGGACGCGCGTAGCGCGAATCGCGGAGTCGTCGAACAGCACGAACAACACGCTTCTTCATGTCGACGTCCGGGCCCTCACGAGTGCTCCTCGACCGACTCGTACGCCCGGGCAGCTTCCTCGAACTCGCGTATCGGCTGCTCGAGGGCGCCGAGATAGTGCCGGCATCGGGTCACGTCCTCCATCTTCGCCGCCGCCTCGAGGAGAGCCGCCGCGTCGCCGAGACGGATCGCCTCGAGCGTGCGCGCGCCGCCCTTCAACCCGTGTGCCTCTCGCTGCAGCGCTTCGAAGTCCCCAGCCTGCAGGTACCCTTCGAGCTCGCAAATCATCTCGCCGCACTTCCCCAGGAAGCGGCTGACGACTGAACGCACCACCGACTCGTTCCCCCCAAAGCGCTCGACAGCCGCGGAAAAGTCGAAGATCGACGAGTCGGCGTTCGCGTCTGCTTCGGCTGTTCCGCCGCCGATCAGCTCCTCAGGAATACCCACCCGCCCGGACCCCGACTCGAGCGCGGTGTCAAGCCACTTGTCGAGCAGGGGGACGAGATCCTCCCGTCTGAACGGCTTTGTCAGAAAGTCATCCATCCCGGCCGCGAGGCACTTATCGCGCTCGCCCTTCACGGCGTTCGCGGTCACCGCGACGATGGGACCCCGGTACCCTCGCTCGCGAAGCATCCCGGTCGCCTCGTAGCCGTTCATCTCCGGCATCTGGACGTCCATGAACACCATGTCCGGACTCGAGCGCTCAACCGCCTCGACCGCCTCCCTGCCGTTCGCGGCGAGGATCACCCGGTGACCGAGTTTCTCGAGAATCGCGCGGAAGAGCGTCTGATTGACCAGATGATCCTCTGCGACCACGAGCTGCGCGGATACGGGGGTGATCTCCTCGACCCCCTCATCGTCGTCGGCTTCGTCGTCCACCGCGGCAAGCTCGAGCTCTCCGGAAAGCGCCTCCAGGATCGTCTCCTCCAGCTCGTGACGGCTGATCGGCTTGCTCGCATAGCCGTTGAACCACATGAGCCGTTTCATCTTCGCCTCGCCGGCGGCCAGACCCGTGGGGGTCATCAAGATGAGCGCGGTCGCGTTGATCGCGTGGTCGGCGTTGACTTCGCTCGCAAACTGCCACCCGTCCATACCGGGAAGCTCGAGGTCCACAAGCGCGAGATCGAAGGGCTCCCCCGCGGCTGCGGCGTCGCGCAGCTTCTGCAGACCGTCCTGGCCCGTGCAGACCACCGTGCTCGCGCCGCCCCATCGCTCTACGTAGTCGTGAATCGTATCGCGCGAGCGCTCGTTGTCGTCGATTATCAGCACCCGCCTCCCGGTGCAGCACTGCGCCTGCTCGAGGGGGCCTTCCACGACGTGGAAGGGTATCTCGAACCAGAAGGTCGACCCCTCGCCCTCGACGCTCGTAACCCCTATCTCACCGTCCATGAGGCGCACGAGCCCCTGACAGATCGAAAGCCCGAGCCCGGTCCCCCCGAACCTCCGTGTGGTCGACGAGTCGATCTGGCTGAACGCCTTGAACAGCTGCCCGAGATTCTCGCCCGGTATCCCGATTCCCGTATCCGTCACCTCGAACCGCAGCCGCGAGCGCTCCGCGTCCGACTCCAGTACGCGCAGCGTCAGTACGATCTCCCCGCCCTCGGTGAACTTGACGGCGTTGTTGAACAGGTTGACGATGATCTGCCGCAGACGCCCGGGATCGCCCGTGACCGACTTCGGGATCCCGGGCGCGATCCACACCACGCTCTCAAGCCCCTTCCTGTGCGCCTGGAGGCTGACCATGTCCACCGCCTCTTCGGCCACGCGCTCGATACTGAAGTCGATCGTCTCCAGCGAGAGCTTCCCGGCTTCGATCTTCGAAAAATCGAGTATGTCGTTGATCAGGTAGAGCAACACGTCTGCCGCGAAGCGAACCTGGCTCGCGTACTCGTGCTGTTCTTCGTCGAGACCTGTCTCGAGCAGAAGCTCCGTCATCCCGGTGATCGTATGGATGGGCGTGCGTATCTCATGGCTCATGTTCGCGAGGAAGGCGGACTTGGTGCGGGTAGCCCGTTCTGCGGTCTCCTTTGCGCGTTTCAGCCGCTGTTCGGTGCTCTTCTGCAGCGTAACGTCGCGGGCGTTCACCAGCAGGAGCCGTCCTTCATCAGAGCCGCTGACGACGGAGGCGTCGAGCTGCCAGAGCACGGGACGGTCGCTGTTTCTGACGCGAACCAGCCAGCTGTACCGCTCACCCGGGTGACCGAGCGTTGCCACGCGATCGACAGACGACGTGCGGTCCTCCGGCTCAAGGAGATCCCAGAGGATCAGGGGAAGCTCGACGACGCCGACGTGAGCCGCGAGTTCGGCAAGAGCCGGGTTCGACAGCACGATCCGCCCGTCGCTTCGAATAAGCGCCATACCAATCGGAGAGTTCCGGTAGACCGCCTTGTAGAGATCGCCTACGCCACCCATCAGAAGTTTGCCTGGAGAACCTCCCGAGCCTTGTTCAGGACGGATTCCGGTTCGAGCGGCTTGATGAGATAGCTCGTCACTCCGAACTGCATGGCCTTGACGACGGTCTCGCGCTGCGAGAGGGCTGAAAGCACGATGACGGGAACTCTCACGCCGGTCTCCTCGAGCGCCTGCATGACCCCGAAACCGTCCATCTCGGGCATCATGAGGTCGAGCAGGACGAGATCGAACTCGCCGTGCTTTGGGTCGTCCATGAACTCCTTGCCGTTCTCGAATTCCCGGATGGAGGGGCCCATGTCGCCGAGCACGGCTTTGACCATCTCGCGAATCACGAAATCGTCGTCGACAATCGCGATGCTCGCCGCGCTGCCCACGGGCCCGGGGTCGAATCCCGCTCGCTCCTCTTCGAACTTCATCCCGATCGACTCCTGTTTGCCGCTTCGCGGCGCGGACGTCTGGAGAAAGTCCTGATGCACGGTCTTGCTGTCGCGGTCGATATAGCTGCCCGCCTTCTTCCCGAGCAGACCGTCCATCGCGCTCTCGAGATTGTTCGTCACCTCCACCCCCTCGTACTCGGAGCGCTCGCTGATGAACTCCCTCACGTATTCGGAGTTCGTGAGGACCTTGACCTGCCGCGGTTTCGCGCGCGTGTTCTCAATGATCGTCTGCAGCAGCGCGGCGAGTTTGATCGAGTCGTCGGGTCCGACGCTGATGCTCGACATGATGAGGAGGATGCGCGGGTTCTTCACCTCATAGAGCTCCATGAGCTCCACGATCTTGTACCGCAGCAGCTCGATCTTCTCCTTGTTGAGTCCCTGGGCGACCTCGACGAAGAGTATCTCGTCGTTGATGTGTGCTTCTATGATACAGGGAGTCGAGTCGAGATCGAGCGTAACGCCGAGAATCTCGGAGATCGACTTCGCAAGCGCGTCAATCCGGACAGGCTTGGTGAAGAACTTGCGCACACTGTAGCGAGCGACCTGGAGAAGCTTCTCCCGGTCAACCTTTCCGGAGGCCATGATCACCGGGATCGACGCGGTGTTCGGATCGTCTCGCTTCCTCTGCAGGAGCTCGATCGACGAGGTGCGCGAGAGGTAGTAGTCCATGATCACGAGATCAGGCATCTCGCGCCGCAGTTTCGCGGCACCGTCGAGTCCGTTGACCCCGACCGCGACCTCGAATCCGAACTCCGTGAGCTTCTGCGACAGGAATTCGCGAAAGAGCTTCGACTCGTCGATTACCAGTATTTTCTTCACCGTCCCACCCTCGCGAACCCCTTTCATTTATAGTGGAGCGAAGTGCAATGCGCAAGAACGATTCGGGCGATGTTGACCGCGGGCGTGCCCGCGGCTACGATGCGACCATGAAATACCGACTCGTAGCGGTGCTCTGCCTCTGCGTGACCTTTGGGCTTTCGGCGGAGTCAGCTCAATGGGAGTTCAGGTTCGCACCGAGGTTCTGGGGCGCAACCGTTGCCGGGCGCTACATGCTCTCGCCGCCGACGATCGAAGGCGTGGAGACGTCGGTCACCGGCCTCCTGTCAAGCGCCTACGAGGGAGCCGGCTACTACCGGAATCCGGACGGCTCGTTCTACTCCGTGCCGCAGCACGGCTCCCAGGTCGCCGCCGTGGGATTCGCCCGCTACGACCTGGTCTGGCAGATCGGTCTGCAGCAGGGCATCCTGCCCAGATACGAGGTGACCGCTGACCGCGCCGTCACCTTCGTGACCTACCAGGGACAGTTCAACCACCCGTTCAGCGACGAGGAGAAGCTCTTTTTCGCAAGCCCCCGCCCGGAGACCGAAGGCAGCCTTCGCGGATCGGTGATAGGCGGACTCGCCTACTCGGTAGTCACCACCGACGAGGTCACCCGAGCGCGGCGAGGGGTGGCCGCGGAGCTCGCCGTCGAGTGGGGGCCCGCGTTCCTGCACAACAGGGTTCTCGCGATCGCCGACTACAACCGCTCGACCCTCTCGGCACACGGCTACCTTCCGATCTACCGGGCAGAACCGGACGGAGACCGAAACCGCTTCTCCGCCTATCTTGCAGGCTACGGGGCGATCGACTGGGCAACAGGCCCCCACATACCGCTCGCCGTTCGTCGGTCGGTCGGCGGTCGCTCTCCGCGGCCGGGCCCCGGAGGCTCGGTGCGCGGGTACGGTGCCGGACGGTTCGACGCGACCCTCAAGGTGATCGGGAATGCCGAGATCAGGCTTCATCTGCCGGCGATCGTCGTTCCCCAGGTCATCCCCGGATTCGTGCTCTACACCGACGCCGGGTACTACCTGGACACCGAGCGGACCTCGCCGGTCGACGAGGAGAACGCCGGCGTCATCCTCTCGAGTGGAGCCGGGTTCTTCCTGGACCTCTTCGGCGTCGAGTTCGTCTTCTACACCAACTACCTGTGGACTCAAGGCGATGTGACCGGAAAGCGATGGGTACCGTTCTCGCTCGGATTCGGGTTTCACTTCTGATGCGCAACCCGGACTCCCGGTTTCTGATGGTCCCGCGGTCCTTCTCCGATCAGCCGATCCCGCAGCTGCGGGCGGCCGTCGAGCATGCGGTCTCGCGGGTGATCTTCTCAGCATCCGGATGGCGTTCCATCTTCGCCGCAGACGGCGACGAGGAGAGCACGAGCGGCGATGTCGCGCCTGCGCTGCTCGTGGTCGCGGGGCTCGCCGCCGCCTGCTTTGCCGAGCGGTGCGGGGCGAGGCCGAGCGGGTCCGCTTGCGCACGGCGCCTGGCGCTCGCGACAGACACCCGGCCAACCGGTCCAGCCATCGCCCGCGCGGCGCTGCGAGTGCTCCTCGAAGCGGGTCTGGAGGTCGACTACCTGGGCGTAAGCCCTTCGCCGGAGACCATGGCATACGCCGGGCGCGGCGAGGAGATCGACGGGTTCTTCTACGTCACGGCAAGCCACAACCCGATCGGCCACAACGGGTTCAAGACCGGCGGGTCCGACGGCGGCGTGCTCGACGCGGCTGCCGCTCGCTCGTTCGAACAGAGCTTCCGCGCCGCGCTTGCGAACGACGAGAGCCTGCGAAAGGTCGTTGTCCTCCTTGCCGCGCCGCCGTCGACGGCGGAAGCCGCGGCGCTTCGCGCGATGTCACGGCATAAGGCCCGGGCACAGGAGGTCTACGAGGAGTTCTCCCACGAAGTCATCCGGGGGCCGGGCCCGCATGCCGACCGGGCATACCGGGCGCTCCTCGAGGTCACGCGGGCCGTGCAGCCGGGCATCGTCGGCGACCTCAACGGAAGCGCGAGGGCGGCTTCGGTCGACCGGCGCCTGCTCGCCGCGGCCGGCTGCCGGCTGCGTCTGCTCAACGATCGCCCCGGGCAGATCGCCCACCAGATCGTTCCGGAGGGCGCCGGTCTCACCCCATGCCGGGACGAGCTCCTCCGACTTCGCGAGCGAGGCGAGGAGTATGAGCTCGGATACGTACCGGACAACGACGGAGACCGGGGCAACCTCGTCTACTACGACGAGCAGGCCGGCATCGCCAGACAGCTCGAGGCACAGCAGGTCTTCGCGCTAACCTGTGTCGCGGAGCTCAGCTGGCTCGTCTACACCGGGGAGCTCGACTACGACGACGACGGGAAGCCGCGGAGGAGGGTTGCCGTCGTCGTGAACGGACCCACATCGCTGCGAATAGACCGGATCGCCGCGAGCTTCGGCGTCGAGGTTCATCGCACGGAGGTGGGAGAGGCGAACGTCGTCAACCGCGCACGCGAGCTTCGTCGCGAGGGCGCCATCGTTCGACTGCTCGGCGAGGGGTCGAACGGCGGGAACATCACCCATCCCTCGGCGGTGCGCGACCCGCTGCACACGATCCACGCGGTGCTGAAGCTGCGATACGCTCCCCCGGCGCCGTGGAGCCCGTCCCCGGCACAGATATGGCTCACCCGGCTCGGGCTTCCTCCGCTGGACAACCCGACGATTGCGACCCTGCTCTCGACCCTCCCGCGTTTCACGACCACCAGTTCCTTCGAGCCAAGGGCCGTGATGCACATCCGCAGCCGTTCGCATGCATCGCTCAAGGAACGCTTCGAAGCGGGCCTCGAGCGCGAGTTCGAAGCCTTGCGCCGCCTCCTTCCCGCGGAGCTCCGCGTCCGTGTCTACCGTATCATCAACTATGAGCGAACCGTGGTCCGGGAGGGACGCGGACATCGCACGGGCGAGGAACGCGGAGGGCTCACGGTGCTCCTTCTTGACGACGCGGGTGTCGAACGGGGCTTTCTCTGGATGCGCGGAAGCGGGACCGAGCCGGTCTTCAGGATCCTGGCAGACGTGGAGGGTGACCGTCCGCAGACCGAGCATGCCCTCCTCGAGCGCCTGCGAGCGCTCGTCGAGCAAGCCGACGCACAATCCGTTGCGGAAGCTACCTCAAGCTGATCGAGCTTCTCGTGAAGACGATCAGGCCGTCGCGCTCGAGCCCCTCGAGCGCCGGCACGAATCGCTCGTCGGTCGGACCTGCCGAGCGCTCTAGCTCCTCGAGGGAGACCTCCCCGCGTTCGGTCAGAACCCGGATGATCATGCCTCGCACCTCGCGTACCGAACCGGCGAACGGTTTCTGCCGAACGTAGTGACGGCTTCGGCGGTTCGCGTTCGCAGCCGGCGCGGCAAGAGCCGGCGCGGCAAGAGCCGGCGCGGCAAGAGCCGCGCCGCAGTCCATGAGCGCGTAATACCAGTGCCGCACATCCCGCGGCGGGAGCGCTTGCTCGGGAAGCGTCTGTTCAACGAGCGGCCCTATCTCGCGGTCGGGGATGTCCCGGCCGTCGCGGAAGAAGCTGTGCAGGAAGAGCCGCCGGATGTTCGTCTCGATCATCACGACGCGCCGTTCATAGGCGAAGACGGCAACGGCGGTCGCGGTGTACGCACCTATCCCGGGAAGCGTCCGAAGCTCGGCCGGGTCATCTGGCACCGTGCCCCCGCGCCCGGCGATGAGCTTCGCCGTCTCGTGCAGATACCTCGCCCGGCGGTTGTACCCGAGTCCCTGCCACGAACGCAGGACGTCCCCGAGCGTCGCTCGGGCGAGATCGAAGACGGTGGGGAACGACTCCAGGAAGTCGTGATAACGTGGTTCCACTCGCGACACCTGGGTCTGCTGGAGCATGAACTCGGACACCATGATCCGGTACGGGTCGCGGGTCTCGCGCCATGGCATCGTCCTGCCGGCGCTGCGGTAGTACGACCAGACGACGGCGCGGAACCGCGTCCGCTGACCCGGTGTCAGCAGGCCTCCGTGGTACGGCTCGGCGTACTCGGCGACGAGCAGCGCATGATCAGACTGCGGACCCGCCACCTTCGCTCTTCGCGCGCCTCTTCCGCGCCTCTTCGGCCTTTCGGCTGATCTTGTTCCACACGCCGGTCAGTCCCATCGCCTTTCGCACGGCGAGCAGCGTGTCGCGAGCCTGTTCACGCATCCTCATCGTCCCGTCGTAGAGCACCTCATCGACGAATCCGGTGCGCGCCTCGTATGCCGCGCGTCGTTCACGAATCGGGTTGAGGAAGGCGTTCAGCGCGGCGGCCAGTTTCTCTTTGACCTCCACGTCGCCCACGCGCCCGGCCCTGTACCGCTCTTTCAGATCGTCCACCTCCGCGACGTTCGGGTTGAACACGTCGTGGTAGATGAAGACCGGATTCGCCTCGACGGTGCCCGGAACGTCTGCGCGGACCCGCTTCGGGTCGGTGTACATCCCGGCCACCTTCTTGACCACGGTCCGTGCGTCATCGCTGAGCAGGATCGCGTTCCCCAGGCTCTTGCTCATCTTGCCCCTGCCGTCGGTCCCCACGAGCGTGGGTACATCGCCCACCATCACATCCGGCACGGGGAAGACCTCGCCGTAGAGATAGTTGAATCGGCGCGCGAGCTCGCGCGTGAGCTCGACGTGCGCCTCGTTGTCCTTGCCGACGGGCACCAGGTTCGCTCGGGGCAGCAGTATGTCCGCCGATTGCAGCACCGGATATCCCAGGAGCCCGAAGGGCATCTCGTTGAGCTCGGCGTCGCGCGCCATGTCCTTGAGGCTCGGCAGACGCTGAAGCCGGGGCACGGTGACCAGCATCTCGAGGAAGAGATCGAGCTCGTAGGTCTCGTGGACTGCGCTCTGGAGGTATATCACGCTCTTCTGCGGGTCAATCCCGCAGGCGAGCGCGTCGTACACCATCTGCCGGGCGTTCTCAGCAATCGCCTCGATGTGCTGTTTCTCCGGCCGCGTCGTGAGCATGTGCAGATCGGCGACGAGGAAGTAGCACTCGTACTCGTCCTGCAGCCGCACCCTGTTGGCGAGTGAACCCACATAGTGGCCCAGGTGGAGTCGGCCGGTCGGCCGGTCTCCGGTCAGTATCCGCTTGGCTTGCATGGCGACCTCTCTACTCTTCATCCGGTTCATCGTGAATCAGGTGATCACGCGGGACCGACGCTTCGTGCACGTCCGAGCGGCCCATCAGGATGCCCACCGGTTCGAGTCCCGGTATGTTCTCGAAGACAATCTTCATCGCCACGGTCAGCGGCACCGCGAGAAAGAGACCCATCACGCCCCACAGCCATCCCCAGAACAGCAGGGAGAAGAGGATCACCACGGGGCTGATCTTGAGACTGTCGCCCAGCAACTTTGGGTCGATGATGTTTCCCACGATCGTCTGGATCGCGAGCATCGAGGCACCCGCACCGGCGATCGGTCCGAAATCGGGATAGAACTGCACGATCGCGAACCCGAAACTCGTCACGCCCACGATGATCGAGCCGATCGACGGGATGAAGTTGAACAGAAAGCTCAAGACCCCCCAGATGAAGGCGAAATCCACGCCTACGAGCGTGAACGACCCCCAGACGAGAAAACCCGTCACCAGGCTGATCACGAGCTTGAGCGAGAGATACCGGCCGATCTGGGCGTTCGTCG
>SKQU01000128.1 GCA_007118855.1 Spirochaetaceae bacterium
AACCAGGGCTCGCTACGTTCCCCGGGGTCGCAATCAGCTGCACACGATCTTCGACCGGCATCTGGACGAGTTCTGCGACGTCTACGATGAGAAGTACGCTGCCAAGTACGGCATGTTCCGCGCGACGTGACCGCGATCCGGGGGCACACCTGACGTCGCGAGGGCCATTCGCCCGCGAAACGCCTCAACCGCGCCGATAGGTTTTCCTATCGTTGACCACCTCATCGCCGCCGGCGCGGGCGCCGAAGGTGCCCGTAGCCCGGTTTTGTGCGATCCGCTCCTTCAATTCCGATCCAATCCCGGCGGGACGCCGGTTGTGCCGCGTTCACTTTTGCTATCAGTTCGACAGAAGTGCCTTTACTGTTCGGTTCATGACTTCGGGCCCATGGCTCCTTTTCGATTGACGCGGGCCCAGATCGTAGAGTGCGTGGATCAATTGAGGCTGTCTTTCAGGGCCGGGTGGTTGTCATCCATTCGGCCGTGACAATGGGAGTGGCTGTTCGAATGGACGCTCAAAGGACGTTCAGATCACGGAAAGAGGACGCTTCAGCCGTATGATCTTTGTGGGAAGCTGTACCGCCGGATCGCAGAGCCTTGACGTCGTGGATGGGCGCTCCGTCAGCCGTAGGAGGAAGCCAAATGGTGAGGGAGTCTCTTGGATGTTGCGCTCTTCTGATCGCCGTTCTGCTGATCGTGAGCTGTTCGGTCTGGGATCTGCTGTTTCCATCGACGACGGATTCGGTCCCGCCGGTTCCCGGTGGCTCCGGCACGATCGTCGTGGGTACGGCAACCGAGTCGTCAGTGCAGTTGTCGTGGGCTGCAGCCGGCGACGATGAGACTGCGGCGCCGTCCCTCCTGTATCTGGTCGTCTATTCGACCGCCGACAGTATCGGCACCTTGGCGCAGGCGCTCGAAAACGGGGAGAGGTTCGGTACCTGGACTCCAGGGGTCACCGCTGTGACGGTGACAGGTCTCGTCCCGGATACGCGGTATTACTTCAACGTCGCCGTGTCCGATGCCGCCGGCAATAAGGCGATTTACGCTGGAGCGACGGCAGTGACGGCATCGCCCGATTCTGACCCACCGCCATCGCTTCCGGCCGTGATAGACCAACAGCAATCCGTCATCGACTATGGCGCCGGATCGCTTGCGGTTGGAGGCAGCAGCGATCAAAAACTCGCTCAGGTCGTGACCGCCGGAATCTCTGGTCCACTTGTCGCCGTCGACCTTCCCGTACAAGGTTCTACGGGCGACCTCTCTGTTGAGATCACGGCGGCAACGCGGAACGGACCGGAGCATGATCTCATCGCGGCCTCAGTGTTCAATGAATCGAACATGCCGACGGCAGGTACCGACGGGTTCAGCCGCTTTGCGTTCGAGAGTCCTGTGCACGTTCCCGCGGGAACCATGTTCGCAATCGTGCTGAGCTCATCGGGTAGCTGCACGGTAGCTCAGGGACCCGAGGGGAATCCCTATCCTGGAGGCGACGGATACTATGACTCGCGGCCGAACGAACCAGGGGTGTGGGTTCGGCTCGGTACTCGGTCGGATCTTCCTTTCAGGACCGTCGTCTCCGCCGATGTATCGCACGGCGTGATCGAATTCGACAGGTCAATCTACAGAGTCAGCGAGGCTGACGGGGAAGCGATTGTTTCGGTCAACAGACTGATGGGGAGCGTTGGCCAGGTTTCGGTCGACTATGCGGCGACGGAGGGTTCGGCAACGGCGGGTGTAGACTTCGGCGAGGTCGTCGGAACGCTTGTGTGGAACGACGGCGACCTCTCGTTCAGAAGCTTCAGCGTTCCGATATACGACGACGCTGCAGTGGAGCCGGAGAAGACGGTGTTGCTGACCCTGAGCGGCGTTACCGGCGGTGCCGTTCTACGGTACCCGCCGATCGCCCACCTGATCATCGAAGACGACGACGTCGGGGAGGTGGTCGACCAGGAACAGCCGATAATCGACAAATCGGTCGGCGGCTTGGGGATCGGTGGAGGAGGTAACCAAAGACTCGCCCAAGTCGTGACATCCGGTATTCCTGGTTACCTTGTCGCTGTGAAGATGCCGATCAACGGTACGTCGGGAGATCTCGTCATCGAGATACAGGGTGTCGCGTCGGAGAAGCCCGACGGCACGGTGTTGACGTCCGAGACGTTCGAGATTGGCGACTTCCCGCCGGAGGATGCCGACGGCATGCGGCGGTTCTCATTTTCGACTTCCGTGTACTTCGTTTCAGGTGCGCGTTTTGCTGTCGTTCTACGATCGGACGGAAGTCATGGAGTATTCCGCGGGCCGATCGGAGATTCCTACTCAGGCGGGAAGGCATACTGGGCGGATCTCCAGTTCGATCCGGATACCTGGGTCGAACTGACCGGACGGGAAGACCTGCCGTTCAAGACGTTGGTGAGCACCGAGTGACCATCCATCTCCTTTGTGCTCATCCCCCCGCTCTCCGGTCACCTCGGGCACCGACAGGGCCTTCGCCAGGTTCCGCGCACCTACCTCCCTCGCCGACCAATGAAGAAAGGCGCCCCGTTGGTGACACAACGGAAGCGCCGGTGACAACTGTGACAACACCACAGCCATCGACTACAAACTCAGGCGGTACCCGAAATGTTCGGTCTTGTCGCGATGTGTCTCTCCTTGCGCCTTGTCTGCCGGGCACAGGGGGGAGCGCCGGCGACCTCCCGTTCCGCGCCGCCCGACCTCGGGGTGCGGGGAACAGCGCGTCACCGCGACCCGTCGGCGGCGGCGGGTGTGACCGACGGGGTGGATGACGCAACGAGTCGTCGTCTGTACGATGCAGGTATGGACAGCCGTGACACGAGCCGGATTGAGGAGTTCATCAAAGGTCTTGGCCAGGAAGAGCTGCTCTATCTGAACCGTCTCATCGTGGAGCGCCTGAAGCTTCTCTCGCAGGCCCGAAGCACCGTCGCGATGGCGCGGTTCAACATTGGAGAGATGGTCCGGTTCGATGCCGGTGATGGGCGAACCATTACCGGACGTATCATCAGGCTGAACAAGAAGACGATCTCTATTCTCACACATGACCACCAGCGATGGAACGTCGCCCCGGTGTTTCTCGAGCGCGCGAAAGACGAATGAGGACAGGACAAACGGCGAGAGTGAAGCGTGGCTGTTCTCTGGAGAAGATACCCCCGGTCACCGACCTCCAGTCATGTCCCTCGTCACCACCTCCAGGAACTCCTTCAGCCAGCCCGGCACGGCGTCGGCCTCCTCGCAGCGGTAGGATTCTTCGAGATGGGAGACGACCCGGTACCAGGTCAGCGCCCGGTTGACCATCTGCACCCGGCTGGCCAGGACATAGGTGGACTGGAGATCGTCCCAGGAGGCGTACCGGCGCCACGGGTCGAGGTAGATGTCCCGCAGTCGAGCCAGCGCGGGATCGTCATCTGCCAGGTCGAGCGAGTGGGCCACGCTGCGCAGCGTCACGACCAGGGTGAAGAAGGGATGGGCGACGCAGCTCCTCGCGCCGGTCAACGCCATCCTCCTGTCAAAGGCTGACCACACCGGCGCGCTCCCGCGAATGCGCGAGATGCGCGTCTATCGCGACGGAACGACCGAGCCTGAGACCGTCCGGCTCGATCCCGGGCGGGGGACGCGGCCTGCACGGCACCCGTGCTATACTTCGCGCCATACGCACCGGGGACGTCACCATGGACCTGATCTACGCGACCGGCATCGACTCGATCACGCCCCCCGCTCCGCGGGGCGCGGCCTCCGTCCTGGGAGAACGCTACGTGGGCGTGCTCGGCCTGATCGAGGAGCTCGAGCTCCGCCTTGGACGCTCGGGGCTCCGGCCGAGCGAGTTCGAGCGCAGGCTCGCCTGCCTGCACACGCTCCGCAGTCGCGCGGGGAAGGGCGCCTTCTGGGCGCAATCGTATGCCGCGGATCCGCTCGGCGTTGCTTCAGAGCTCCTGCTTCGCCGCGACGAGCTCGTCGCGGCCGG
>SKQU01000323.1 GCA_007118855.1 Spirochaetaceae bacterium
CCGTCCGACGACACGCTGAGCGCCTCACCCCCGAGCAGCCGCGCGCTCTTCGCCCGGATCCCGGGGAGCGTGATCCGCCCGTCGGCCGGCCAGTCGAAGACGTGAAGGTAGACGGTATCGCCTTTCGCGGTCGTCCGACACCACTCGACATTCTGCACGGGACCGGCCTTCGTCCCATAGATCGCCTCACCGTTGCGCTCGAGCCATGCACCCACGCCCTCGAGCCGCTCGACGCTCGGCCGCGGGATGACCCCCTCTGCGGTTGGGCCGACGTTGAGCAGGTAGTTCCCGCCCTTGCTCACGATGTCGACGAGCTTGCGCGCGAGATCCGCACTCGACTTCCAGTTATGGTCGTTTGTCTTGTAGCCCCACGTGTCGTTGATGGTGGCCGGGGTCTCCCAGTCGAGCTCGACGAGGCTGCCGGGTATCTGGTTGTCGCCGGCCGACGCGTAGTCGCCGAGGCCGTTGCCCAGGCGACCGCAGACGAGGCAGTCGGGCTGGATCGAGGAGACGGTGTCCAGCAGATCCCGGCTCTGCGTCGCGGTGATCTGCTTGGGCGTGTCGAACCAGATGAGCCCCACCGGACCGTACTTCGTCAGGAGCTCCTCGAGCTGCGGGATGACGTAGTCGTGGATGCACGAGTCGAAGTTCCGGGTCGAGGCATCGTAGTCCCAGTAGTTCCCGTCTCCGTCCGGATGGTGCCAGTCCTGGGTCTGCGAGTAGTAGAAGCCCATCTTGATGCCCTGCCTGCGGCACTCGTCGGCGAGCTCCTTCACGACGTCGCGCTTGAACGGCGTGCCGTCCACGACGTTGTACGATGTGTGCTTCGACTGAAAGAGGCAGAATCCGTCGTGGTGCTTGGTCGTGAGGACCAGGTACTTCTGTCCGGCCTTCTTCGCGAGTCCCACCCATTCGGCGGCGTCGAACTCCGCCGGACTGAACGAAGGGGCGAGCTTCTCGTACTCACGCACCGGGATCTCGGCCCGGTACATGATCCACTCGCCAATGCCCGGAATCTCTTCGCCTTTCCAGACGCCGGCGGGGATCGCGTAGAGCCCCCAGTGGATGAACATGCCGAACTTCGCCTCGCGCCACCAGTCGAGGCGCGGATCGTCTCGCGCGTCCTCGCGCTGGCCCCGTGACGGGTCGATCACCGGCCTGCTGCCGAAACTGCCGTCCGGTGTACGTACGTTGAGGTCCTGCATACTCCCCCGATGATAGGCGTCGGGCCGGATCTCGGCAACCGCCACAGACCGGCACCGCAGACCGGTGCTGAAGCCGGGTGATGCAGCCTTACCGGTGGTAGGTGAACACGATTGGTGAAGGCGCCACCTGCAACGAGTCGAGCCACTCCGGGTGCTCTGCGCCTGCAATCGCTATCGCCTGCACGATCGACTCGGTCGTCGCTGCCGGTACCGAGATGATCGATCGCTCCCGGGCGGCATCTCCTACCGACGCGTCGTCAAGACGCAGGCGCCTCACGCGCGTGGTGGTGCCGCCCCGCGCGCCGGCGCGCAGGGCCGCGTTGATGAACAGCTCGGACCACTCCTCGGCGCAGACGAGCGCAATCTCGCTGTTCTGCCGCTGAAGCCCAAAGCTCGCCTGCTCATCCATCCGTGCGAATCTTCGGCGCCACGCGGTTCCCGCGTAGAGTCGGTCGATCGCGGCTACCACCTGTTCCATCGTCGCCGCGTGTTCCTGCGGGCCGACCTGCAGACTCGTGTCGAGCAGGCCCTCGTGCACCGCCGTGCAGTAGACGAAGCCCCTTCCGGGGGCGTTGAGCCGTCCTTCCTCCACAAGCTGACGGACGACTCCCTCGGCATCGAGCGCCGGAACGAGCAGATGCACCAGCTCCTTCTCCGGCGGCACCGTGATCCGCAGCAACCCGAGCCGGTCGCGCATGCCGGTTCCCCTTCCCAGGGTGACCAGCGGAACTCCCGTGCCGAGCTCGAGCGCGAGTTCCGCCAGCTGTTCGCCGCTGCCTCGCGCGGAGAGCACGCATGTAATCAATGCCAGATCGCTGAGGAGGGAGGAGTACTCCGTCCGTGCCGGCGAGTGCGGCGCGATCCATGGCTGGACGCGATCTACATACTCCTGGGCGTGCTGCACGAATATGGTGCCGCGACCCGGTCCTTCCAGATCCGCCGCCTCTATGAGCGCCTGGACGGATGATGGAGCGTCCTCCCGCCCGGTCGTCAGGCGGAAGACATCTACCGGACTGTCCTCGGTACGCACCCGGTTCCGCGTCACTCGCCCGCGTGAGCGATACCGTCGACGCCTGACGTCGCGGGCGCTCTCCGTGATCACCTCACTTACGTTGAGCCTGCGCAGAGTCTCGGTGATGCGAGGCGCGGTCTGGTGGGGGACCCAGCAGGTAATCCGGCTGACCGGGCGCGGAGCCGGTTCGTGATCAGACATCGGCGCCTCCCTCGGACGCCTCCCTGATTGTGCGCTTCTGTCGCAGGCGCACGACCAGTCCGTAGCACTGGACCGCCATGATCGGGTAGACCGAGGCCAGGGCCAGAATTCCGAATGCGTCCGTGACCCCGAGCGCCCCGCCCAGGGCAAGGCCCAGCGCGATAACCAGCGGAACGGTGACCGTTCCGGTCGTGACGCCGCCGCAGTCCCATGCAATTCCCGTGAACTCCTCCTGTCCTGCCACCGTCAGCGGGAGCAGGAGAAGGTAGGGCGGGATGAGCATCCACACGATCGGGATGTCGAACAGGATCCGGATCACACCCATCACGAGCCCGACCCCCACTCCTATGGCGACGGCGCGGACCACGGCGACGCGGGTCACGGTACCGACGGTCAGATCCTCGACCGTCCTCCCGAGCGCATTGAGCGCAGGCTCTGCGAGAGTGGAGCCGAAGCCGAGCCCGAACGCGAAGAGCAGCACCACGCCTATCCCGATGAGCGGGAGTTCCGGGTGGTAGAGAAAGGTGGGTCGTTCCACGTGCACGTAGCGTCCGGTCGCCGCGTCGAACCGCTCAGGACGGAACTCCACCTGCCTCAGGCGATTGCCGTCGTAGAGGTGGAAGAACGCTCTGCCCTCACCGGTAATGTCGACCGGCCGGATGACGGCGGACTGGTCGAAGTCATCAATGATGATCCGGTCCAACGACGATTCGTCGTGCCGCATTGCCTGAGGCAGCTGCCGCCCGATTTCGTCGCCGAGCGGTGCGAGTCCCAGCCGTATCCCCGAGGTCAGAATCGCCATACCCACGAGGGCCAGCCCTATCCCGAGTACGACCTCGTCGAGATACCGGGGCCGGTCACGGAGGAGCAGAACCAGGACGATCGTCAGGAGCGCGGTGAGCGGGATGACCGCGCGCACCGATGCTCGCGCCTCCTGCCTCAGGATCGCGCCGGGCGGTTCGTCGGTGGAGCCGGCACGTGCTCGGGCCGACGGCTCAGCTGCCGCACCGTTGTTGTCCCTTCGGGCGGCGGCGTAGGCGGCAAACTGCTGTTCATCGGCGAAGAGCGCCGTGGAGCGTTCGCGGTTCTCCGGGGCGAAAAACTCTTCTTCGGTCATCGGCGGAGCCACGCGCGGTGCCATGATCACGGCGAGGGTCATCACAGTGAGAACCGGCAGCGCGGACGCGAGCATCACGACGCCGAATCCGCTCGCGGCACCCTCGCTTCGACCTGCTGAGCGTGAGACTCCTATGCCGAGCGCGAGGACCATGGGGACCGTGACGGCTCCGGTTGTCACCGCACCGGTGTCCCAGGCAAGGCCTACAACGGGGGCGAGCCTCGCCGACCGCGAGAGGATCAGCGTCGCCGCGAGGAGTACGGGGATGATCGACAGGATCAACGGCTTCAACGAAAAGCCGAAGTAGAAACGGATGAGCCCGAGCGCGACGGCGATCCCCACCCCGGCGCCTATGGCCAGCACGAGGAGCCCCGGCATCTGCTGCAGGAGGAGGAAGAGCAGCGGAGCATCCCAGGGGTC
>SKQU01000236.1 GCA_007118855.1 Spirochaetaceae bacterium
GCTCGAGGAGCGAGACGAGCTTCGCCTCGCCGGCCGCGCAGAGCGTATTGAGCGTCCCCATGTCGATCCTCGGCTCCTCCTCATGGTCGCGGTAGAGCTTCGTGTAGACGTTCGTCGCCCACTCCGGGTCGACGAGGAGCCCCCGGGCCTCGATGCCCTGCGCCTCGCAGAGCCGCAGAACCTCCCTTCCGTACAGATCGTCGCCGACGACCCCGTAGAGCTCGACGCGCCCCACACCCATGGAGGCGAGATTCGCCGCGACGTTGCCGGCGCCTCCGAGGTAGCTCGCCGTCCCCGCGACGATCCTCGTGGGCAGACTCGTCTCGACCGAGACCTCCGAGGCGTCGCTCAGCGTGTGGTAGAGATCGAGGCAGATATCACCCACGACGGCGATCCGCAGGTGAGCGAGCTCCTCGAGTATGGCGTCGGCCCCGGGCATGTGAGCAGCCATGCGGGCATTCTCGTCGTTCGGTCGCGGACGATCAAGGGGGCGCTTGCATCCCCCGCACGATGGCGGCATAATCAGCGCACCGGTCGGCGACCGACGACGAAGGGGAGCATATGAGCTTCGACTGGACCTTGTTTATCCACATCGGCATCATCTCTGCGGCGCTGATGCTCGCGACGTTCATTCGCACGAGGGTGCGCTTTTTTCAGCGTTTTCTGATTCCGAACGCGCTGACCGCCGGGTTCATCCTGCTGCCGCTGTATAACTATGTCTTTCCGCTCGTCGGGCTCGACTCGATGACGCTCGAGGCGCTGACCTACCACCTGCTGAGCGTCTCGTTCGTCGCGATGAGTCTGCGCAAGGCGCCGCGGCGCGAGAAGGACGGGACGATCTTCGCGACCGCCGTCGCCGTGCTCTCGCAGTACGCGATCCAGACCGTGATCGGGCTCCTGCTCACCTTCGTCCTGATAACGACGATCATGCCGGACCTGTTTCACAGCTTCGGCTGGCTCATGCCGCTCGGCTTCGTGCTCGGTCCCGGGCAGGCGTTCAGCATCGGCGAGGGGTGGCGCGTGGCCGGGATCGAGGGAGCGGGGAGCATCGGGCTCACCTTCGCCGCGATCGGGTTCATCGTTGCGAGCTTCGGCGGCGTCTTTCTCATCAACTACGGGCTGCGAAAGGGCTGGATGAGTAAGGAGCATGCCGACGCCATACACAAGCAGGGAATCAAGCGCGGCGTCTTTCCCCGCGGCAGTCGCCTGCCGGTGGGGTCGCTCCTGACGACCGAGACCGAGGCGATCGACTCGATGACGCTGAACGGCGGGCTCGTGCTCATCGCGTATCTGGTCGCCTATCTCGTCCTCGAGGGTCTGACCTTCGCGCTCGGTCTCATCGGGCCTACCGGAGAGCGGCTTGCGGCCAACCTCTGGGGCATCAGCTTCATCTTCGCCTCGGTTGTGGGGCTCGGCATCAAGGGACTACTGTACCTGCTCAAGGCGGACCACATCCTGGACAACCAGACGCTGAACCGCGTGAGCGGCTTCGCCGTCGACTACATGGTGACCTCGGCGATCGCGGCGATCTCCATCGTCGTGGTGACACAGTACTGGTTTCCCATTCTGCTTCTGTCGCTTGCCGCCACGATCTTCTGTTTCCTGCAGATACCCTGGTTCACCTCGCGTATCTTCAACGATCACCAGTTTCACCGGATGCTCCTCATCTTCGGGGTGTCCACCGGCACCCTCACAACGGGACTCGCGCTGCTGCGGGTCGTTGATCCCGACTTCGAAACGCCGGTGGCGAGCGACTACGCCTACGCCTCCGGCATCACCTTCGTGCTCGCGATCCCGTTCATCCTCTCGATCAACCTTCCGGTCCGTGCGTACGAGACCGGCGACATGCTCTACTTCTGGCTCGCGATGGGAGTGGCGCTCGCGTACCTTCTGTTCGTGTTCATCGCCTACCTTGGGCTCGCGAAGAAACGCGCCTTCGCTCGCGCGAGCCAGGTGTGGCACCGGGATTGAGAGCCATGGATCGTTCCGAATACGACGTGCGGAACCCCTTCGTCGGGACCGACGGATACCAGTGCTTCGGGTGTGACCCGAATAACGGGATCGGGCTGCGGCTCACCTTCCACCGCGCCGGCGAGGTCGTCACGACGACCTGGAGCCCGCGTGGCGATCTCGAGGGGTACCCGGGCGTGGTGCACGGCGGGATCCAGGCGACGCTTGCCGACGAGGTGGGAAGCTGGTTCATCTACGCGGTGATCGGCACGGCCGGCGTCACGAAAGATCTCGCCATCACCTACGAGAGTACGGCCCGAGTCGACGACGGGCCGTTTCGCATCGTCGCGAAAAGCGCAGAGCGGTCGGCGAAGCACGCCGTGGTCGAGGTCGAGCTGTTCAATGACGCCGGCGTACGGGTTGCCGTCGCTTCGGTGACGTACGCCCTCTTCAGCGAGGCAGTCGCCCGAAAGCGGCTGTTGTTCCCCGGAGCCGACGCCTTCGTCCCCGGCGCTTCGTGACGTATCCGGACCACTTCTTCGATACCCTCATGTACCCGCTCGAGGCCGTGAGCCTCGCCGCCCGCCGAAGGGAGGTGATCCCGCGCGCCCGCGCAGACGTACTCGAGATAGGAGCAGGCACCGGCGCGAACCTCCCCCACTACGATCCCGGGCGGATCGACTCGCTCGTGCTCACGGACACCGCGCTCTCCGACCTGCTCGAGGAACGGGCGGCGCGCTGGCGCTCGAGTGCGCGATTCACGAACGGCGCGGTGAAGCTGCGGGAAGCCGACGCCTGTTCCCTGCCCTTTTCCGATGACTCGTTCGACACGGTGATCGCGACGCTCGTGCTCTGCTCCGTCTCAGACCAGCGCGTCGCGCTCGGCCAGATCGCGAGGGTGCTGCGCCCGGGTGGGAGGCTTCTCTTCATTGAGCACGTTCGACCGCCGGGCCCCGTACGGCACCTCGTCGACTCGCTCAACCCCCTGTGGCACGCGGTTACCCGTGAGTGCAACATCAACCGCGACACCGCAGCGGCCATCGTCCGTGCGGGGCTTCGGATGCAGATGCTGCGGCGGGGCGGGGGAGGCTTCCTGATCGACGGCGTCGCGAGAGCGGAGCCTGCGACCGCGACTCCGCGCTAGTCCCGTTCGATTTCCGACGCCTGGCGCAGTGTTTCGACGAAGCGGTCGAGCGCCGCCTGCCGCTCGCGCTCGCGGAGCGCCTTCATCACGTCGGCCCTCGCCTCTTCAAAGCTGCGCTCCTTGCCGGGGAGCCTCTCGTGGACGAGCGCGATGTGGTAGCCGAACTCGGTCTGAAAGACGTCGCTCATCTCGCCCGACTTCATCCGGAAGACGACGTTCTCGAACTTCTCGACCATCGCGCCTCGGGCGAAGGTGCCGAGGTCTCCGGCCTGTCCGTGCTGATCCGAGAACCGGCGCGCGACCGCCTCGAAGGGGCTGCCGGACTTGAGCAGCCTCTGCGCCTCCATGATCTGCGTCAGGGCGGTTCCCGGGTCGGCACCGCCGAAGGTGTGCCGGACGATGTGGCTCACATGCACGCGATCGGGCTCGGCGTAGCTCGCACGGTTCGCCTCGTACTCGGTACGGGCGGCCTCTTCGGTGATCGCGGGGACCGACGCGTGAACCTCGCTCACGAGCTTCTCCGCGCGCACGTCGTCCCCTATCGCTTCCCTGTGCCCGGCCGGGTCGAACTGCGCCCCAAGTCTCTCCTTGAGCTGCTTCGTCCGCCGGCGCACCTCGTCGGGCTTGACGTGCGGGTAGCGGCGGCGGGCCTCGCGCAGGATGAGGTGCTGGTTGATCACGTGCTCGACCGCGAGCGTGCGCACCTCCTCTTCCGGGAGGCGCAGGGCATCCGGGCGATCCTGCTGGCTCTGCATGAGCCGGCGAAACTCGGCGCTGAGCTCCTCCGGTTCGACCAATTCGCCGTCGATCTTCATGGCGCGAGCCTATCACAGCCCCCGCAGAGGTGCTACCTTAGACA
>SKQU01000165.1 GCA_007118855.1 Spirochaetaceae bacterium
CTCGTGCATGGGGGTATCGCCAATGCGCAGCATCTCCGCCTCGAGCTTCGCCGTCATCGTCTTCACGACCTCCGCGTACCCGGCTTCGTGGTAGACGTTCTTCATCTCGAGCGGATCCTCGCGCAGGTCGAAGAGCTCCCACTCGGGAGGGGCGGAACCGGGATTCGCCCCCTCCTCCCCGCAGTCCTCGTTGTACCAGTAGATCAGCTTGTAGTCATGCGTTCGGATGCCGTAGTGGGCGAAGGCATTGTGGACGCTGTCCTGGTTCATCCAGTAGCGATGGTAGGCGAGATCGGTCCAGTCGGCGGGCACCGTTCCCTGCAGGAGCGGCTTGATCGACCTGCCCTGCATGTAATTCGGCTGCGGCAGCCCGGCGACGTCCAGGAAGGTCTGGGCGAAGTCGACGTTACTCACCATCGCGTCGCAGACGGAGCCGGGCTCCGTGAGCTTCGGGTAGCGCGCGAGGAAGGGCATCCTGAAGCTCTCATCGTAGATGAAACGCTTGTCGAACCACCCGTGCTCGCCCAGGAAGAACCCCTGGTCCGACGTGTAGATGACGAGCGTGTCATCGCGCAAGCCCTGCTCGTCCAGGTAGTCGAGGAGCCGCCCCACGTTCTCGTCTACCGAGTGAACGCACTGAAGGTACTTCTGCATGTAGCGCTGGTACTTGAACCGCTTGAGCTCGGCCCGGGAGCTGAACGTGAAGGCCTCGCCGGTATTGCGGCAGCGAACCGAAAAGCCCGCAAGCTCATCGTCGGCCGGATGGGGGACCATCTTGTGCGATCCCATGCCGAGCGTATAGCCCGGCGACTCGGGAAGCTGGACGAGGTCGAGGTCGTCGTAGGTCATGTCGCTCGCGATGCGCATGTGCGCCTCTGCGGCGGCGCGGGCGCGGTTGCGGTAGTCGTCGTCCCAGGAGTCGGGCGTCGGTATGGGGTCGGTATAGAGCGAACGATGCTCGGGCTTCGGGTCCCAGGGCCGGTGGGGCGCCTTGTGGTGGCACATGAGGAAGAAGGGCTTGTCCGGATCGCGTTCGTCGAGCCACTTCAGGCTCTTGTCGGTTGTCACGTCGGTCACGTAGCCGGGCTCCACAATCTTCTCGCCCATCTCGTAGAAGACCGGATCATGGTAAATACCCTGCCCCGGGAGCACGCTCCAGAAGTCGAAACCGGTGGGCCAGTGACGCGGGCCCTGCCCCAGGTGCCACTTGCCGATGATCGCCGTCTGGTACCCGCCGGCGCGCAGGTGCTTCGCGACGTTCGGCAGCCGGTTGTCTATGTGGGTCGCGAGGGTGGTCACGCGGTTCACGTGGTTGTGCGTGCCGGTGAGGATCGTCGCCCGGCTCGGCGTGCAGATCGAGTTCGTCACGTAACAGTGGTCGAACCTGACTCCCTCGTTCGCGATGCGGTCGAGGTTGGGCGTCGCGTTGACGCGGCTTGCGTAGCAGCTCATCGCCTGGCTCGCATGATCGTCGGTCATGATGAAGAGGATATTGGGTCTGGTGCTCATGGCGCTTCCTTTTGCTGGATTGCCGACAGTATGGCGGGCGAGTCCGCCTTGATCAAGGAGGCGCGGCGCAACACCCGCCTGCTCGTCGCGGAAGGGATCCTGTTCACCGTCGGCCTCGTATTCTTCGACCCCAACACGGTGCTGCCGCTCCTGATGGAGCGGCTCACCGGATCGGCGGTACTCGTGGGCCTCGTGGGGGCGGTCCAGCCGCTGGCGAAGGGAGTCATCCCCATACTCTCGGGCAACTGGATCTCATCGCTCGCGCACAAGAAGCGGTTCCTCATCGCGATGGTGGCGGTGGGCAGGCTGCCGCTCTGGCTGCTCGGTCTGTGCCTCATCTTGGTGCCCGACGCGCCTGCGTTTCTCTGGGCCGGACTGCTGATGGCCGTCCAGATCCTCTTCTGGTTCGGTGATTCGGCCGGTGACCCGGCCTGGATGGACGTGGTGGGAAAGGCGGTCCCCAACAACCGGCGGGGACGGTTCTTCGCGACGCGCCAGGTCGCCGGCGGGCTGCTGTCGGTGGCGGCCGGCGCCGCGGTCGCGGCGATTCTGGGGCTCGAGCGGGTCGGTTTTCCGGTGAACTACGGACTCGTCGTCACGATCGGGGCGCTTCTCTACCTCGCGAATCTGGGAACCTTCGTGGGGCTGGTCGAGCACCCGAGTCCGACGTCCGGTCGCCTGCGACTCCGCGCGCTCCTTCGGGCGCTGCCGCGCTACCTGGGCGCCAACGCGGCATTCGGGCGTACGATGGTCGTGCTCGTCCTGTTCAACATGTCACGCCTGAGCCTGCCCTTCTACGTCGTCTTCGCGACGCGCACCTTCGGTCTCGACGAGACGGCGCTTGCCGTGTTCATCCCGCTCCAGATGATCGGACGGGTGCTCGGCGCGCTCGTCTGGGGTCACGTCGGCGACCGGCACGGTCACCAGCACGCCATCCGGATCGCGGCGCTCCTGTGTGCGCTCCCGCCGGCGATCGCCGTTGCCACCGGCTTCCTCGCGCCCGGATTTCCCGTCCTGGTTCCCTTTGGGCTGGTCTTCCTCATCATCGGCTTCTCACTCGAAGGATGGCCGCCCTTCATCAACTATATGCTCGACATCGTCCCGGAGCGCGACCGGCCGCTGTACGCCGGCCTCATGGGAGTCGGCTACGTCCCGGCGGCGCTCGCCCCCGTCGCCGGTGGGCTCCTGATCGGCCTCTGGAGCTACCAGGGACTCTTCGGGCTGACGGCGCTGGTCACGACGATCGGGTTCGTCGTGGGCCTCACGCTGCCGGCGGCGCACCGTTTCGCGGGGAATCCGGAAGCGTGAGGGCCGGCGTATGAGCGTAGCGGTGTAGATCGCAAGCGCCGTCCAGATCAGCGCGAAGCTCGCCGCGTGCGCCGGGGTGAAGGGCTCACCGTAGAAGACCGTTCCGATCAGGAGCATCAGGGTGGGCGCGATGTACTGGAGAAAGCCGACGCGCGAGAGCGGAATTCGGCGCGCGGCGGTTCCGAAGAGCAGGAGCGGCGCGACCGTGGCGACGCCGGCCCCGGCGAGAAGGAGCGTGACGAGCGGACTCGACGAGCCGAAGGCGCCGACCCCGCCGCGATGGCGGAGCGCGAGATAAACGAGCGCGGCCGGTGCGATGATCACGAGCTCGACCATGAGGCTGACGATCGCGTTCAGCCGCCCGGTCTTCTTGACCAGACCGTAGAGCGCGAAGCTGAACGCGAGACTCAGGCTCACCCAGGGAAGGCGGCCGTGGTTCACGGTGAGCACGAGCACCCCGACCGCCGCGAGCGCGACCGCCACGATCTGGAGGCGGCCGAGGCGCTCGCGGAGCACGACGACGCCGAGTACGACGCTGACGAGCGGGTTGATGTAGTAGCCCAGGCTCGCCTCCACGAGACGGTCGGCGTTCACCGCCCACGTGTAGACGAACCAGTTGCCGCCCACGAGAACGCCCGCCCCCGCCGCGATCAGGAGCGCCCGCCAATCGCGAACCGCGACGGCCATCTGGCGCGGCTGCAGCGTCGGTACGAGAACCACAAGGAGCAGTGCCGACCAGACAATCCGGTGGGCGAGAATCTCGGACGCCGGTACCGACCCGAGCCACTTCCAGTAGAAGGGCAGGAGCCCCCACAGGAGAAAGGCGAGAAACCCGGAGACGGTGCCGATCAGCTGCTCTGTATCCCGCAGGGGTGGGCCGGTGTCGCTCATAGACGGTTTGTCTATCACACCGATCGCGCCGCGTGGTGTCAAGCCGTGTAGACTGTCACTCACCCTGCAGGTCGAGCGAAGGCCAGATCGAGGATCGCGTACTTACGAAGCCGTGGTCCTACGCTCTGCTGTCCCTTGCACCAGTGCGCCGGCGGGCTTGCAAGCTGCGCCAGCCACACCTGCCTCATCGACTCCGGCACCCGGAGCCTGCGCACCGATCGCCTGCGGCTCATGAACTCCC
>SKQU01000435.1 GCA_007118855.1 Spirochaetaceae bacterium
CCCATGGTGACGCTCTTCCGTGAGGCGCAGTACCGGTTTCCCGAGTACGAGGAGCGGCTGCGCGACATCTACCGGCGTTCGTGCCGCGAGGTCTTCGGCCGCCACGTGAGCGAGGCCGAGTACCTCTACGCGATCTCCGGGCTGCGGTTCAGTTCCACCCGCGCGATCTACGACGGGCTCGACCGCCGCGCCGACCTTCTCGCGCGCTTCGTCCTTGAAGGGGTCTTCCCGGACGCGTCCGCGGCTGCCGCCCGGGTCGCCGTTCCGCCGGACTTCCCCCCAATCCACGAGGAAGAGCCCGCCGACAGCCGCGCTCGGCTCATCCGCAACGGCATGAAGCTCATCGGCAGCCGGGCGTACCACGAGATTGGCGTCGCCGATATCGCGCGCGAGACCGGGCTTGCGGTAGGCACCTTCTACAGCTACTTCAGCAGCAAGGAGGAGTTCCTTTCGGTGATCGTCGAGCAGATCGGGCGACAGACGCGCCGCTACCTGAGCGAGCAGGCACGGACGCACCCCACCCGACTCGAGCAGGAGGCGTACGGCGTGTGGCACTTCCTCTCGTACTTCAACGGCCACCCCGAATACTACTCGCTCGTCCGCGAGGCCGAGTTCGTCGCGAAGCCCTGGGTCCGCCGCTACTACGACGCCTTCGAAGCGGGCTACATGGAGAACCTGCCCTTCGCCGACGAGGCCGAGCGCCGGACCGCGGCGAACTTCCTGATGGGCCTCTCGCACTACGTGGGGATCGAGGCGCTCCTGAACCGCCGGATCCCTGACATCCCCGCCTTCATCGCGGAGCTCACCACCCTGATGTGCACAGGAGTACGGCCATGAACATCGTGTCCACCGGTCTCTACGTCCCGGGCGAGCCAATAGACAACGCGGAGCTCATGAGGCTCGCGGAAATTGAGTTCGACGCCCAACGGACGGAGGAGAAGCTCGGCATCGCCCGACGCCATATCGCCCACCTCCGCGGGATAGACGAGACGTCCGCGGACTTCGCGGAGAAGGCCGCGCGCGACGCGATCGAGCGCGCCGGAATCGATCCGCAGGAGATAGGCCTCTTCATCGTCGCAAGCGACACGCCGGAGTACATATCGCCCGCGACGAGCATGCTGCTGCAGGGGCGGATCCAGGGCGGCCAGCGTCACACCGGCACCTTCGACGTGAACGCGAGCTGCTCGAGCTTCGTCGCCGCGCTCCACACCGCGCAGGCGCTCGTGAAGGCCGACCGCGCGATCCGCTACGCCTGCGTCGTCGGCCTCTACAACATGCCGGCCTACGTCCGCCCCGGCGACGTCTTCGGCTACTCGATCTTCGCAGACGGCGCCGCCGCCTTCATCATAGAGGACGGCGACGGCTACCTTGGCGGCCAGCTCCTTTCCGACGGCACGCAGTACGACTACGTCGGCGTCTACTCGGGCGGCACCCGTCAACCGGTCACGGCGGAGCGGCTCGCCTCCGGCCAGTACGGGCTCGAGCTCCTGCAGCGCCTGCCCGGCGACCGCAACGTGAAGCTGTGGCCCGGCATGGTCGATACGCTGCTCGACAAGATCGGCCGCGGCCGCGACCAGATCGACCACTACCTCTTCACGCAGATCAACAAGGCCGTTATCCACGAAGTCATGGCGATCCTCGGTCAGCCGCTCTCAAAGACCACGACGGTGATGGACCGCTACGGCTACACCGGCAGCGCCTGCGTCCCCATGGCCTTCCACACCGCGGTCACCGAGGGCCGGGTCAAGCGAGGCGACACGGTCATGGCCGTCGCATCCGGGGCGGGACTCGCGGTCGCGGCCGGGTGCTGGCGGTACTGAGCGGCCCGGGCGCCTGGCGCGTGGGCGCCTGCAGCGCAACCGCGCGGACCGCAGAGAGCCGTCAATCCGCGATGCTGTCGCAGACGCTCTCGGAGACGACCCGAACCACCAACGAGGCCTGCTCGAGCGCGGCCTGCGCGTCGCCCTTCCGGTAGAACTCCGAAGGCGTGAGGTCTTCGCTCCCGTCGAACGCGAGCTCACGGTCGCGTCTGAGAGACCGTGAGATCCCGGTCAGCTCCTCCAGACGATTCGCGACCGCTCCGGTGAACCGGTCACGGTTCTCCTCGATCACATTGCTCACGTCGTGGATTCGAGGGACCTCTATCCTGTTCGCGCGCAGGAGCGCCTTGAGGCACATCTCAACGATCTCCTGCGCCTCACGTACGACGTCCGCCCACGACTCGAGCTCGAAGAGGAGCTCGACTGCCTTCAGTCGCTTCGCCGACCGCAGCAGGTAGTCCGCCGCAAGAGCATCATTGTGCACGCGCGGCCTCCGTTTCCTCACCCAGTACGGGTGGCCATGGCTGTACCGACGCTCGACCGAGCCGTCGGCGATCGCGCGCCGCAGGCCCTGGAGCGCCCTCGTGAGGACGCGGTCAGTTTCGTGGAGGACGATTCCGTCCAGCGCGACCTCGTACCAGATCGAACCCGCCGATTCGGCCCCATCGGGTAGATGCACGAAGTGAGCGCTCACCGTACGATCCGGGTACAACTCGTCCCATCGCCGGTACAGGTCACGAGTCAACGCGACCGCGGGTGTTACGACGATCAGGATGTCCGTGTCGGACGAGTCGAGCGCTTCGCCCCGCGCAGCCGATCCAAAGAGCACGACGCCCAGGAGCTCGTCGCCCGCGATCGCGGATGCCGTCTCTACAAGCGTCGAGCGGCCCGCCCCCTCCGGATGGTAGCGCGGCCCTTCCTCCGCGACGCACGACTCGAGCGCGGTGCGGCATAGATCGTTGAGCGACACGCCAAGCCGGCTCGACTCGCGCCGCAGGCGAGCGTGCAGCGACGGCGGTACTCGTACGACGAACCTGCCCGAAGGGTCGGCCATGCCAGAATAGTACTATGATACTATTTCGATGTCAATGACCGCAAAGACCGGATCTGCCCGCCGCCTCCTCGACGAGCGTGCGAGCGCCGCGAAGTCGTTGTCGCGCGCCCGGATGAGGTAGTAGAGTAGCGGCGTGCCGGTCACTGCGTCTCCTTCGCATAACCCAGACAGGTAATGGCGCCGCGCCACCTTCTGCGCGACCTTAACCGGAGAGGAGGACTACATGGCAAACCCACGAGAGCCCACACGATACCTGGGAGATACCTGGGACGACTTCGTCGACGTGACGGATCGCGCGCCGGCCGACGGCGAGCGCCTCTGGGCGCCGTCCGTTGACGTCCGGGAGACCCAGCGCACCTACTACCTGGAAGCGGATCTTCCGGGCATGAGCGGCGACGACGTTGATGTTCGCATTGAGGGCGACCGCCTCGTGCTGACCGGCGAGCGCGAAGAGAAGCACGAGGAGAAGGACGAAGGCTATATCATGCGCGAGCGGTACTCGCGTCGGTTCAGCCGTCGGTTCAGACTCCCGTCAGACGTGAGCAAGGACAAGATCGAGGCCGAGTTCAAGAACGGCGTTCTCACCGTGAAGATGCCCCGCTCCAGTGACGGCGCCCAGTCAAAGGGGAAATCGATCAAGGTCAAGAGCGGTTGATAGACTTCGTCGACCT
Source organism: Spirochaetaceae bacterium (assembly GCA_007118855.1). Classification (GTDB taxonomy): domain Bacteria; phylum Spirochaetota; class Spirochaetia; order DSM-27196; family SLST01; genus SLST01. The sequence goes on from SKQU01000435.1 coordinate 3,546, forward strand.
CGCTGTATCTGCGGATCTACACCTCCAGGCCGCGCGACTCCTGACAGACACGTTCACCACGCTTGGTACCGACGCCTGGCCGACTTTGGAGGCCGCCTGCGACGAGGTGAACGAGTGCATCGCGGCCCCCAACCTTTGCGTCGGCGCCTGCGTTGGTGGTGCGCTCCTCGGCTGGGTGGGCCTTCGCCCCATGTACGAGCGCACCTGGGAGCTCCACCCACTCGTGGTGGACCCGGCTCACCAGGGCCGCGGCACCGGACGCGCGCTCGTCCATGAGATCGAACGGCGTGCCCGCGAGGCCGGTCTGATCGGCATCGTCCTGGGCACCGACGACGAGGCGTACCGGACCTCGCTCTCGCAGCTCGACCTCGACCCACAGACGCTCTTCGACGA
>SKQU01000028.1 GCA_007118855.1 Spirochaetaceae bacterium
GGACGTGGTGACCCCGTACATTGAGGAACGGTTCGGGATCAGGGTCACGGAAGTGATCTTCTCCGGCGGCGTATCGCCGGTGGAACGGATCAACATGCTCGTTGCGGCGAATAACGTTCCCGATGTGGTGGAGGTGGACAACTCCAACACCACGGTGTACTGGAACACCGGTGCCTTTGCCGATCTCACCCCGTACCGTGATCGTGGCTATCTCACGAACCACGAGATGTGGGTGCCGGAGGCCGGCTGGAACCAGCTGACGGTCGACGGGAAGCTCGTCGCGATCTCGCGGGGCCTCAGCGGCGGTGAGGTGGACCTTGAGAATCCTGAGGTCGCTGCGATGGTCGCAGACGATGTCCATTACCGTGGTGTGATGAACTGGGCGCTGACGGTCAACGAGGAGATCCTCCGGAAGGCAGGCTACGAGTTCAAGTCCGTGGCGGAGGTCCAGGCCGAGCCCGACGCCGAACTGCGGCGGATCACCGACGATGACGTGGCCATCTACCCACCGCTCGAGACGGTTGCGGATCTGGAGGAGCTGCTGTACCGCGTCAAGGCACTTGATCTGAAGGTGGACGGCCGGTCGGTGATTCCGCTCTCCATACCTGACTGGGCCAGCTACCACATGAGCGTTCTGTTCTCTCCGTCACCGGGATTCTACGCGGACCCGCAGACCCTCGAGGTCAGCGCGTACATGCTCAACCCGGGCCAGAAGGAGTTCTACCAGACCTGGAAACGATGGTACGAGGACGGGATCCTGGACAGCGACTATCTGATTCACAGACCCGAGCAGTTCACGGAGAAGGCCGGGTCCGGCAGAGTCGCCGTCATGTTCCCCGGGTTCGATCAGAACATGGTTCGTGAGAACCTGCGCAGAGGCGGGAGCGACCTGCGCGTCATTCCCTGGCCCGCGGAGATTGCGGGTCACTCAATCGATCCGAGCTATCCTGCCGGGTACAACAACCTTATGTTCAGTGCCGACTTTGCCGGCATTGATCGGGTTCTGCAGTACTACGATTGGGTCCAGACGCCGGAAGGCCATGAGATTCTGACGTGGGGGCCTGAAGGCACGGGCATCTGGGAGATGCGAGACGGCGTGAGGAAGCTCACCGACGATGCGCTCTGGGAGGCGATTCGGGACGGAACGAAGACACCTGACGGTCGTGACGCCGGGACCTACGGAATCAACGGCCGCAGCCGGATCGCTCTTGCCGGGAGCCTGCCCCTGTACAACTCGGCGGCGATCGAGCGCAGTTATCCGGCAAGATTCGACGCCTATTGGGACATGTTCCGCTACGTCTCCGGGCAGAAGCTCTGCCGCGACGGCACGAACCTGCCGCCGGCCGGACCCGCCTCGAACGAACTCTCTGCCTACTACTGGAGCACCGTGCGCACCACGAAAGTTGCGGAGCTCCTGTCAACCCGCAGTGACGCGGAGTTCGACCGGGTGTGGGATTCGGTGATCCGCGACCTCCAGACGTCGGTTGACTACGCAGGCGCGATGGAGGAGATGCTTCCCGCGTTCCGACAAGCCCTCGGCAGGTAGGGGCATCGCGACCGGGACCGAGGCTGCCGTAACGGCAGCCTCGGTTGCGTTCCCTGTCCGGTCGACGTAGAATGCCGTAACGGCTATGTACACTGTGCTGATCGTAGACGACTTCCTGCCCGAACGGGAGCGGCTGAAGTCCGCCGTTACGAAGACGGGCCTCGATCTTCAGCTGGTCGCCGAGTGCTCCGACGGCCGGACGGCCATCGACTGGCTTGTCAGTAACGCCCCACCGAGCATCATCCTCGCCGACATAGAGATGCCGCGGGTCAACGGCATAGAGCTCGCCGAGTGGGTTCGAGTGAACCGCCCGGCCGTGAAGATGGTGTTCCTCACGCATCACGATCGTTTTCACTACGCACAGAGCGCGGTCAACCTCAAGGCGTCGGCCTTTCTCCTCAAGCCCGTTGTTGCCGAAGAGCTTGCGGAAGTGCTTGCGCGCATGATCGGTGAGATGGATTCGGAGGATCGGCTTCGCAGACGTGCCGCCGCCGCGGTTCCGGTGCTTCGCGAGCGGGCGCTGCGTGATATGCTGCTCGGCCGGACGGCCGCGGACACCGGGCTCCCGGCCGATCAGGAGGTCGGCCTCGATGTGGGAGGGCCTCCGTATGCCGTTCTCGCAGTCGAGACCGACGCTCCGGCGTCCAGCGTCAGGGAGGATCTCGAGAAACGTCTCATGTCCTCGTTCCGCCTCCACGACCTGATCGAAGGAACGATGCGGGAATCGGATACCGCCGGCTCGGTGATCATGCTCACCGATCGGCTTCACGCCGTCATCTTCGGGTTGTCTCACGACGCGGGCGCCGATCAGCTGTGGGGGCTCGCGGACGACCTTCGCCGGGCGGCCCAGGGCGACGGGATCTCCCTGTCGATTGGAATCGGCCCGCAGGCTTCCTCCTTCGACATGCTCGGTGACTCGTTCCGGTCGGCTTCCGCGATTCTCAGGCAGAAGTTCGCGCAGGGCCCGGGGAAGATCATATCAAGTGCCGACGTCGGTGATCAGCCGGATGACGGCACCCCCATGACTCCGGCGCGACTCGAAGAGGTGCGCGGGCTCGTTTTCTGCGGGAGTCCTTCACAGGCCGGACGCTCCGTTCGTACCTACCTCGCGGGCCTTCCCGCGAAGGCCTCCCCGGCCGCCGTCCGCAGGGCGGTTGGACGCTACGTCGTGGGGGTCTACCTCGCCCTCGCGGAGGCGGATGGGAGCTTCAGCGATGTATACGGCAGCAGCCGCTCCATCTGGGAAGAGTTCTCCGTGATCGACACCCGTTCAGCGCTCACCGAATGGACCGAGCGGCTCGTGCGCGACGCGACTGCATGGGTCTGCACGCTGCGAGCAACAGCGTCGGGGGCGTTGACCAACAGAGCACGGCAGTACATCGATACCTGCTACTCGAACGGGATCAATGTGCAGGATGTCGCCGACCATCTCTCCTACAGTCCCAACTACCTCAACTCGGTTTTTCGCCAGGAGACCGGTATGACGATCCTCGAGTACATCACCGACCGAAGGGTGTCGCGCGCAAAGGAGTTGTTGCTCCAGGATGCCGGTGCCCGGATATACGAGATCTGCGAGGCGGTCGGGTACCAGCATCTCGCTCACTTTCGCGAAGTGTTCACTCGTCACGTCGGCATGACGCCGCGAGCGTACCGTGACGCCATGACGGCGCACCGGACCGGACCACCCGGAGAGGCGAGCCCATGAGCATTCCCCCAGTGCGGGATCTGTCGCTGCGGACCAAGCTGCTCGCGAGTTTCGTCCTCGTCATTGCGATCATCGCCTTTGCCGGGGCGGGTTCGGCGTACCTGGTCGCGCTGAGCGAAATGGAGCGGCTCAACACCGAGCTGCTCCTTCAGGACATCGCGGCGACCGGTTCACTGCTCGAGTCCGAGTTTGCGATCTACCTGCGCAAGGCCGACGTGCTGTTCAACAACCGGGGAATCCAGGCTGCGCTAGTGCGGGACTACTCGGAGGCGACCCTGAGTGAGATCCTGCAGACGTACCAGCAGGAGCTCTACGACCGCACCACGCCGCTTGTAGACGACCTGATGGACACGACAACGCTCTCGCGCGACAGCGTCGGTGCCGTGGGACTCTGGCTCGTGCGCCTGGTCATCCATGCGCGGAACACGACGCTTCCGTCCGACGGCCGACTCATCACGGCCTACGACGATATCGCGGCCGAAGAGTGGGCCGCCGGGACGATTGCGGCCCGGGGTCAGGCGTACTGGCGCGGGCCGTTCGAGGACGGCGCCAACAGATTCGTGTCGGTGAACCGGGCGCTGCGCGACTTCTCCTCCATGGAGGAGATTGGCATTCTCTCGATTCTCGTGCCGCAGAGCCGGCTGTCGCACCTGCTGTCGCTTGACGAGCGAA
>SKQU01000402.1 GCA_007118855.1 Spirochaetaceae bacterium
GCGGCGATCCTCGGACAGGGCACGATGAGCGACGAGTCCGTCGAACAGATCGCCCGCAGGTATCGGTCGTTCCTGCAGGTGGGAACCGACTATCAGGAGCCCTGCTCCGGTAGCGCAGTCGAGGAGGCCGTCGCCTCGCTCGTGAAGGGCCTGCGCGCGGTGGAGCGGTTGCCGTTCCTCCAGCTCGAGACGCCCGCGGATGCGCCCGCCACCTACCGGCGCGCGGTGGACCGGTATCTTCGGGGCGTGCACGACCGCGCCGATCGCCGGGACATGCTGACGGCCTGGCTGTTGCTGCGACCGCTCGAAGCCGTCTATCCTCCGGTGGTCGGGATCTGTGAGGAGTGGGGACTGATCGCTCGCACCGCGCGCGCGTTCAACGCCGAGCTGCCTGAGGCCGGCTGGGTGTACCTCCTCAAGATCATGCTCGCGCACGGAAACTGGTGGGAGCGGGAAACCGGTGCCACGGAGCCTCTGGGCGGGCTGATGCACGACCTCATGTCCAACGGCGACGTCACGACCTATCTGGGACTCAACGAATACGAGGGAGAGGTCTGGTTCCACAAGGAGCGGCTCGACGAGCTGCGATGGTGGCTCTTCGCCGCGGCGCTCGTGAGCATGGACAAGGTGGCTCCGGGCGACACGGCCGGACGTGAGCGGCTCGTGGACGAGGTGATCCGCCTCGACCGGATGGCGCTCGCGATGCAGGAGGCGCAGGCCCGCTCTCGCTACCGCGTGGACGCCTTTCTTGACGCGCTCACCGCGTGTCCGCGCCCCGGGGTCGCGGGCGTTGACCACGGTTCGGGCCGCCGGTAGTATCTCGAGGCATGGGAAAGGCGTGCCTCGTCACCGGCAAGTCCAGTGAGCTTCTCGTCGAGGTCGCCCGGCGCACGGCAGCGAGCGAGCGGCGAACGCTGGTTGCCCGCAGCGGGGCGCTTGAGACCGTCGGCGTTGCCGACGACGTGACCGTCGTTTCGTGGAATCGCCGGTCGGCGCTCTCCGCCCGGTCGGTCGTGCTGCACGCGCAGAATCTCTACGGACGTCTGGACGAAGCGGTGATTGTCTTCTCGCCCGTTCGAGAGAGTGTCCCGTTTCACGAAAGCTCGATCGTCAGCATCGAGAATCGCACCGACGCCGAAGTGAAGGGGTATCTCTTCATGATGCGCGAGATCCTCGCGCTCTTTCAGAAGCAGCGTTCCGGTACGCTGCTTCTCGCGGTACTCGAACCGGAGGGCGAGCTGCAATCGCCTCTCGAAGCGATATCATACGGCGGCTTCGTCTCGGGAGCCGAGGCGATGCAGCGCTACTACGCGAACGAGGCGCTCGAGGTGCGCCTGTGCTCGTCGCGGTCGAACGACGCTGCCGGATACGCCGGGCACATCGTCGAGGTACTCGAGGCTCCGCGGGCTCGCAGGGCGCGGCTGGTGTGGAGGCGGTATCAGGCGCGCGGGCGGATCTTCTCCCGCGAGCGGTAGATCCTCCGACTCCCGGTGAGCGCCGCCGTCGCGGCCGCCGGGCGCTCGATTGACCAGTCGTGATGCATTCAGTACGCTGCCTGCCATGAAGCTCTGGATCCGGATACTCGTGGGTGCCGCGATCGGGCTCGCGCTCGGTCTCCTGCTGCCGGTCAGCGGCGGCGACACGGTGACGGTCATGAGGATGCTCAGCGACCTCGTGATCAACGTCGGCCGCTACGTTGTCTTCCCGCTCGTCCTGTTCGGCGTCATCATCGGCATGCATGAGCTTCGTGAGGACCACATGACCGCCCGCGTCTGCGGGAAGGCCGCGGTCGGCATCGTGGCGGTCAGCGCCGTCACCGTTACCGTGGCAACGCTCGTGACCCTCTTCCTCTCTCCGCGTCGGATACCGCCTATCTTCCAGGAGGCCGACGTGCCGACGCTTCCTTCGCTCCCGGAGCTGTTCGAATCGGTCTTCCCGCGCAGTTTGTTCGCGGTGTTTGCGGGAGACGGTGGTTATCTACTCCCTACGGTCGTCGCGGCAGTGCTTCTGGGCCTCGTGCTCTTCCGTGAAGGGGCGCTCGTCGCTCCGGCCGTCGACCTCGTCGATTCGCTGACACGCGTGTTCTACCGTCTCAACACCTGGATCACCGAGGCCCTCAGCATAGGGGTGATCGCCATCTCCGCCGCCTGGGTCCTGCAGCTGCGGGCGGTTTCGGATCTCGCGCTCTTCACGCCGCTGATCTGGGTCGTGGCGGGGATTGCCGGCTTCGTCTGTCTGGTCGCGTTCCCGCTGCTCGTCTTCCTCCGGGGCGACCGCTACAGCCCCTTTGCCTGGCTCTACGGCATGATCGGTCCGGCAGTCCTCGCCTTCTTCTCGGGCGACTCCTACTTCACGCTCGGGCCGCTGAATCGCGTGGCCAAGGAGAACTACGGTATCTCACGCGAGGCGGCCTCACCGGTGCTCGCCTTCTCGACGCTCTTCGCCAAACCGGGGAGCGCGATGGTCATCTCGGCGGCATTCGTCACGGTGCTGCGCTCGTACACCGCGCTCGAGATCGGGTTCGGGCAGGTGATCTGGATTGGTGGGGGCGCGTTCCTTCTCTCGTTCCTGCTCGGGCGGGTCCCCGGCGCGACGGTGATCGTGGGCCTTTCGGTCCTCGCGCGCAGCTACGGCGAGGGGATGGAGGACATCTACCTGATCCTGCTTCCGGCGCTCCCGATCCTTACCGGGATCGCCGTCGTGGTCGATACCATGACGGCGGCCGTCATCTCGTTCGTCGTCGCGCAGTGGGAGCGCAAGCGCCGCATCGTAGACCCGCTCGACTTCATCTGATTTTTCTGACCGCTTCGGTCGCTTGCGGGAAGGGCTCCACGCCCTCCGGGAGCCGGTCTTCGCGCTCGCGCGCGAGTCCCGTCAGAGGGAAACGCAGTCCGAGCTCGATCCCGGCGGCAACTCGCATCTGGTCGTACCACGGCAGGTCCGGGTCGGCGAGGTCCAGGACGGACACCCCGTAGGTGGCGAAGAGTGTGGTCTCCAGATACTCACTCAAGGTGAAGCGGTAAGCGGCCACGAGCTCCGGCATCAGGAATCTCATCCGCCCGTAGAAATAGTCCCACATGCCTGACAGGTCGCCGTCCTCGTCCTTGAGCGCGACGTCGCCTCCCGGAACCCGGATCACGATGGTGGGCGAGAAGGCGATCGAGAAGGTGTGCGCCCGGGCGACCCGCAGCTCGTACCCGATCGGCAGCGGGATCCGCAGGCTCACCACTCGCGCCGACCCTATGCCCGGGGTGTCTCCCTCGGCCCCGGCGGCCGTCTCGATCTGCGACGGCACCACGCGTCCGGAAGCGTAGAGCAGGTAGTAGCGCCGGCCGGCCTGAAGCGCCGGCGACAAGGTCAGCGCACCCGATTCGGTCTCCATGAGCGAGAGACGGGCTCCGAATCCCACGAAGGGGTCGATGGGCATCGCCTCGCTCCCGGTCACGTCGAAGTCATACGGGCCGCCGGGATCCGCCGGAGTGGGTGCGTAGCCGTTGCCGGTCCAGGCCTGCGAGAAGCCGAGGAGCAGCGCGTCGACGCTGAGCGCCGGCAGGACCTGCGAGCAGAGGGTCAGAACGATTAGCACCGCCAGTGTGAGCCTGCGCGAAGTCATCTGGAGCGAGTATACCACGTTTGCCGCGAATCGCCCGGGAGGGCGGCGAAGCGGATCGGATCAGAAGGCCGCCGTCTCGACCATGTAGCGGATAGTGCCGTCCGGTGAGCGCCGTTCCACGACGAAGACGATGGATGCCTCGTCGGGTCCGACGACGATCTGCGTGATGCGGTAGCTTGCCACCCCGTCGCGGAAGAATGACGGTCGTCCTATCCTCATCGTGCGTACCGAGTCATCGGGGCGAATCAGCGTAAGGTCCAGGTGGAATGCCGCCGAGACGCTTTCGCCCTCGCCGCGCCTCTCCTGCGTGAGGCGAACCTCGTACCGGACGTTCGCGTGGAAGTCGCGGAAGGCGAGGCGGTCGCGCGGCTCGTCGCCGTCGACGAGGATGTAGATGGGGCGTCCGGTGGCCAGATGATCGACCTCATGCTCTGCGAGCAGCGAGCGTGCACGCCCGAGTGCCGTGTAGAGGGCGCCCCGGCCGTCCTGGCCGAGCGTGAGAGGCGCGTCGCCCGTGAGGCGGAAGACACCGTTCGAGACGAAGACGTTGCCCGCAACATCGACGACGTAGATCTCCGCGAACTGATTCCCCTTCTCGCCGGTGACGCCGTACTGGCCGAACACGAATGTATCGGATGAACGGCTGAACCCGAGGTTCTCGAATGTCGCGACATCACCCCCGGTCGCGACACCTGCGATGATCAGGAGCAGCGCAAGGGGGAACCATCGTCTCATGGGGCCTCCCTCTTCTACTATCGAGAGGAACGGGTGCTTACTGTAGCCTTTTCGTGCTGGTATACTCTTCGTCGATGACCCTCGCAACGCGGAACGTCGTTCTCATCGTCGGTGTCGTCCTCATCTGCATGCTCCTGCTCGCCTACGTCGCCGGCGCCTACGCGCTGCTGTTCGGCCCGTTCTCGGATGCGCGGGTCGCCGCAGGCCACTCCCAGAGCTGGTTGGGGGTCCGCTGGCCGGTGACTGAGATCGGCACATACTACTCGCTTGGCGCCGCCGGCGCTCTCGCGCTGATCGCGGTGGTCGCGATCGCGGTCTCGGCCCGGCTCTTCCGACGCGTCAGCGCCGCTGAGATCTACTTCGTGACGCTCTTCCTGATGTCGCTCGCTTTGGAGCTCTTGCGTCTCGGGACACCGCTCGCAGACGCGGCGGGTCTGCCGGATCTCGTGGGGGTCCAGCTGACGCGCGCGGTGCTGTTCGGGCGGCTGATGGGAGCGCTCTCACTGTTCGCTGCCGGGCTCTATCTCACAGGGGCGGACTATCCGCGCATTGGGAGCGCAACCTTTCTGCTCGCCGCCATTTCGTTTCTTCTCGTCTATCTCGTCCCCGTAGACAGTCGTCGGCTGAGCGCGACCTTCATGCATGTGACAGGCGGGCGCGAGGCGATCGACTTCCTGCTCGCCTTCCTCAGCCTGGGCGCGATCGCCAACTGTGTGATCGGATGGTGGCGCGGGCATCGGGAGCGTGGCGGAGCGATCGCTCTGTCCATCTCCGTGCTCGTCATTGGCAAGGAGCTCTCGCTGAACCTCGCGACACCGGTACCGCTCGCCCTGGGAGTCGGACTAGTCGCGGCCGGTACCGCGGGGTTCGTACTGGTAAACCGATCGAGTTACCTGTGGTACTGAGCGTTACGTTGCCAGGAGAAATGTTGCCAGAAGCCCCACTCCTGCCGGCAGCAGGATATTGTCCATATCGTCGGCGGGAAGCGCTTCGAGAATCGTGGCCGCGACGGCGATGGTGAGCGAGACCGCAGGGTCGCCGGTGAGCGCAGTCGCCGCCGCGAAGACGGCGAGAAGGCAGGCGAGGCTTCCCTCGAGGGTGGTTCCCCGCGAGATCTGAATCGTCCCGAACGCGCGGCCCACGAGGCTTGCCACGCCGTCGCCGAATGCCAGGGCATAGATCGCGATGAATGCGGCCGGCGCCGGGTACAGCAGCAGCGCGAGCATTGCCCCCACTCCAAGCGTCACCGGGCCAACGACGAAACGCCCCCGGTCGCGCGGGCGCGAGGCGAGAACGGTCAGCGCAGAGACAACCGCGACGGATCCTCCTTGAAGCCGGTAGTACTCCGCGCCGGTGTACGCCAGCACACCGAGCCCGAGCACCCCGAGCGCGGGAACGACTCCTGTGACGGTCGCGATGCCCGGAACGAGCGCGATCAGCATGTGCAGCGATTTGCGAATGAACTCGCCGTGCAGCTCGGCGTACCCGGTCACAGGTAGTGTTTCGTAGATCCCTGCAATTGCTTTTCTGGGTGTCAAGCGGTATACTCCCTTCGTGTCCATTGGTTGAGGCGATCACTGGTCTGTGAGCGACGCCCAACCTCGTCAGAAAGAACAGCAATATTCGTGCCAATATCCATGCACACGATTCGTTCCGCTAAGCCGCTGTCCGGCATCGACTTGAGGGTTTCACCCGAGCCGCGCCGTCCGGTGTTCGCTCCCTTCGTCTGCTTTTTCATACGCCTATCGTCAAAATTCACTATGGTTGCGGCCGTTCTTCTCGGCGTGCTGGTCACCGCCTGCGGCGCGCGTGCCGCGGCCGGGGCTGCAGCCCCGGCCGCAGCCGGGCCGGTATCGCCGCGTCCCGCGGAGGTGATCGACTGGGCGTTGCGCACCGTCGTTGCCGCGCTTGCCGACCACATGCTCGTCGGTCAGCTCATCGTCGCGGGTGTTGAGAGCGAGGTGGACGGCCGGCCGCTCGCGAGGCTGGACGACCGGATGCGTCAGGTGATCGAGGAAGTGCAACCGGGAGGGATGGTTCTCTTCGGCGGGAGCTTTCAGGACATCGAGCAGACGGTCGCGCTGATCGGTGAGCTGCACCGCCTTGTCGTGCCCCCCCTCATTGCCACCGACTACGAAGGAGGGCTCGTGTCGCGTCTGACGAGTAGCGGTGGGATGCCCGCGACCCGAATCCCGGCCGCATCGGTCGTTGGGCGGGCCGTCCGGGCCCCAGACGGCGAGGGTCTCTCGCTTGCCGAAGAGCTCGGCCGGGTGATGGGGCGTGAACTTCGGGCGCTCGGGGTTACGATGAACCTGGCTCCGGTCGCGGATGTCGACCCGCCGGGCGGCGTCGGGGCGATCGGCCGGCACGGCCGAACCTTCGGGAATGACCCGGTGCATGTGGGACGGACGGCCGCGGCGGTGACGGCGGGACTGCAGGCGGCCGGGGTCGCCGCGGTCGTCAAACACTTCCCGGGTCACGGGGCGCTCGCGAGCGATTCGCACGACGGGTCCGCGGTGCTGGACGCCTCGCTCGACGAGCTTCGCTCGCGCGAGTTGCTCGCGTTCGCGCTCGCGTTCGACGCACGCCCCATGGGTGTCATGACGGCCCATCTCACGGTGCCCCGTGCGACGGGGAACGATCTGCCTGCGACGATCTCCCCCCAGCTAACGCGTATCGCGCGCGAGGAACTGGGATACCCCGGGCTGATCGTCACGGACGCGCTGAACATGCGCAGTGTCACCGAGATTGCGCCCGAACCCGAGCTCGTCGTGCGCGCGATCGAGGCGGGCGCCGATGTGCTGCTCAAGCCGCTCGATCCGGTCGCCGCGCGCGACGGGTTGCTCCAGGCGCGGGCAGAGGGACGCATCACCCGCGACCGTCTCGAGCGGTCGGTGCTTCGCATCTTCTCGGTCAAGGAGAGGCTTGGTATCCTCGGACCGCAGTGGGCGATCGACGCCGCGTCTGCGAAGGGGTCTGCGCGGGTGGCGACGGACATGCTCGGGGCCCCCGCACACACGGCGCTCGTTGAGCGAATCGTCGACCTTGCGGGAGGCGCAGAGTGAGACATTCGGTTCCGCAATGGTATCGCGACGCGAAGCTCGGGATCCTGGTGCGCTGGGGCGTCCCTTCAGTGCCGGCCTACGCTCCGAGCGAGTACGGCGGTCCGCTCGAGATCCTGCGCAGCCACAACGGACGGTTCTACTTCCAGAACCACCCGGACGCTCAGTGGTACCTGAACTCGCTGCGTATAGGCGACAGTCCGGTCCACCGGTACCACCGCAAGCACTACGGCGGGTACACCGCCTACGAGCGGTTCGCTCGTCGGTTCAACGAAGAGTTGCCGCATTGGGACCCGACGGGTTGGGCTGACCAGTTCCGGGAAGCCGGCGCACGCTACGTCGTTATGACCGCCAAGCACCATGACGGGTTTCTGCTCTGGCCGACAGAGGTCTCCCCGGTCTCACCGGCGTTCGTGGCGCAGCGCGATGTGGTGGGGGAGCTCGCGAAGGCGGTGCGCGCGCTCGGCATGAGGTACGGCGTCTCCTACTCCGGCCTGCTCGACTGGACCGTGCAGACGCGGCCCATACGCGACTTCGCCGATGTGAGGCTGGCGAAGTGTCCCGGCGATTACCCCGACTACGTCGCGGCGCACCTCACCGAGCTGATCGGGCGCACCGCGGCCGATGTGCTGCGGCTCGAAGGAGGGGTGCCCCGCGGGCTTGCCAGGTCAATACCGCGTGCGTACCGGGAGACGGTCGCCGACGGAGTGCTCCAGGGAAGCTGGCGGCAGTCGCCGGCGCTCGGGCGGGCGATCCTCGGCTCGCCGCCCGGGCGGCGGCTGCTCTCCGGGCGGATCAGGGCCGCGATGCTCGCTTCGCCGCGGGCCGGCAGGCGGCCCTTTTTCCCGGGTGATGTGCCGACGGTGGAGTATCCGGCTCCGGTCGCCAGACGCACGAACCCGTGGGAGTACGTGCGGGGACTCGGCCGCTCGTCCGGGTACAATGCGTCCGAGCCGGCCGGGAGCTACCTCACCGGCGTCGATCTCGTTCATCTCCTTGCGGATGTGGTGAGCAAGAACGGCAATCTCCTTCTGAGCGTTGCACCGGCCCTCGACGGGTCGCTGTGCCCTGAGCAGCGCGAACCTCTCGCGGTGCTCGCACGGTGGCTCGCGACGCACCGGGAGGCCATCTACGGCACGAGGCCGTGGCGACGGCCCGAAGGAACGACCGCGGACGGACTCCCGGTGCGGTTCACGGCTCGTGCCAACACGCTCTACGCCATCGTCCTGGGGCGCCCTCGCATGCTCTCCATCGAGTTTCCCGATCTCGATCTGGACCGGATTCCCCGTTCCGAGGCAACGGCCGACGACGAGTTCGAGGTGCGCGTGCTCGGGCTCGAGCGATCGGTGAGCTGGCACGAAGAAGGCAGGGGCGTCGTGATCGACCTCCCGGGGTCATTCGTGCCGCAGGAGGCGATCGTCGTGGAGTTCGCCTGGCGCACCGCCGCCGGCCGCAGGGCATCGTCGTTCTTCACGGATCTCGTCTGAGACTGTGGTATACTGCATCCGGTGAGATGGCCGATACTCGTCCCTATCGCGACCCTGCTCCTCTTCTCCGGTGCGCCCGTCCGCGCCCCGGCGTCCGACGTCTACGTGGAGACCGCCGTCCACCTCAACGCCTCGTTCTTCGGCGTCTACGTCTCGGCCGAGCCCCATGTTGTCTGGCGGGCCCGGCGGCTCGGAGTGGGCGCGGGGGTGAAAGGCATCGTCGGCGCTTCGCAGTTCGACCTGCACGCCGCGCCCTTCGCGAGATTGGAGCTCGGCTGGCTCTATGCGAACGCGGGTTGGGTCCTCCGGCTCGCAAGCCCAACTGCACGGCACCAGGCGATCACGAACGGCCTCTTCCTCGCCGCGGGCCTTGCTCCTGACCTCGTCCCGTTCGGATACGGTCGACTCGGATTCGACCTGGGCCTGGAGTACTACCGGCCGGTTCCCGAGGACGCGACGCACGCGGCCGCCGCCGATTCGCTCATCCATCAGTGGGACCCGCCGCCGCGTCTCGGGCCGGTGCTCCGCGCGGCGCTGCCCGGAGGCTTCATCAGGTTCGGCCTGCTCTACACCTTCCCCCTGTAACGATATACACTGATCGAGTGAGTACCGGAAGAACCCTCCCCGCCGATTTCGTCCGGGGCACTGCTCCCTCCGTCGCGGTCGTGGGCGCGGGGCTCGGCGGGCTGTCCGCGGCCGTCAGACTCGCCTCGCTCGGGGCGAAGGTAACGGTCTACGAGCAGCAATCGCTGCCGGGCGGCAAGGCGGGAAGCGAGACCCGCGGCGGATACCGGTTTGACACCGGTCCGTCGCTCCTGACGATGCCGTACGTGATCGAGCGGATCTTTGCCGACGCGCAAGCCGACTGGACCGACTATCTGCGGGTTGAGAAGCTCGAGGTCATCTGCAACTACTTCTGGCAGGACGGGACCCGGCTTCATGCCTACGGCGATCCCGAGCGGTTCGCCGCCGAAGTCGAAGCGAAGCTCGGCGAGCCGGCCGAGCACGTGCTCGACTACCTCGAGTATACACGGCGGATCCACGAGGCGGCCTCCGAGCTCTTCCTCTGGAACTCCCTGCACGACCGGCGCACCTACCTGTCGCGGCTCTTCTGGAGCCGCATCTGGCGCCTGGGACGGATCGACGCGATGCGCACGATGCACTCGGCGAATGCGTCGTTCTTCCGCGATCCTCGTCTCGTGCAGCTCTTTGACCGCTACGCGACGTACAACGGCTCGAGCCCCTACCGAACCCCTGCGACGCTGAACATCATCCCGTTCGTGGAGTACGTTGAGGGCGGCTATGCGGTCAACGGCGGCATTCACGCGCTGCCGCGCGCGCTCGAGCGGTTCGCCGGCGAGCTCGGCGTCGATATCCGCTACGGCGAGCGGGTGGACCGGATCGTGACCGAAGCGCGGCGGGGGCGACGGGGATCGCGGGTTCGCGGCGTGGAGGTGGGGGCGAGGTTTGTCCCGGCGGACGTGGTGGTCTCAAACGTGGACGTCTCGGTCACCTATCCGCAGCTACTCGCCGACGAGAGGTCGAAGCAGCTGCGCCGCTACCGCTCCTTCGAGCCTTCATCGTCGGGTCTGGTCTTCTACTGGGGCATCCGGGGGAGATTTCCCGAGCTCACCGTCAACAACATTCTCTTCGGCTCCGACTACGAAGCCGAGTTCCGGGCCCTGTTCGACGAACGGCGGTGTCCGAGCGACCCGACGATCTACGTGAATATCACCTCGAAGGTCACGCCGTCGGATGCGCCGGATGACGGGGAGAACTGGTTTATCCTGGTCAATGCGCCGTATGTTGATGGACAGGACTGGGCGAGCGAGAGCGCGCGCATGCGAGAGATCGTCATTCGTCGCGTGAGCACGACGCTCGTCGATGCGCGTTCTGTCGAGGGCATGATCGAGGAAGAGGGAGTCATGACACCTGAAGATATCGCGCGGCGGACCATGAGCTATCGCGGAGCGCTCTACGGCATCTCTTCGAACTCGCGTCTGGCCGCGTTCGCCCGGCATCCGAACCGCAGCCCGGACTACGCATCGCTCTACTTCTGCGGCGGGAGCACCCACCCCGGCGGCGGTATGCCGCTGGCGATGCTCTCGGGCAGAATCGCCGCCGATCTGATTCGCTACGATCACGCGTAGCGGGAGGAGGCCATATGGCCAGGAAAAAGACGAAAAATGCCGAATCGAAGGAGGTCGCCAGGCAACCGTCGGCGTCGGAAGAGAAGCTCCCGGAGACGCCGCATCGGCGGGAGGTCCTCTCGCAGATCGTCGAGATTGCCGAGCGGCTCGAGGACGACGGGCTCGAGCTGCTCCTCGAACAGGCGAAGGTCGTCGAGTACAAGGGAAAGATCGAGCGGTTCAACCGACGCCTGAACGTGGCTGCCCGCGAGGCGATCGAGGCGCGCCGGGAGGCGGGCCGACCCAGCTACGACGTGGAGATCGAGCGGACCGACGACGATTTCTTCATCATCCAGCTCGACGATGAACGGATCTTCTTCAATATCAATGAGATGCGCGAGCTCACCAGGATCTGCCACAAGGCGAAGGACCGGGCCGCCGCCACCCGCGTGCTCTTCCGCTGGTTCGAAGAGGAGCGAAGCGATCTCCTCGCGGATGCCGGCATCAACTCGAATCGCAGTCCCTATCTCGCGGGGCTCTACGAGCTCATCATCAGCCGGTACAAGGTACGCGCGTGACCGCGGTCGGCCGGCGAGAGGCGCCCGGCCGGCGAGAGGTGGCCGGCCGGCGAGAGGTGGCCGGCTGAGCGCCGGTCAGATCGTCGACGGATCCATCTTGTGGAGCCAGCTTCCCCGGGCGAGCCAGGCGAATCCCAGCACCGCTGTGAGGAAATTGGAGACGAACATCGCCCACCAGATGCCGCTCGGACCCCAGGCGAGCGTCAGAGCGAGCAGGTAGGCGAGCGGAACCCGCAGCAGCCAGAGTCGGCCGACGTTGAGAACCATGACCGGCTTGGTGTCGCCGCCGCCCTGGAAGGCGCCGGTCGTGACGGTGAAGAGCGCGAAGATCACGACGCTCGGTGAGAGTATCCGGAAGAGGTCGCGCCCGTAGGCGATCGCCTCCGGGTCGTCCACGAAGAAGCGGATGAACCCGCTTCCGTAGAAGAAGGTCAGCGACATCCCGATCGCGATGAAGACGAAGACCGTCAGGACGCTCTGGCGGACGGCCGTGACCGCCTGATCCTTGCGGCTCGCCCCGAGCCGCTGTCCCACGATGCTCGTGGTCGCCTGGGCGAACCCGATCGCCGGCATGTTGAAGATGCTGACGATGCGATTCCCGATTCCGAAGGCCGCCACGACGCTGGTGCCGAATGTGTTGACGATTCCCTGCAGCACCGTGAAGCCGAAGGCCGGCACCGCCTGCCCGATCGCCGAGGGCAGGCCGATGTCGAAGATCCGGCGCACCGCGCCTGCCTCCGGTTTCAGGTTCTGCCAGGTAAGCTTGATCCCGCGGGTGCCGCGGATCAGCAGCCACGCGGAGATCGCGGATGCTACCAGGCGCGAGAAGACGGTCGCGTAGGCCGCGCCGGCGACCTCCATGGCCGGGAAGGGCCCCCATCCAAAGATCAGGATCGGGTCGAGGACGACGTTGAGCGCGATCGTCACGATCTGGATGATGAGCGGGGTCATGCTGTCACCAACCCCCTGCAGCACGGCGCGCAGGAGGAAGCTCACGAACATGAAGGGCATCCCCGCGAAGATGATCGTCATGTACTGGCGGGTATACTCGAGCGCCTCCGCGGGCACCTGCATGACCCGGAGCATCCACGGCGTGGCCGCGAGTCCTACTGCAGAGATCACCACCGACATCGCCATCAGAACCGTTGTCGTCTGCCCGGCGTAGAAGTTGGCGCGCGCCATGTCGCCCCTTCCCTTCGATTGTGCGATCAGGGTCGTTCCCGCCATGGAGAAGGCAAGACCGAAGACGACGAGAAAGAAGATCAGGGTGAACGAGATCGTGGGAGCCGCGACGGCCGCGGCGCTGATCCTGCCGAGGAACCACGCGTCAACGAGGTTGTAGAGCATCTGCAGGAGGTTGTTGAGCATGATCGGGATCGCGAGCGTGACGAGCCCGCGATAGAGCTCGCGGTTGGTCCGCGGATTGTCGGGAAGCGCGCGCGACCGTGTTCCGCCCGTGCGGGGTGTGAGCCTGGGAGACATGAAGAGTGCAGCATACCTGCTTCGTGCACGGGATGCAAATTCCTTGAAGGATTCCCGGCCGATGGGTATGTTAGGCCGAAACAGAGCGAGGTGACCATGAAAGTTGGCGTGCCGAGGGAACTGCACACGGCGGAGCACAGGGTAGCGCTCGTCCCGGCGCATGTGTCGTCGCTCACCAAGGCGGGTCTTGATGTCGTGGTTGAGCGGGGGGCCGGGGAGAAGTCCGGCCATGCCGACGCGGAATACGAGGCGAAGGGCGCCTCTCTCGTCGACGACGCCCGCGGCGCGGCGGACATTCTTCTGACCGTCCGCTCGGCCGCCGCGGCAGGCGACACCGATTCCGGACCCGGCCGTGACGGCCAGACGGTCATCGGTTTCCTCGAGCCCTGGGCTCCTCACGCCGCCTTCACCGCATACCGTCAACGACGAGCGACCGCATTCAGCATGGAGCTCATCCCGCGAATCACCCGGGCGCAGAGTATGGACGCCCTCTCCTCCATGGCGAACCTCGCCGGGTACCGCGCCGCGATTATCGCGGCGGAGGCGCTGCCGAAGATGTTCCCCATGATGATGACCGCCGCCGGTACGATCGTCCCGGCGAGAGCCTTCGTCGTGGGGGTGGGCGTCGCCGGGCTCCAGGCGATCGCGACCGC
>SKQU01000100.1 GCA_007118855.1 Spirochaetaceae bacterium
CCTGCCCCACGTTCGTGCAGATCCCCACGACTTCCGCCCCGCCGTAGTGCTCCTTCAGCCAGGGTATGATGATCGACGTGTCGAGCCCGCCCGAATACGCCAATACGATCTTCTTGATGTTCTCTGCCATGATTCCTCCAGTTCCCGTCGTGCCGCGCCTACCGAAGTACGGCGCGAAGCGTTTCTATGCCGCGAGCGAGGTCGCGGCTGCCTATGACGAGCGGTGGCGCGATACGGACGACGTCGCTGCTCGAGCGCAGCAGAAGCACCCCCCGTTCGCGGCACGCCTCCATGATCTCGGCAACCCGTGCCGTCGCGTCGTCGGCATCGATCACGAGTCCCTGGAGCATCCCCACGCCGCGGCGCTCGACGACCTCGGGCGAGGAGGCGACGATCTGCTCGAGCATGGATGTGAGCTCCGCGCTCCGCTCGGCAACCCGCGCGAGGAAGGCCGGGTCCGCGATCGTGCGGATCACGTGCCCGGCGACGCGGCTCGTCACCGGCCCGCCGCCGAAGGTCGTCCCGTGATCGCCCGCGCTGAGCACTGCGTTCACCTTCTCCGGTACCATCGTCGCGGACAGCGGCAGCCCTCCGGCGAGCGGCTTGGAGAAGGTCACGATGTCGGGCTCCAGGCCCACGTGCTCGCAGCCGAAGAGCCTGCCCGTGCGGCCGAGCCCGGTCTGCACCTCGTCCGCGATGAGCAGGATATCGTGCGTGCGGCACAGCTCGTTGAGTTTCGCCGCGAAGGCCTCGCTCATGATCCGCAAGCCCCCTTCACCCTGGACGACCTCCACGATCACCCCGGCGAACGCTTCGGAGAGCATCGCTTCGAGCTGGTCCGGGTTGTTGTACTCCGAGCAGAGCATGTCCGGCACGAGCGGCTCGAAGGGCTCGGAGTACTTCTTGTTTGGCGTCGCCGAGAGCGCGCCCATCGTGCGCCCGTGGAAGGCGTTCGACATGGAGAGGATCTTGTGGTGCCCGGGACCGCGGGTGCGGTGTGCGTAGAGTCGCGCGTATTTGATCGCCGCCTCGTTCGCCTCGGCGCCGCTGTTTCCGAACTGGACCGCAGTGAAGGTCCCAACCCGGTCGCGCGTCACGTCGATCAGGAGCCGGGCGAGCTCGATCGCCGGGGCGTTCGCGTAGAGGTTGGAGATGTGGATGAGCTTGCGCATCTGCTTCGCCGCCAGGCGAGCGAGATCGCGCCGTCCGTAGCCGAGCGCGTTCACCGCGATTCCGGCGCCCAGATCGAGGTACGTTCGACCGCCGGCGTCCCTGAGGAGGACGCCGCGTCCGCTCTCGATCTCGAGCAGCTCGGTCGCGTAGTTCCTGGGGAAGGGCGGGTTCTGAACGAGTCTGGTCTCCATAGTCCTCTCCATGCTATCCGGACACGATGGCCGTCCCGCGTCTGCCGTGCAGGAGCGCCTCGAGGTCGCCGCTTCGTGCGTAGTCTCCTATCACGACCTGCGACACCCCGCGCTCGATTGCGGTCAGCGCGTTTCGGACCTTCGGGATCATCCCGCCCGAGATCTCTCCGGCGCGGATCCCGGCTTCCGCCACCTCAGGGCTGAGCGAGCCGACGTGGCGCCCGTCGATCATGACGCCGGGAACGTCGGACAGGAACACGAGTGAGCTCACATGCAGCGCGCCGGCGAGCGCGAAGGCGACGTCGTCCGCGTTGATGTTCACCGCCTCATAGTCCGCGTCGGAGGCGGGCGAGGAGATCACCGGCACGTACCCGTGGCTCCACAGGTCCTCGATGAGCTGCGGATCGACCTCTGCCACCCGCGCCGTTCGTGAGCGGCCTCCTGAGGCGTCGGTGATCCGTTCGCCGCGAATCGTCGCGGCGTCCGCCCCGGAGACGCCGGCCGCCTTCAGTCCCGCGGCGAGCAGCCGGCGCACGAGGCGCTTGTTCACGACGCCGCTCAGGACCATCTCGACCACATCCATCTCGGCCTCCGTCGTCATCCGGATGCCCGCGGAGAACACCGGCTCGAGCCCGAGTCTTCGCGAGAGCTCGCTCACCTGTATGCCGCCCCCGTGGACGATCGCGGCGTTCCCGCGCGCCCCGGCGAGATCGCGCGCAAGGTCGCGGAGAGCCCCGCCATCCGCGGCGGCGGTGCCTCCCAGCTTGATCAGAATCGACTGGTTGCAGACGACTGTGCTCATCGCGCCGCCTAGAACTCGCCGTGCACCCTGAGGCCGGCAGCCTCGTCGAATCCGAGGAGGATATTCATGTTCTGCACCGCCTGACCCGATGCGCCCTTGTAGAGGTTGTCGATCGCGGAGAACAGCTGCAGATGCCCGTCGCTCACCCGTACGCCCAGGTCGCACCGGTTGGTGTTTCGAACGTCGCGGCTCTGCGGGATGCCGCGCGGCGAGAGCCCGACGAAGGGCGAACCGTGGTACGCCTCGCGAACCCGGCTCTCCGCTTCCTCCCGGGACAGGTCGCCGGCGAGGCGGACCGTCGTCGTGACGATCATCCCCTGCTTCACCGGGACGAGGTGCGGGGTGAAGAGGACCTCGAGCGGCGCCTGCCGCGCGAGCTCCTGCTCCATCTCGCCGACATGCCGATGCGTGCGGCCGGGATTGTAGGCGTTCATGTTCTCCGAGCGTTCGTTGAACAGGAGGTCCTGCGTCTCCTTGCGCCCGGCGCCCGATATGCCGCTCATCGCGTTGACGATCGCCGGGCTCTCTGCGAGATCGGCGAAGGGCAGGAGCGCGAGGAGCGTGGCCGTCGGGTAGCACCCGGGGCAGGCGACGATCTGCGCACCCGCGATCCGGTCGCGATTCCACTCGGACAGGCCGTAGACCGCCCGATCGAGCAGTTCGGGACAGGGATGACTCCTTCCGTAGACCGTCTCGTAGATGGCTGCGTCGTTGAGCCGGAAATCCGCGGAAAGATCAATGATCGGTACCGAACCGACGAGTGGTCCCACCAGCTTTGCGGCGGCGCCGTGAGGGAGCGCCGAGAAGACGACGCTCGCCTCGTCGGGTTTGCCGTCTTCGATCGCGACGAACCGCCCCCCGGTCGCCGCAAGCACTCGTTCGACCGTCGGTCCGAGCCCCGGGTCGACCTCCGTGACGCGACGACCGGCCGCCGAGCGCGATACCGGTACGATCGACGACACATCCGGGTGCGAGGAGAGGATGCGGATCAGCATCATTCCCGTGTATCCGGTGCTTCCCAGGACGACGATCCGCACGCTACGCCCCCAGGTGCGGGACGCGCCCGTCGAGATCGCGGAGGAAGTGCTCGCGAGTTGTATCCTCGCGCAGCACGACGAGCACCGTGTCGTCACCCGCCACGGTCCCGAGGATATCCTCAATGCCCAGATTGTCGAGCGCGATACCCACCGTGTCCGCGTGACCGGTCACCGTCCGCACGATCGCGAGATTGCCGGAGAACTCCACCGAGATGAACCCGCGTCGCAGGTCCTGCAGGTAGTTCATCTCGCTCTCGCGCATCTGTTCCTCGGACGGCAGGGCATAGCAGTAGCCGCCGCTTCCCTCCGAGACCTTTCCGACCTTCAGCAGCTTCAGGTCTCGCGAGAGCGTCGCCTGCGTCACGGAGTAGCCCTCCTCCTTCAGGTGGTTCAGCAGAAGCTCCTGACTCGTGATGCGGTACTCTTTGATGATCCTGCGGATCGCTCGCAGGCGTTCTGCACGGTCCTTCACGGGTCACTCCGGCAATATGCAATAATATACGGCTCCAGACGCATAAACTTACGCTATTGTTCGGCCGGTTTCAAGGAGCTCGCCGCGAGCGCGTCGCGGAAGAGGCTGTCGGCGTAGACCGCGTCGACTTCCTCGAGCAGGATCTCGCCGCTCGACGGCACGGTCACGACCTGCTCCTCGGCGCCGCCCGGGTATTCGAGGTCGGCGCAGCCGTCTTCGGACGCCCGGACCTCGACCGCCCGCCCACCGCGGTGAACCGCGCCCAGCAGGAACCGGATGCTCGCGTCGCAGTCCGGGGCCGCGGCGGTAGTCTTCATCTGCACCAGGCGCCCCTGGATGTCGCGAAACCGGAAGGGCCCGTCCTGCGTCCATCCGAGGCGTTCGGCGAGCCAGAGCCCCAGGTAGCGCGCGGACATGGGCGCAAGCCCGGTCACTTCAACGCGCGTGATCTCATCCAGCCGCTCGGCGCGCTCGCCGTCGAAGGCGAGCGCGGTCAGCCGGCGGTACGGCCGGAGTCTCCTCCAGCTGAAATCGGCGAGCGGCACGGCCTCCTCGACTGAGGCTCGACGCAGGGCGGCGAGCACCGCTTCCGGGTCGTCGCCGAGTTCCACGCAGTGGTCCGCGTCCACGATGATCTTGTCCGCCTGGTTCCGGACGTGGCTGAAGAGCGCCTCCTTGCCGGACAAGGTATCGAGCCACAGCACGTGGGTCGGGATGTCGCGTACCAGCAGCGGTATCCAGGTTCCCGGGGCGCCCCCGGCGCCGTCGCGTCCGTTCGTGATGATGATCTCCTGGAAACAGACGCCCTTGCGTTCGCGATCGACGAAGCACCGGGCGGAGACGTCGATCCGGCTCTGCGCTACGTTCCGGTTCGCCACGTGGATCACGCGCGCCGCGCGTTTGCCGAGCAGGTAGTTCAGCGTGTCGTCCACCATCTGCTGCTGCGCGTCCGGGCTCATGACCACGAGGTTGAACAGACTCGTTCGTACCTCGTGGGTGAGCTCGCGCTGAATCCGTGCGAGCTCCTCTTCCACCGCCTGCACGTCGACTTTCACAGCTTCCTCCACCTGCGGCTCCCGGACCCGAGCAGCCGCCGTGCCTCCGACGGACCGGCGCTCCCCGCCTCGTACTCGTAGAGCGCCCCGCGAGCGTCACGCCAGTAGTCGAGAATCGGCGTGACGAAGGCCCACGACGCCTCTATCTCGTCGCGCCTTGCGTAGAGTGTGGGGTCGCCCTTCATCACGTCGAACAGGAGCCGCTCGTACGCCTCCGGCACCGCCCGGCCGAACGACGTGCCGTAGCTGAAATCCATGTTGACCGGTCGCGCGGCCGACTCGTAGCCGGGGATCTTCGCGTTCATCCTGAGCGTGATTCCCTCGTCCGGCTGAATGCGGATCGCGAGGACGTTCCGGTCGATCGCGTGCCCGCTTCCCGCGAAGTGGCGAAGCGGCGGGTCCTTGAAGTGGATCGAGATCTCGGTGATCTTGCGCGAGAGCCGTTTCCCGGTACGCAGCACGAAGGGGACGCCCTGCCATCGCCACGTATCGAGGAAGAGCCGCAGCGCCGCGTACGTCTCCGCCCGGCTTTCCGGGTCAACGTCGTCTTCCTCGCGGTATCCCCTGGCCGGCTCGCCGTCGACGACGCCCGGCGTGTACTGCGCGCGCATGACGTGTTCATCCGGCTCGCGCAGCGTGACCCTGTCCAGCGCCTGGATGACCTTGAGCTTCTCTCCGCGGATGCTCTCAGGCCGGATATCGTTGGGCGGCTCCATCGCCGTGATCGCGAGGAGCTGGAAGGCGTGGTTCTGCACCATGTCGCGCATCGCTCCGGCGGCCTCGTAGTAGTTGCCGCGCGTCCCCACTCCGGAGCTCTCGGCGACCGTGATCTGGACGTGGTCGACATGATGGCGGTTCCAGACCGGTTCGAAGATGCCGTTGCCGAATCGCAGCATCATCAGGTTCTGAACCGTCTCCTTCCCCAGATAATGGTCGATCCGGTATACCTGGCGCTCGACGAAGTAGCTCAGAAGCAACTCGTTCAGGCGCCGGGCCGACTGGAGATCGGTGCCGAAGGGCTTCTCCACGACGATCCTCGTGTATCCATCCTGGTCCGCCGCGAGGTCATGGGTACCGAGTCCGTCTATGACCTGCTCGTACGCGGAGGGCGGCGTGGACAGGTAGTAGAGTCGATTGGAGAAGCCTTCCGCGTACTCCGGTATTCGGCGGTACCCGGAATCATCTTCGAAGGTCGACCTGAGATAGGCGAGTGTCGAGAGGAACCGCCGGCGCTGCTCGTCGCTTCCCGGCATCGACTCGATCATCAAGGCCGCCTGCTCGCGGAAATGGTCGTCGCTCCAGTCGCGGCGGGCGAATCCGACGATCCGGATCCGCGACAGCCGACCGTCGAGATAGAGCGAGTAGAGCGCCGGCATGAGCTTGCTGCGCGTCAGGTCGCCGGTCACGCCGAAGATGAAGACCACCAGCGGCTCGGCGGTCTCCTGCGAGTCGAGTCCGCGAAAGAGCGGATTGGGTGCCACCTCTGCAGTATGGAAGACTCGAACAGGCTGTTCAAGCGGGGGCGCGGCAGTATATTCCAGGGTGATGTGGCAACTGCCTGTCCGGTCGCCTCTTGGTGGCGGGGCGCAGCCGGATGCACCGGTCTACTTCCTTGAGCAGACCGACTCGACGATGGATGACGCGCGGCGACTCACAGGACGTGGTGCCCCGAGCGGCACCGTCGTCGTGGCCGATTTCCAGCGCGCCGGGCGCGGACGGCGGCCCGGGCGCGCCTGGCACGCGGCGCCGGGGGAGAGCCTCATGTTCACGATCATGCTCTTCCGGCCGCCCGAGCCGGTGACGCGGTCGTTCGTGATGGCCGCGGCGATCTGTCATCTGCTCGAGCGCGAGGCACGGTTGTGCGCGCAGGTGAAGTGGCCGAACGACGTGCTCGTCAACGGGCGCAAGATCTGCGGTATCCTCGCCGACTACGAAAACGAGTGGCTCTACCTCGGGGTAGGGCTGAACGTGCATCAGCGGCATTTCCCGGATGGATTCGCCGCGCCGGCGACGTCGATCGCGATCGAGACGGCTGCCGCTGACGATTCGTCCGACGATGGACGCTACGGGCGCGACAGGCTCCTCGCCGGGCTGCTCGGCGCGTACCGCCTGTGCGAGGCGGACTGGCACGAACGGATCTCGAGGCGACTGTGGATGAAGGGGCGCGAGGTGAGCCTGTCCATCCCCTGCGGGACACCGGTCACCGGGCGGATCGTCGGACTGGCCGAGGACGGCTGTCTGGTGATCGATGACGGCCGGATTCGCCGTCTGGCCGCCGGCGAAGTATCCTTGACGGGGGGAACCGGATGAGGAGACGAACGACGAGCCCGGGGGCGGCGCTCGGCTGGATAGCCCTGACGACGGCAGCCTACCTCGGCAACGTCTACCATCTTCCGCTCTTCTTCAACGTCGACTTTCTCTTCGGCTCCATCTTTCTCTTCGTTATTCTTCACTACTACGGCTGGGCCGCGGCCACCGTGAGCGCCCTCATCGCCTCATCGTACACAGCCGTCCTCTGGCAGCACCCCTACGCGGTGATCATCATGACGCTCGAAGTGGTTTTCGTCGGGTACTTCTACCGGCGGCACAGCCGCAACCTGATGTTTCTCGATACGGTATTCTGGATCATCCTGGGGATGCCGCTGGTCGTGCTCTTCTACGGCGGCGTGATGGGCATCGCCGAGCAGAGCACCTTTCTCATCGTGTTCAAGCAGGCGATCAACGGCATCGTCAACGCGCTCGGCGCCGCCTTGCTGATCACATTCGCGCAGCATGTCTTTCCACGGCTCGGCGAGGCGAGAAGGCGGTCTCCCTACACCTTCTCGCAGGCCATCTTCCTCGTGATGGTCGCCTTCGTGCTGCTTCCGGCGATGATCATCCTCGTCGTAACCGCCCGCGCGGAGATGAACCGCATTGAGGAAGACGTCGCGTCGAAGCTGTCCATCACCACCTTCTCGTCGCGGCAGGCGGTCAGCGCCTGGATCACGGAGAACCTGCAGACCTTGAGCTCGCTCGCCCGTTTCGCGGACATGCATGATCCGGACCGGATCTCCGTGCTGCGGACCGAGATGGCACTGCTGAGAATGTCGAGCGAGAACTTCACGGCGATGGCCGTGGTCGACCCGCTCGGGCGGGTCGTTGCCGGCGAACCGTCCGACGACGCCGAGGCGCTCTTCGAAGGAGCCGACCTGTCAGGATGCCCGTACTTCGACCGCGTGGTCTCCGGCGTCCAGGGCATGACCTCCAACGTGATCGCGCGCGGCGCGTCGTCCGTCGTCATGTTCGGAGTGCCCGTCATCGAACGCGACATCGTGAGCGGAGTCGTGGTCGGCACGATAGACCTGGATCGGCTTCGCGACGTGCTCCTCAGACTCAGCGGGAAGTGGCAGGTCGACGTTACCATCGTCGACGCAAACTACCGGGTTGTGACGGGGACCTCGGAGACAGTCGCGGCATACGACGACTTCGCTCCCCGGTACCCGCAGACCCGTGAGCACGTGAGGGATAATCTCTACATCCGGGTGCCGGAGATGCACCAGAACGTCTCGATCATGCAGCGGTGGCAGCACTCCGAGTACCTGACCAGGGAACGGATCGGGTCGGCCTCCGGGTGGACGATCATCCTCGAGGCGCCGATCGCCCCCT
Organism: Spirochaetaceae bacterium; assembly: GCA_007118855.1. Classification (GTDB taxonomy): domain Bacteria; phylum Spirochaetota; class Spirochaetia; order DSM-27196; family SLST01; genus SLST01. The sequence goes on from SKQU01000100.1 coordinate 8,376, forward strand.
ACCAGGACGCACTGAATACCCGCTACCGGTCCATGCTGCTCGTCATGCTGCTTGTGGTCATCGGGACTATCCTGCTCTCCGCGGCGCTCAGCCGGAAGATGCTCGCATCGCTGACGCAGCTGACGATCGTCGCGGAGAATCTGCCGGACAAGGTGACCCGGCAGGAAGAGCTCGACTGGCCGACCAGCCGGATCAACGAGATTGACACGCTGATCAACTGCTTCCGCGTGACCACCGCGCACCTCGGCGAGAGCTTCTCCAGGATCCAGGAGGCGAATCTGCAGCTCATCGCCGCCAAACAGGAGGCGGAGGCCGCGAGCAACACGAAGAGCGAGTTTCTCGCCAATATCAGCCATGATCTGCGAACCCCTCTGAACGGTATACTCGGCTACGCGCAGATCCTGTCCCGCGACCCTTCGCTCGATACGCGTACCCGTGACGCCGTCGCCATCATCGAGAAGAGCGGAAACCATCTGCTCAACCTGATCAACGACATACTCGACGTGTCACGCATCGAGGCGAACAAGCTCGTCCTGCAGCCTGAAGGCTTCCTCCTGCGCGGCTTCCTGGACGACATCGCGGACATCGTGACGCTCCAGGCGAGGCAGAAGGGGCTGCAGATCCACACCGACTTCGATTCGGCCCTGCCGCGCGCGGTGGTCGGCGACTCGAAGCGACTGCGACAGGTGCTCCTGAACCTGCTGACGAACGCCGTGAAGTTCACCGATTCAGGTGAGATCCGGTTCCACGCGCGACCCGAGTGCGGGAAACTCTTCTTTGAGGTCGAGGATACCGGTGTCGGGATCCCTGCCGACCATCTGGACGACGTGTTCTCCCCCTTCAAGCAGCTCTCGAAGCACATCCAGAGCGAGGAGGGAACGGGACTCGGGCTTGCGATCGTCAGGCGCCTCGTCGAAATGATGGGCGGTGAGGTCGCGGTAGAGAGCACGCCCGGTGTGGGAAGCACATTCTCGGTAACGGTCGACCTCCCCGTGACCGAGTCGGTGCCCTCCGCTCCCCGGTCGCCGAGCGGCGTATCCGGGTACGAGGGGCCGCGCCACAGGATTCTTGTGATCGACGACAAGTGGGAGAACCGCAGCGTTCTTCGCAGCATGCTCGAACCGCTCGGCTTCGAGATCCTTGAGGCGGGCGACGGCGCCGAGGGAGTGTCGGTGCTCGAGCAGGCGCGGCCGGAGCTCGTCTTCATGGATCTCGTCATGCCGGTGATGGACGGGTTCGAGGCGATCCGCACGATCCGGGGATCCTCGACCTGCGGCGACACCCGGGTAGTCGCCATATCCGCGAGCGTGGCTGATACGATTCGCCACGAGTGTCTGCGCGTCGGTTTCGACGACTTCCTGCCCAAGCCGTTTCGCCAGTACGACCTGCTCGAGTCGATCCGGCGGCTGATCGGTCTGGTCTGGGTTCACGAGTCCGGCGAGCGCCCCACAGCGCTGCCGGAGGCAGGCGAGCAGCTGCCGCCGGCCGGGATGCTCGATCAGCTGGAGACCCACGCGGCGGCGGGCAATATCCGGCGGATCCTGGAGACGGCGGACGAGATCCGGCGTGCCGACGAGTCGTACGCGGGATTCGCGGAGCGGATCACCGCGATGGCGCAGGATTTCCAGGTGAACCGGATTACCGACTACCTGCAGCGGCTTCGACGTGCTACAGTGGAGTGATGGCTGACACGGGCCGCGCGTCGATCCTGCTGGTTGACGACAACACGAACAACCTGGGGGTCCTCTACCGCTACCTCGACGACGAAGGGTTCACCGTTCTCGTCAGTCAGGACGGAGAGCGCGCTCTCCGGCTCGCGCGGGACCAGCAACCCGACCTGATCCTTCTGGACATCATGCTCCCCGGGATGAGCGGATTTGAGGCGTGCCGGGAGCTGAAGGCCGACGCGACAACCGCCGACATACCCGTCATCTTCATCAGCGCGCTGACCGATCTCCAGGACAAGGTCCGCGGGTTCGGGGCCGGAGGCGTCGACTACATCACGAAGCCGTTTCAGCAGGAAGAGGTGCTCGCGCGCATCAACGCTCATGTGACGATCAAGCGTCAGCGCGAGGAGCTCGACCGGCTGAACGCGACGAAGGACCGGCTCTTCTCGGTCATCGGGCACGATCTGCGGGGACCGTTCATGGGGTTGCTCGGCGCGCTCGAGCTGCTGCGCGATTCGAGCGACGACATGGATTCGCGGACCAAGCACGAGCTCATCGCGAACCTCTACGAGTCGGCCGAGCGTACCTACCGGTTGCTCGAGAATCTGCTCGAATGGTCGCGCAGCCAACAGCGTGCGGTCGAGCCGCACCGTCGTCCGGTCGCGGTGCGCGAGCTCGCCGTGGATACGGTGCAGCTCTTCCAGGGGGCGGCACGCCAGAAGGGAGTCTCCGTTGAGATCGAGGTGCCCGACGGCCTCGCCGTCTTCGCCGATCGTGACATGATTGGAACCGTCATGCGGAACCTCGTGAACAATGCGGTGAAGTTCACCCGCCCCGGCGGTTCGGTCACGATTCGGGCTCATGATCGCGACGCGATCGTGGCGCTCGAGGTATGCGATACCGGGATCGGCATCGACGCCGAGGCTCGCGACGCGCTCTTCGACCTGTCGCGGGCGGTGACCCGCGCGGGAACCGGAGGCGAGAAGGGCTCGGGGCTCGGGCTTCTGCTCGCCCATGACTACGTGATTCGAAACGGCGGGACGATCGACGTGGAGAGCGCTCCCGGCGACGGTACCTGTTTCCGGCTCACCCTCCCCGCCGCAGCCGTCAGGCAGCCGAACCTGTAGCGGCCCGTCGCACCCGGCTCCTCTGCTCACCCGGCTCCCGCGGCGACCTCTCTCACGATCGGCGCGGGCGCTCTGCCCGCGAGCGTTCGCACGACGAGCTCATCGTCGATCTCGCAGCGCATGATCAGGAACGAGACGCAGTGCTCCGCGCGATCGCCGAGCGGATAGCGGCCGCCCACCACGAGCCGACGCGACGGATCCCGCAGGACCGACACGCTCCACAGCAGGGGGCGGCCGTCGCCTGTCACCGGGATGATCGTGAAGCGCGCCTCACCGTCCCATATCTGGAAGGCCTCGCCCCAGAGGACCTCGGGTTCGTCCCACGCCACGTGATGATCGTAGGTGGAGCCGTCGGTGAAACGGCCCGTGACAACACAGTGCCGGTGGTCGGCGATCGGGAACGCGACCGCGCAGAGCGTGTCGTTCCTCGTCGCCCCCTCCACGAGGCACCGATGCGAGGCAATCAGCGCGTCGTAGTCGCCGACGAACGAGTGCTCGGACCGGATCCGCACGAGCGGGCCGTGCGGACCTTCGCGTACCATGCTCTCCGAACGCACTCCTCTGCTCGACTCGCTCTCAAAGCTCACGCAGCTCTCCACCGACGCGAGGACCACCCGCCCGTCACCGAAGCGGACCAGACTCTCGGCCGGTTCGCTCGGCAGGGCCGGTTCAACGGCACCGGCGAGGCCGCACAGCCTGCCCCCGAGGAACCGGGCGGCGACGTTCGTCCCCGTGATCGTTGCGTCACCCATCATGCTGGCAACGAGGGCGCGCTCGTGTCCGGGGTGTGCAGCCCGGCGGCTCTCCGCGGATCCGGATCCGCCGGACGGATCCTGCGCGAGCAGTTCCAGCAGCCTGCGCGTGTTGATCCTGCTCGCTCTGCGTCTGCGCAGGGAGGCGGCCTTCTCGCAGACGGCGGGCGGAAGCGGAAGCGCCTCGCTGAACCACGGTTCGGGCTCTTCATCTGCGAGCCCGGATCGGGGCATGCCCGCGGGCTCCAGGGTGACGATTCGCCAGCCGGCTTCTTCGGCCGCTTCACCGATCGTGGCGATGATCGCGATCACCCGCTGCTCATCGCCGGGCCGGTCCAGATCGATTGCGATGACCAACGGCACTGCCGACGCACCGTGTCCCGCGGCACGGAGGCGACGATGCGCCTCTCGCTCGAGCGATCGACGTCCTTTCGCCTCCAGTACGGCCGCGGAGGGCAGCAGCACCGGTAGCACGTGGCCCCCCGTGTCATTCGGTGCCGCAAGACGCAGCGAGCAGCCGCTCCCGGTCTCGACGAGCATGCCCACCGGGACCGGCGACCGACCGTACACGGCACGAGCTTCGCGGCGCGATCCGTCGGGATCTCTCGGCAGCACCAGCGGCGGGTCGAAGTGCAGGAGGTCGCGAACCCCGGTGTTCCAGACGTTTGAGACGGACCACGCAAGCTCCGCCTCGATCTCGGCGATGCGGAGCCTCACGTTTGATGCGCCGGTGAGCCCCATCGGGCACACGGTGTCGCCGTACCGGCTCACCCGGCTCTGCAGCGCTTCGCGGCTCATCCTGCAGGCCGGCAACCGCCAGACGAGCGGAAAGCGACCCAGGCCGGCTCGCTCGAGCTCTTCACAGAGGTGTACGCGCAGGCTGTCGCCGCAGCCGGTGAGCAGAATGGTGACTTCCGTGCCCGTGACTCGTCTCACCCGGCCACTTGTAGCACGGAACCGGGATGCGAGTGAATCATAATTTCACGCTTTCATCTTGGCGATCCCGGAATTCCTTGGTATCTTTCCCCCTGCACTGAGCGCATTTCAACCCAAACTCATATCTCATGCAGAGAGGAAGAGAAGATGGCCAAACAGCTGATGTTTAACGAAGAGGCGCGTAGAGCACTTATGCGCGGTGTCGAAAAGCTTTCCAGCGCGGTTCGGGTGACCCTTGGTCCCAAGGGTCGGAACGTGCTGCTGGACAAGAAGTTCGGCGCTCCGACCGTGACGAAGGACGGCGTCTCCGTCGCGAAAGAGATCGAGCTCGAGGACGAGTTCGAGAACATGGGTGCTCAGCTTCTGAAGGAAGTCGCCACGAAGACCAACGACATCGCCGGCGACGGAACGACGACCGCGACGGTGCTTGCGTACAGCATGATCAAGGAAGGTCTGAAGAGCGTCGCCGCCGGTATCAACCCGATGGGGATCAAGCACGGAATCGACTACGCGGTTGCGATCGCGGTCGACGAGATCCGCAAGGCGTCCAAGACCATCAAGGACAAGGAAGAGATCGCGCAGGTCGCGTCCATCTCGGCCAACAACGACATGGAGATCGGAAACGAGATCGCCGGTGCCATGGAGAAGGTCGGCAAGGACGGCGTGATCACCGTCGAAGAGTCCAAGACGATCGAGACCACGACCGAGTTTGTCGAAGGCATGCAGTTCGATCGCGGATACGTCTCGCCCTATTTCGCGACCAATCGCGACACGATGAGCGCGGTGCTCGAGAACCCGTACATCCTGATCCACGATAAGAAGATCTCCAGCATGAAGGATCTCCTTCCGGTTCTGGAGAAGGTCGCTCAGGCGAGTCGGCC
>SKQU01000065.1 GCA_007118855.1 Spirochaetaceae bacterium
AGGGGCGGCTCGAGGTGCGCTCCGTGGCGCTTGCCCCAAGAGCGCTGCCGGCGCACCTGCTCGCGTAGGCTCCCCTCGGCCCGGCTATCTGGGACCGTTTCGAGTGGAATCAACAATTTCGGCACCAGTCATTTCGGGATTAAGCGCGATCGCGATCACCGCGCCGGTCACGAGGACGAGCGCCGCGAGGACGAAGGGCAGCCCCTTGGCCGTCTCGCTCAGCATGCCGGCGATCCAGCCGAAAGGTGAGGCGATCGCGAGGACGAAGGTATTGGCGACCGCAAGGATTCGCGCGCGATGGTGGGGGTCGACGATCGCGGTGACGAAGCCCTCCAGGTACGGGGCGAGGAGTCCCGCCCCCACGCCCTCGATCACGGTTGCCAGAGCGACGACCGCGAGCCCGCGCACCGGCGCGAGCACGAGGATCACGAGCGAGGCAATCGTGACCGCCATGCCGAGCAGGAGATACCCCATGTGGCGATCCTGGTCGAGTCGCGGCACGACGAAGAAGAACACCGCGAGGATCACGAGCGACCGCAGGGCGGGGAAGAGCCCTATCTCCGCGGCGGAGAATGCCAGCCCTTCGGCGAGCAGGACGGCAAAGAAGGTGCCCCGGATCGTGATGTAGATCGCGTGCACGGCGAGCAGGACGATCGCGACGAGCGTACCGGGCGAGCGGAAAATGCGGGGAATGTCGCGGACAGACTCGGCGACCAGCGAGCCGAAGGCGGCGGCGGACGTCTCGCGCAGCCTCACCTCGCCCTGGCGCGTCTCGGTCGCGTAGATGTTGAGGATCACGAACTTCGACGTCATGGAGAGAAAGGCGAAGAAGTAGAAGATCCGCATCATGGGGATGAGCTCGAACCGGTCGATGAGGAGGCCCGCGAGCGGAGAGACGACGCCCGCGACGATACCCGCGATGTGCACCCACGTCCAGAAGTGCACGACGCGACGCTTCGGCGCGTCCTCTATAAAGAGACAGGTCCACGAGGTCATCGTGATCCGCAGCATCGAATTGACGATGGCGGCAAGGTAGAACCACGCCTCGCTGCGCGCGAGCGCCCAGAGCAGCGTCGGTATGCTCCACGAAAGAATGTCAAAGATGAGGGTCGCGCGCTTGCGCCCGAGTCTGTCCGTGATCGGGCCGCCGAGGATGGACGTGATGATCTGGAGCGCCAGGCCCACCGTCGCGATGAGCCCGATCGACCGTTCGCCAACGCCGAGCGCGAGCATGTAGACCGACGCGAAGGGCGCGTAGAGGTTGAAGGGGATCCCCCACATGGGTTCGGTGTACATGCAGGCGCGAGGATTGCCGCGTGCTTCGAGCAGCGATTCGATGAGCGGATGCCGACGTGGAGTACGCATGTGAATGACTCGCAAATATACTCTATGATGGAGCAATGAAACAGATCTGGATCACGAAGGCAGGCGCACCCGAGGTGCTCGAGATCCGGGAAGCCGACGATCCGGTTCCCGGGCCCGACGAGGTCGCGATCGATGTCCACGCCGCGGGGGTCAACTTCGCCGACGTGCTCGCGCGCATGGGCATGTACCCGGACGCCCCGCCCATACCCTGTGTCGTGGGCTACGAGGTGGCCGGCACCATCGCCGAATCCGGGCCTGAGACCGACGACGGCTCGTCGTCCCGGGATCACCCGCTCCCCGCGGGCACCCGCGTGCTCGCGCTCACCCGGTTCGGCGGGTACGCGAGCCGGGTCTGCGTCCCGGTCAACCAGGTCTTCGCCATTCCTGACGACATGAGGTTCGCGGAAGCGGCTTCGCTCCCGGTGAACTACTTCACCGCGGCCCTCGCCGTGGAGCGGTTCGGGAACCTTGTTCCGGGCGAGCGGATTCTCATCCACAACGCCGGCGGCGGGGTGGGGATCGCAGCAATCCAGCTCAGCCGCGCGATAGGTGCGAAGATCTACGGTAGTGCGTCGGCATGGAAACACGATCAGCTCAAGCTGCTCGGGGTCGACCGGCTCGTCGACTACCGCACCGAGGACTGGGTCGAGGCAATCACCGCTTCAACCGGCGGTGAGGGGGTGCACGTGATCATCGACCCGATAGGCGGGCGCAACCTCAGCCTCGACCTCAAGGTCCTCGCGCCGCTCGGACGCCTGATCGCCTTCGGCCTGAGCGAGCCGGTGCGCAACGGTCGCCGCTCGCTTCTGCGCACGCTTCGCTCGGTAATGGCGATGCCGCGTCCCGGCTTTCTCACGCTCTTGAACCGGAACTGGTCGATCGCGGGGCTCAACCTGGGGCACCTGTGGAGCGAGATAGACCGGCTTCGTGACGTGGGCGACGCGATCCTCGCCGGATGGACCCGCGGTGATCTTCGGCCGGTAATCGCGGCCGAGATACCGTTCGAGGAGGCCGGCGAGGCTCATCGCATGCTCGAGGAGCGCAGGAATCTGGGAAAGGTGATCCTCACCACGTAGCCGCATAGCCGACTCGACAGGATGGGCCAAAGCTGATACTACAACTCATGGCTCGATCCACGAAGGCTCCCCAGTCGCTCGCCGCACGACACCGCGCGGTCGCCCGTGAGTGGCACCCCACGAAGAACGGCGACCTGACCCCGCGCGATGTCGCGCGCGCGTCCGGCAGGAGCGTGTGGTGGCGCTGCGCCCAGGGACACGAGTGGCAGGCCCCGGTGTACAGCCGCACGCTCGGAGGAAACGGGTGTCCGTACTGCAGCAACAAACGGGTAGGAAAGGACAACTCGCTTCGCAGGCTCCATCCACGAGTCGCGCGGGAGTGGCACCCGCAGCGTAACGGCGAGCTTACCTCCAACGATGTCACCCGCGGGTCAAAGAGGCGGATCTGGTGGCGCTGCAGGAAGGGGCACGAATGGCAGGCCCCGGTGCACGAGCGCACGTCGGGCAAGGGCTGCCCCTACTGCGCCCACCGGCGCATAGGCGCGGATAACAATCTCGCTGCGCTGCGCCCGGATCTCGCCGCCGAATGGCACCCCACGAAGAACCGTCCGCTCAAGCCTCAGGCGGTCTTCCCCGCTGCGGCGCACAAGGTGTGGTGGCGCTGTGAGCACGGGCATCAGTGGAGAGCGACCATCAACAGCCGCTCCCACCTGGGAACCGGCTGCCCCTACTGCAGCGGTCGTCTCGTGACGAAGGAACGCTCACTCGCGGTGAATGAGCGGGGTCTTTCGCGACAGTGGGACCGCAGGCGTAACGGCGAGCTGACCCCTCACGCGGTCTCAACCGTCTCCAAGCGCCTGGTGTGGTGGGTCTGCCCGCAGGGGCACGAGTGGCGCGCGCCGGTGCGCGACCGGGTTCTACGCGGCCGCGCCTGCCCCATTTGCGGGTCGTAGACTCGAGGATATCAGGATGGAACCGGCGATACAGGTGCAAGGGCTCAGGAAGGAGTTTCGCCTCAGAACCAAGCAACCGGGCCTGAAGGCGAGCATCCGCGGACTCCTGCGCCCGGAGTATCGAACCGTGGAGGCGGTCCGCAGCATCAGCTTCCAGATCGAGCCGGGCGAAGTGCTCGCCTTCATTGGTCCCAACGGCGCGGGCAAGTCGACCACGATCAAGCTCATCACGGGCATCCTCTACCCGGACGCTGGCACCATCCGCGTGCTCGGGCTCGATCCGCACCGCAGCCGAAAGGCGCTCGCGTACCGGATAGGGACGGTCTTCGGCCAGAAGAGCCAGCTCTGGTTCCACCTCCCGCCGGCGGACTCGTTTCAGCTGCTCGGATCAATCTACGACATGAGCCGAAAGCAGACGCAGACGCGCGTCGGTTTTCTCAGCGAGGTCTTCGAGATCGGCGACCTGATGGACCAGCCGGTCCGCAAGCTCTCGCTCGGCCAGAGGATCCGGTGCGAAATGGCCGCCTCGCTCATCCACAGCCCGCAGATCCTGTTTCTCGACGAGCCGAGCATAGGACTTGACGTCGTCGTCAAGCAGCGCATCCGCGACCTGATAGGCAGGATCAACCGCGAGGAGGGCGTGACGATCTTCCTGACCTCTCACGATGCCGGCGATATTGAGAAGATCTGCCGCAGGGCGATGGTCATCAACCACGGGAGCATCGTCTGGGACGGGTCTGTGAAGGAGCTCAAGTACTCGCTTCTGAACCGACGCATCGTCGATGTGAAGATGGACGGGCCGGCGACGATCGAGATGCCGGGCGTGACCGTGGTCAAGCGGAAGGAGTACGCGCTGAAGCTCGACGTCGATCTGTCGATCGCAACAACAGAGTCGGTCATCACCGCGCTGATGAGGCAATCGGCGATCCAGGACATCACCATCTCCTCTGCGCCGATGGAGGAGGTCATCTCGCATATCTACGCTCGCGGGAAGGGCGACACATGACGATCAGGAAGTACGCAACGATCTTCTCGATCGCCGGACGCGACCAGTTCGTCTACCTGCCGTCGTTCCTCGTGCGCAACGTCTTCTTCCTCATCATCCTGTTCATTTTCTACTCGCTGTGGCGCGTCGTGTACGGCGACGCGAACACGATCGCGGGATTCACCATGGTGCAGACGCTGTGGTACCTCACCTTCACCGAGGCGATCGAGCTCTCGCAGACCAGGATCTTCAACCCCATCTCGCAGGAGGTCAAGGACGGCACGATCGCCTACTCCATCGCGCGCCCCTACTCGTACGTGCTGTACTGGATCTGCCGCGGGATGGGAGAAAACCTGGTGAAGGTCGTACCGCTCCTTCTGGAAGGATTCCTCATCGCGACTATCATGGTCGGACCGCTTCCCGGCTATCTGTCCGCCCTGCCCTTCGGTCTGATCGTGATCGCCGGCGGCATCCTCGTGGGGACGACCCTGCAGGCGATCATAGGCCTGCTCGCCTTCTGGTTCGAGGAGGTGATGCCCTTCTGGTGGATCGTCCAGAAGCTCATCTTTGTGATAGGCGGACTGTTCATCCCCATCGACTTCTACCCGGACTGGCTCGCGCGGATCGCCCGGGCCACACCGTTCGCCTTCGCGGCGTACTGGCCCGCATCAACGTGGGTCGCGTTCAGCCGGGAGCGGTTCCTCATCACCATCGGCGGCCAGGTGTTCTACCTCGCGCTGTTCGCGCTCGTGGCGGCACTCCTGTTCAGGGCCGCGGTGCGCAAGCTCCACATACAGGGAGGATAGCCAGTGAGCGAGCCGACGAGACAACGAACGAACCTGCTGCGCCTCGCGCTCCACTACTTCCGGTTCAACCTGAGCGCCGGCATGGCCTACTCCACGAGTTTCCTCATCCAGGTATTCGGCATGGCGCTCAATAACGGCGCGTTCATCATCTTCTGGCTCGTGCTCTTCGACCGCATTGGCGCAGAGATCGCCGGCTACGGATTCACCGACGTCATGTTCCTCTGGGCGCTTGCGGCGTCCGGGTTCGGGCTCAGCGTCGTCGTGTTCGGCAACACGCATCAGCTCTCGCGGATCATCTACACGGGTGAGCTCGACGTCTATCTTCTGCAGCCCAGGCCGGTGCTGCTCAACGTGCTCCTGAGTCGCACCGTCGTCTCCGGCTGGGGAGACCTGCTCTACGGCCTCTCGCTCTTCGTGATCACCCAACCGATGAGCCTGACAGGGTGGCTGCTCTTCCTTCTGTTCACGATCCTGATGGCGCTCGTGGTCACCGCGGTCAGGGTCTTCTACCACTGCCTGACCTTCTTCCTGGGAAACGCCGAGGGATTCGCGCAGCTTGCCGGCGAGCTGGTGATCAGCTTCATGCTCTACCCCGGCTCAATCTTCCGCGGCCCAGCCGCCTGGCTCCTGCACTCCCTCATCCCGGCGGCATTCGTTGCCTACATCCCGGCGCGGATCTTCGCATCGTTTGACCCGGGCACGCTGCTGATCGTTCTCGCCGCCGACGCGGTGATCGTGGCCGCCGCCTTCCTCATGTTCAGGCTGGGTCTGCGGCGCTACGAGAGCGGGAACCTGATAGGATCACGGATGTAGGAGATCGTCCGGCTCAAGAGGGAAGCGCGAACCGGTGTAGCACACCGCCTCGTGGGCCCCGTCCACGAGCGCGAAGAGCGTGTTGCCAAGCTCCGGACGGTAGATCGGCGGCCAGGGCGGCGGCGGCGCGAGGTAGCGGCCGGCGGCGTCACGCATATGCGCGCGATCCGAGCTGAACGCTTCAAGGTAGCGGGCGGCCGTGAGCACGGAGAACCCGGGCCGGTAGGGGCTTTCGGGTCCTGAGAAGGCGGTCGGGAAGGTCGCATCGACGTAGACCTGTGCCGGCGCCGGCAGCGGGAGCGTGGTGTCCAGATCGTATACCTCGCCCGCCTCCACGTACACCACGTGATAGTCCCAGACGGTCAGCCGCAACTCGCCGCGGCCGGTGCGCTGTGCCCCGAGCGCGACGCGTCTGTCCGCGTTCGAGACCAGAACCACCGCGCCGTCGCCTCCCATGTGCCGGCGCCGCAGGGCGAGGTGCCAGATGTTCTCCTCGCAGTAGCAGGCGGCGTACGGGTACTCCGTCTGCCGGTCATCGCGGTTCTCGACCATGCCTCATGATGAAGGCCTGCCTTCGCTTGCGCAAGGCCGTCTGCGCGCGTCCTTGCCAATCCCGGCCTGAGGTGGTAGCGTTTGGACTCTGATCGACTGCATGAAACTCGAATGGAACGACATCACCACCGACCCTCGCATCGAAGAGATGGCAGGAAGCCTGAAGGCCGACGCCGTACTCGGCCGGGTCGTCGCACAGGACGGACCGGTTCTCGAGGTCGTGTCGCGGCACGGGGTCACCTACGCCCGGCCGTCCGGCCGCCTCGCCTATCTGATCGGACTCGGGTCGGCCCCCGTACCCGCGATAGGAGACTACGTCGGACTCGACCCAAAGCGCCTGACATCGGTGCGGTCGATCGTGCCCCGCCGATCGGCCTTTGAGCGCATGGAGGCCGGCAAACGAAGCACGGCGCAGGTCGTGTGCGCGAACGTCGACCTCACGCTCATCGTCACCACCGCGCCGCCGACCGCCGCACGGGAGCCTTCGGACCGTGCCGAGCTCAGCGATTTCAGCGCGCGGAGGATCGAACGGTTCATCGCGACGCTCGACCCGCGGGTGCGCCCGCTCGTCGTGCTCAACAAATGCGACCTGATCGGCGAACCCGGTGCCGTGAGGGCGGCCGTTGAGGCGGAACTGCCGGGAGTTGAGGTGTGCATGGTCTCGGCTCGAACGGGCGAGGGGGTCGAATGGGTCCGCGACCGGATCCCCCCCGGGACGACGGCCGTCCTCGTCGGATCATCCGGGAGCGGCAAGTCGACGCTGATCGGCAGGCTGACCGGACTCGAGCTTCGAACCGCGGGCGTCCGGGAGCTCGACGGCAGGGGGCGCCACACGACCACCGGCCGGCGTGCGTACGCGCTGCCTCGCGGCGGACTGCTGGTCGACACCCCCGGCATGCGTGAGGTGCAGCTGTGGTCACAGGCCGATGCCACCGACCGGCTCGGCGCGGCCTTCGCTGAGATCGACGAGATCGCCGTCGACTGCCGCTTCTCCGACTGCCGGCATGAGGACGAGCCGGGATGCGCCGTCCGCGCGGCGGTTCGAGCGGGCCGCATCACGCAGGAACGGTACCTGAGCTATCTGGAGCTTCAGAACGAGCACGAGGTGTCCGCCGAGCGCCGGGAGAAACAGGAGCGCCTTACCACCCGGCGGGCCGCGCGCACCTCGAGGATGCGGCGAAGGAGCAGAGGCGGATGAGCAGGCCGAAGCGAGGCACCCGCGGATCGCGCACCGAGCGGCCCTCCTGGGATGCAGATCCCGCCGGCCGGACCGACGCGGGGTTCACCTGCGTCCACTGCGCCCGACTCGTTCCCCAAGCCGCGCTCGGAACGAGTCAACGCAATCACTGTCCGTTCTGTCTGTGGAGCGCGCACGTCGACATCCGCCCGGGTGACCGCAACTGCCTGTGCCGCTCCGCGATGGAACCGGTCGCGCTCTGGGCCGCCGAGGGAGGAGAGCTTCGCGTGCTTCACCGGTGCACCGGCTGCGGGGTCATCAAGCCCAACCGGCTTGCCGGCGACGATGCCGAAGATGTCATCGACGAGCTCGTGGCACGCCTCGTTCGCGCGCGCGGCGGCCGGGAGCGGTAGTGCGATCGGCGCGGGGTCCGGCGGGAGTCGGTTTCACGATACTGTTCGGCTACTTCTTCATCGCCGTCGCATTCGGCGCCGGCGGGCGGGCCGCGGGGCTTCCCGTCTCGGCGACCGCGGGCTTCTCCGTCTTCGTGTTCGCCGGAGCGAGCCAGTTCATGGCCGTCTCGCTCCTCGCCCAGGGCGCCGGCGCGGTGGCCGTGACGCTCGCCACGCTGGTGCTCAACCTTCGCCACATCGTCATGTCGCTCGCGCTTCGCGACCGGATCCGCGGAGCGCGCGTTCCGCGGGCGGTACTCGCCTTCGGCATCACGGACGAGGTCTTCGCCGCCACCGCGTCCCGACCGGGCGAGATCCGCGACACCGATCTGCTCGTCACCGAGCTTCTCGCCTACGCCGGGTGGGTCGGTGGAACCGTCGTCGGATACCTGATTGGAGGAATCCTCCCGCCCTCGCTCGAGCGCGCGATGGGAATCGCGCTCTATGCGATGTTCGTCGCCCTGATCGTGCCGGCTCTGCGCAGCTCCCCGGCGTATCTGGCGCCTATGCTTGCGGCGGGCATCCTGAACTGGGGGCTCCAGTCGCTCGGAGTGCCGGTGGGAATCGCTCTGCTCATCTCGATTCCGGTGACCGCGGCGCTCTTCGCGATCGACCCCAGATGGAGCCGGGCGTGACGCGGCTCGTCCTCATCATCGCCGGCATGGCGATCGTCACCTATGTGCCGAGACTCGTGCCGCTCGTCATCCGCACTCGCCGGGAGCTTTCCGCGCGGCAGATGCGGGTCCTGCGACTCGTGCCCGTCACCGCGATCGGCGCCCTCATCATCCCCGGCGGTCTGACCGCCGTCGACGGGAGGCTCGATCTGTCGTTGATAGGCATCGCCGCCGCGGTGATCCTCGCGCTCGCCCTGCGTCACCCGTTCCTGGTGGTGGTGGGGTCGGTCGGCGCGGTCGCACTCTCGCTCGCGCTCGGGCTGTGACGACCATCCCGGGACGGCGTCACGTTGGTCGGATCTGCTCAGGAGGCGAGGGCACGCAGCTGTCGCAGGGTTCGTTGCCACGAACTGCGGTCGAGGCGGGAGAGCACCTCGTACCTCGCTCTTCGCCACTTGGGGATCGCCTCCGCGAGTGCCGCTCGCCCCTGCTCGGTCAGGCGATAGAGTCGGACGCGACGGTCCTCACCGCGCTCCTGCGTCACGAGATTCCGACTGACGAGGAGCTCGATCGTCCGCGAGACGGTGCTGAGGTCCGAACCGAGCCGGAAGGCCACGTCCGACCCGGATGCCGGCTCGTGGCGCCCGATATTCACCAACAGCGCGAACTGCGCGAGCGTAAGATCGCTCGATCGGAACTCCTTCTCGAACTCACGCGTGACCCGCTTGTATGCCTTGCCCAGATTATACCCGGGGCAGGTATCAGTGATGTAGTCGAGGCCCCGCACGCGTGGGTTCGCGAAACGCCTGGGTCGCAAGTGCTCATGGGAGGTGATGTCGCGGCGGCGGGGCTTCTTCCGGTAGGAACGCTGAAGGCAGCTGGGACGTCGACTGGTCACAGCACCAGAATATACGCTCGCCGTCCAGGCCAATCAAGCCGTCGCACTGCTTGTATCGGCAACTATCGCTTGCAGCGGGACGACCCGACCCGGTATGGTAGCGAGGGGGGCGATGATGCGACTCGCGATAGCAATGCTCGACCTGATTCCAAAGGCGCTCAAAGACCGGATGCGGGTTCCCATGCTCGGCAAGGAGCGGATGCGTGCCGGAGCGACGCACCCGACGATCGCCATGAATCTCACGAATTTGCTCATCTGCGGCCGCAATTGCGGCACCTGCCCAAGCTACCCGGGCGTCATGGGAGAGGCGCTGTACTGTGCCGGAGGAAGGAGCAGGAAAGAGGTCACCCGGCGCGGCTGCAACTGCGTGACCTGCCCGCTCTACGATCAGTGCAGCCCGTATAACTCGGCCTATTTCTGCATCAATGGAGCCTGCGGCGGGCCGGAGGGCGAGTTGAGCGTAGAGGAGATCGGCAACTTGTCGATCCGGTATCTCGAGCGCTTCGTCCACCCGGAGCCGCCGGAACCGGTGCTCGCGGGGACCGCGGACACCCAGACCGGGGAAGATGTCGTGCCGGTAACCCTCGACTTCGAGGGAGACCGACGCGTCGAGTCGTCGTCCGACATTCCGGTCCTGCAGGCGTCGCTCTCGGCCGGGATCGACCACATGCACGTCTGCGGGGGCCGGGCGCGCTGCTCGACATGTCGCGTGCTCGTGAAGGAGGGGCTCGAGCACTGCCGTCC
Organism: Spirochaetaceae bacterium; assembly: GCA_007118855.1. Lineage (GTDB taxonomy): Bacteria > Spirochaetota > Spirochaetia > DSM-27196 > SLST01 > SLST01. The sequence goes on from SKQU01000065.1 coordinate 10,376, forward strand.
CCGGAACGCACGCGAGGCACGGCTCGCGGCGGTCAAGGGGTTCTCGCCGAACGTGCGACTCGCCTGCCAGACCACGACGACCGGCGATCTCGTTCTGCGGCGCCTCGTACTCGACGAGCTCGACGTCTCAGAGGCCATACAGCAGGGCCGCGGCACCAGAGGTGCGGTTGGAAGAGAGGTCGAGGCGACGGTGCTCTTCGCCGACATCCGGTCGTTCACCGCCTTTGCGGAACACGCCCTGCCCTACGACGTGATCCACATCCTCAACCGGTACTTCGACGCGATCTGCGTGGCGATCGACAGACACGGCGGCTACATAGACAAGTACATGGGTGACGGCATCATGGCGATATTCGGTCTCGACCGGAGCGTCATGGAGCCGCACGCGGTCCTCGCGATGCGGGCGGCCGGGGCGATGCTGAGTGAGCTTGCCCGTTTCAATCGCTTCCTCTCAGACCGGTATCAGCACGAGTTCAGGATCGGAATCGGGCTTCACAGCGGTCCGGTCATCATGGGTGAGCTCGGCTTCCCCAAGAAACGCGAGTTCACCGCGATCGGCGACACGGTGAACACCGCGTCGCGCATCGAGGCCCTGAACAAGACGGCGGGAACGTCCGTGCTGGTATCCGAACAGACCTACGAGGCGACCAGATCGCTGTTCACGTGGCACACAGGGTTTGCCGCGAGGGTCAAAGGGAAGAGCGGTATGCTCAAGGTCTATGAGCCGACATTCGACGTCGCATCAGCTGACGTGACGTCGGATCAGGACTGAGGTTCGGCCGGACGCGGAAAGAAGAGCTCGTGCGTCTGCGGGGTTCCGTAGGCCGCAAGCGTTTCGGGTTGCAGGACCGGGAAGCCGGCTCGTTCGGTCCGCTCGACCTCGAGCGCCGCCTCGACGATCCTGCGGTTGAACTCGTGCGTGTCCGGGTGCGAGAGATACTCGTCTACCGGCATCCAGAAGCACTCGGCGATCTCGTGCGGATCCGGGACTATCTCGTGGTTCGTCGGACGCAGCCGCGTGACGAAGTAGATATCCGACTTCCCGTGACGGTACCCGTGCCAGTGGCGGAAGCAGACGATTGAGAGGAACTCCGTGTCTATGCCGGTCTCTTCCTTGACCTCCCGCACGACCGCGTGGACCAGATGCTCTGCGGGCTGGAGCGCACCTCCCGGCAGCTTGTAATGGCGCCGCCGGTGGTGGCGCTCCTGGATCACGAGCAGTCGCCGCTGCTCGTCGATCACCACGCCCCCGACCCCCACGTAATGGGTCGCGAAGGGCGGCACGTAGGAGCCGCGTTCGAGCGTCGCCGTCAGCTGGAGCCAGTGCTCGGTCGCGTGATGGTAGACGAATCCGGCCGCGACCGCCGCCGGCACCAGCGAGGAACGCGCGATCGGCAGCTGCAGCCACACGACCTTGATCCCATCGGCCTGCCATTCGTCGAGCGATTCGTCGAGATCCGCGGCGAACTGTTCCGCGCTGTGAGGAAGCTGCGCGTCGTCTATGACACGGCCGCCGAACGGATTGAGCTCTGAAGCAAGGACCGCCATCTACGCTCCCGCGGTAATGCGGGCGATCTGGTCGCGGAACACGACGACTGCATCGTCCTGCGGCTCGTAGCCGATGACCCGTTTGGCGTTGGAGATGTCCCAGAAGCGGGTGCTGTTCGCACTGATCCCGTAGAAGATCTGGAAAGGAATACCGTGTTCGTTGCGGATATCCGGCGTGGTTATGCTTTTCACGACCAGCTGCACTTCGTCGCGGGTGCTGATATACGCCCCGAGCGCCCGGCGCATTCGCCAGATCTCCCCAGGCTTGATATCGTCCAGGTCGGTCTCTCGCGGCGCTCCGATGCGCAGTTGCAGGTTCTCGAGCTTCACACCGTTGGTCTGTCGACCGGTGGCAAACAGAAACCCGAGCGCCTCGTAGCTGATCTTCGCCCATCCGTAGTAGTTGTCCGAATACGGTGCCATATCCGGAGTTACGCCGAGGACGTCGTTCGAGCGGATCAGTGGCTCGTAGAAGTCCGCGGCGTGGTTCGAGCTTACGATGACCGCTCGCCTGACATCGGCCTCCACGCACGCCTGCATCACGTTGTAGGCCATACGGACATTGTCGTACTCGTTCCAGAACCTCTCGGAACCCGCGCCGGTCCCGGCCCGACCGCCGTCGGACGAGCGCACGAAGCCGGAGTGAATCACCGCGTCGTGACCGCGAAAGAGCTCACGGTATGCGGCCCGGTCATTGTCGAGCAGATCGACCTTGTGCACGTTCGGGACCGGCTTACCGTCGAAATCGGTGTCACGGATATCGACGAGCGTGAGGTCGAAGCGCTCGGCCAGACCGGGCATGACCCGTTCGATGATACGCCCGCAGGCCCCCGTTACGACAACTCGTTGCTTCATACCTCAGTGTAGCCGAGCGCGGTGCCGACGGCTACACCTTTGCCTCGACGGTCCCGGCCGGATCAGGACCGCTCGCGCCGCCCGAATCTGACCGGTCGACCGGTGCGACCTCGCGCGCGAGCGCCCGGCGGGCGAGACGGGTCACGAAGACCGTCACCGCTACGGTGGCGACAAGCCCGAGCCCGTAGAGCGCCCACTCGAGCGGGGTACGCGCGCGCTCCTGCGCGCCGAGCGTTGCGAGATTACCGGCGAGCGATCCTATGTAGACGTACATGACGGTGCCGGGGAACATCGCGATCCACGAGGCGAAGAAGAAATCGCGAAGGCTCACCTTCGTCAGACCGTAGGCGTAGTTCGAGAGGTTGAAGGGGAAGATGGGGCTCAGCCGGGTGAGCCCGACGATCTTCCAGCCCTCCCGTCCCACCGCACGGTCGATCGCGGCAAACCGCTCGTTGCCCTCGACCTTGGAGGCGACCCAGTCGCGCGCGAGGTACCGGCCGACGAGAAAGGCCGCCGTCGCGCCGATGGTCGAGGCGATCGAAATGTAGATGGAGCCCCATACGACGCCGTAGATGAAGCCGGCGCCGAGCGTGAGGATCGATCCCGGGACGAAGAGTACGGTCGCGGCGATGTAGACGGCGCCGAAGATGAGCACGCCTGTGGTGCCCTGGTCATGGACCCAGGAGAGAAGGGTACGCAGGTGGGTTCCCACGTCGAACACAAAGCCGGCGGTGACGAGCCCCGCGAGGAGCGCTGCGAACAGGATGATCTTTGCGGTTGAGCGCTTTGCCATTGTATCTCCTATGCCTCGGTTGTCCCGGCCGTGCCGCGGTAGCGAAAGAGAACCCGCAAAAAGCGGCGGATCCGGTCGTTGAACAGGCGGGGCGCCATGTGCATCGACACCGCCTTCTTGTGCAGCTCAGACAGCGTGGGATACGG
>SKQU01000091.1 GCA_007118855.1 Spirochaetaceae bacterium
ATGAAGGAGCGGGGGATCGAGGTTGCCGTGATCACCGAAGTCACCGGGCTTTCAACTGAGGAGATCGAGGCGCTGTAGGCTGGTCGCGGGTCGCCGGGCTTGCCGCCGCGGTTGGCCAGTCGACCGATCTATCCGGCGCGACGGCCGATGGGATTCTGCGACGAACGAGCAGCTGTCCCGACTCGCGGCAGCGAGCGGCACGAGCAAGGGCCGGCTTGTTCGCGATGCGATCTTGGCGCGGTTGAGCAAACACTCCCCGCCGAACCGATGACGATGCCGGAAAACCAGCTCTTCGTCGATCTCCTCCGCACCCTCAGTTCCGGCGAGGCGACCTGCGTAGTCCTCGCCGGTTATCGCGCCGGAATCGGCGCTACGGACGACCGGGCTGCCCGCAGCTCCTGCGCCGAGCGGGGAATCCCGGTCACCGGGACAATTGGAATCCTCAAGGTGCTCTGCGTCGACCGGACCATCACGTCGGAAGAGGCCGAGGCGGTACTCGCCCGTATGGTAGATGCCGGGTTCTACTCACCCGTGCGCAGGGTCAGCGATCTTCTGTGAACCGCGCGCGTCTGGGCGAGCCTGGTGCGCCGTTTCTGCGGCTGTCGTTTGCCCCGAGCCTATGGCGGCCCGTGTCCGGAATGCCATCACGGGCTCTCATTCGGGTGAGAGGCCATCGATGCCGGGACTGAGCGTTCGTAGAATTGACCAACGAGTCTACGAGCGGCTGCGCACACGAGCGGCGTAGCACGGTGTATCGATGGAAGGGGAGGTTCGACGAATCCTTCAAGCCGCCGTAGGCGCGCCTGACCGGCTGGGTTATCTCGCAACCTCTCTGTTCGGTCGGCACGGCGTCGAACTCGAGATTCCACCGCGAGAGGTGACCGAACCCACGCGGTTTGATTGATGACACTGCTCGACACCAACGTCATCTCCGAAGTGATGAAACCGCGACCCGATGTGAGCGTCGTGGACTGGATGAATGCGACGGCCTCGGGCTCCCTCTTCGTGTCGAGCGTCACGATAGCGCAGGTTCATTTCGGCATCGAACTCCTTCCCGACGGTGGTCGCAGGATCGATCTCGAGAGTGGATTCGATCGGCTTATGTCACAGGGGTTCGACGGGCGCATTGTCACGTTCGACGCGCCCGCAGCTCGCGTCTACGGGACCCTCATGGCTCATCGGCGGAATGCCGGAACACCCCTGGCATCGCTCGACGGACAGATCGCATCGATCGCTCGGGTCCACGGCTTCGTTATCGCTACGCGAAACACCGGCCACTTTGCCGGCTGCGGTGTCGAGCTCGTGAACCCTTTCGGCGAGTCGTGATTGGCAGGCAAGCAGCTCTTGCGATTGGTCGACAGCTCTGCTGGCGAGACCCTCGCTTGCGTGGGCTCCGAGAAAGCCCTGCCGGTAGAAGCCCCCGGCAAGCACACGATCACGCTTACGCTTCGGTCCGAATTGCAGGATGCGCTTCACGAGCGCAGGGATCGCGGAGACCAGATACAGCGGTATGCTGAGGATCTTCCCGTCGTACTGCGGATACCCGGAGTAGAGGCGCACGCCGAGAGGCGAGTGCCTCTCTTCGACGAACCGGTGCATCTACCTGAGTGTACCGCTCTTACCCGACTTCACTTCGACCGGGAGAATCGCGGAACCGGCTGCGATGACATAGTCGACTCCCGCCGAGCTTGATTTCGCGTCTCGCTCCCAGTAGTAGAGGTTCGGGTCCTTCCACGGTTCGTCCAGGAGCAGGAGCTCTTGCCCCACGAACTGCGAGGCAACTGCGCCCGCGTTGATTGCCAGAAGGTCCTTTTCGAGTACGGACTGCTCGGACACCCCGCAGAGGTTGCCGGCGAGTCCTATATCGAGGAACAGGAGCTTGAACTTCTCAGGTGTCGAGGCTCCACGCGGCGCGGTCGCGGCGGTCTCTTACGTCGAGAACGCCGACCCACAGAAGCTCGACTAGGCGCTCGATGAGCGTGTGGCTATACTATCTGATGAAGCCCCGGAGCAGTTCGGGGTATTCGGGCAGTGGTTGACCAACTACCTGGCCGGCATCGCCGGAGAAGCCGTCGTCACCGAGCCGATCCGGAGCGTCCGCGAGATCAAGGGTATGTTCGCGACGAAGCTGAAGGAGTACGGAGAGCGCCTCAAAGAAGAGGCCCGCGAAGAAGGCCGGCAAGCGGAGAAGCGCGAGACCGCCCGGGATCTCAAGGAACAAGGCGTCGATGTCGAGATCATCGCGAAGGCAGCCGGGCTCTCGGAAGGAGAGATTGAGGTGCTCTAATCCGGTTTCTTCACCGGTTTCGGCGTCTCGACCGGTCTACCCCTTCCAACTGATCGAGTTCAGGTCGTCTGCGGATCGTCACATGGCCATGCGCTTCGCTCGCCACCTTGTCGAGGACCAAACTGGCATTCCTCTCAATGGACGAGCTCATGGCTATCCGGTTCGACGGCCACTGAAGTGATCCTTGTACCTGCGTAGTACTTCGTTGATGAGCGTCTGATACTGGCCGCCCTGATGCTTGAACCATTCGACGATGTCCGAATCCAACCGGATAGTCACCGACCGTTTCGTCCGCACGAGCTCTTCAGGCGGCGGCAAGGTATCCTCTATCCGTGTTGCGTTCCTGAGAGCTGTTTCGATGTGCTCGGGAGCATCCTGATAGTTGGCATCGTCCCGCGGGTCACGATTGTCGTTCATGGCTCCTCCCCATAGTACACGCGCTTCCCAGCGCGCCAGTATCCAGCTCCGATTATGCGAATCCGATCTTCCCTCACTGTGTACCTGACTGTGGCTACCAATCCTTCGACCATCCCGATGCAGAAGAGCCGCGCTTCATCATCGCTGTGCTTCGCGTCCTCCAGGATGATTCGGTGTGGATCGAAGAACGCCTGCTGGGCTTCCTCGAATGTCAATCCATGCTTCTCGTGGTTGATTCGATCCTTCTCCGGATCCCATTCGAACTCCATGTGTACATACTAATGTACTTACTTTTCGGGCACAAGGCCCATCACGCCCGAAGAAGCCGACGGGATCCTCGCGCGTGTGTCCAATCGCCGGACTCGGGGTTCAGGCGACGCGCTCCAGCCTGCCTCGTTCGCGCAGTCGACGGCTCAGTCGATCATCCGAGTCAAGATCAACGAGGTCGTACGGGTACTCGGGTTCGCCCGGGATTCCATGCGCCTGGAGAGACCGAATTGGCGACAACCCTGAGACTGCGATGCCAATGTCATAGGGCTTCGCGTCCGCGTATCGTTCGACATGCTCTACTTCGCGACCCACCTGAGAAGCATGCGAGACGTGCGATCCTATCTCCTTGATGATCTGCGGTTGGATGAACACTCTCTCAAGGATCTGGACCCGGCGGCGATATCGGAGATCACCGAAGCGGCGCCCACCCCAAAACTCCGTTTGTGCTGCAGCGCACTGAAGAGCATGCTCCCATGAAGGCGGTGGTGCAGGACTTCATCGACGCCAGAAACCCGCAGAGTCTGCAGGAATATGACAGGGCTCTACGGGAGCTCATTCAGCATCTTGTGCTGCTTGGTTTGTGGCGGGCCGGCTTCTTCGAACACGCTGCCTTCTACGGCGGCACGGCTCTCAGAATCCTCCATGGTCTCCCGCGCTTCTCCGAAGATGTCGATTTCTCGCTTCTGGGACGAAGACCGGAGTTCTCACTGTCGTCGTATCTCTCGGGGCTTCGAACCGAGCTCTCCGGTTTCGGTTTCGAGGTCGATGTTGTTTCATCCGGCCGACTCGATAGTCCCATCGAGTCGGCGTTCGTGAAGGCCAACACCCGCCTTCATCTGCTCCAGGTGAAACCGGGATCGGCCCTTGCGTCTACCGTCCCGGCGAATCAGCTGCTCAAGATCAAAC
>SKQU01000228.1 GCA_007118855.1 Spirochaetaceae bacterium
GATGAACGCCGCCGCGCCGTCGGCGAAGATCGAGTAACCGAAGACGTCACCGGGACGAACGTACGCGGGCATGTTGTAGAGCCCGACGACGCACGCGTAGCGGATCGCCCGGTCGGCCTTCACAATAGCCTGCGCGGTGTGGAGCGCGGCGACGAAGCTCGAGCAGCTCGCGTTCACGTCGAAGGTTCCCGCGTAGCGCTGGCCGCGCTGGATCCGTCCCTGCAGAAGCATACTGGTCGCCGGCGAGATGTACTCGGGCGTATCGCTCGCGACGATGAAGAGGCCGATCTCCTCCGGGTCGATACCGGCACGCTCGATCGCGTCGCGCGCGGCCTTCTCCGCGAAGTCGGCGGACGTCTCGTCGATCCCGCGCAGGTGCGCGATGTGACGGCGCGCGATGCCGAGCTTCGCCTCGGTTCGATCGGCGTCGAACTCGATGCCGGCGAGCTTCATGAGCTCGGCGTTGTCGATTGGTTCACCCGGAACGTAGAGCCCGGTGGAGACGATGTTCATGGTTGTACTCCCGTGCGCATGAGGGTCGTGAGCTCGGCGATGAACGCGGGGATGTCGAGTATCCTGCGGTTCAGGAGCGCCTCAATCCCGACGTAGTGCGACAGACCCATCAGGAAGTTCGCGGCGACCCGCCGCTCGGCTTCGTCGGCGAACGGCAGGTTCTCCATGTAGCCGGCTTCGAACGCGTCGTAGTAGCGGCGGACCCACGGCTTCGCGACGAACTCGGCCTCGCGGACGAGCGAGTAGTACTCCGGGTGCCCGTTGAAGTACGACAGGAAGTGCCAGACGCCGTACGCCTCCCGTTCGAGCCGCGTCGCGTGCGTACGCGCCTGCCTGCTCAGGTAGCGGCGCGTCTGCCGGCCGATCTGCTCGACGATGACCGACAGGAACTCTTCCTTGCTGCTGAAGTAGCTGTAGAAGGTGCCGACCGCCAGGCCCGTCTCGCGCGCGATGTCGGCGACGCCGATCTCGTGGTACGCGCGCTCACCGATCAGCCGCATCCCGTTTCGGATCAGACGCCCGCGGCTGTCGGCGGGCTCCTCTTCTTCGATCGCCGGGAACTCGGATGGAACGACGACACGGGGAATCGCATCGCTCGAGTCTGCCGCGTCGGGGAAGACGCCGTCGAGAACGAACCGCGCGATCAGATCGGCGCGACGGTCGACCCCGTCGTCGATGTCGCGAACGGTCGAACGGACGGCCTCGAGAAACGCGGCGGAGAGCTCTTCGGGAATAGACCCGTGGATGTCCTGCCGCGCGACGGTCGTCTGGCCGTACTTGTGCTGCAACCCGGAGCCGATCAGCGCAAAGGTCGCGAACTCTCGTCGAGAGAGCAGGGCGTCGATGCGGGAATTGAGCTCCTCGATCGCGCGCCCCTGGTCGTCGCTGAGCTCGAGCGCACCACGGTGTCCTTCCCGATCGCAGTATTCGCGACCGAGGCTCCCGGCGTAGTTGGTACTGTGATCCGGCATCGCGCTCATCGCGAGAAGCCCCTCCTCGAAGAGCGGCGCGGAGGTGAGCAGAACCGGCACCGCAGGCACCGCCCTCACGAACTGCGTGAGATAGGCTGCGTTCCAGACCGACTGATGGCTCGACCGGTAGCGCCCGCAGTAGTTGTTCACCGTACCGTCGCGGTCGGTCACGAAGGAGTGTATCTCCTGCGATCGCAGGAATTGCACGGTCCGCTCGACTTCCTCGTCGAACCCGTCGTGAAGCCGCGAGAGATAGTCCAGAAACTCCTCGTCTGAATGCGTCAGGAAGTGGATATCCTTCTCGAGCTCGCCGCGTTCGTAGTCGACCGTCACGGTGACGGTGCGCCCTTCGGCGTCGAGCCGCTTGTCGAGCCGGTCGCCGGGGAGGGCGTCGATCGCGGACAGGGCGTTCTCGAGAGACCGGATGTGGCGCGGATGATGCGCCTGCATCAGGTAGTAGCCGGTGACCGTCCGCCGTACCGTCTGAAGCGAGTCCATGAACTCGTAGAACCCGGAGAGACTTCGCATCTGGGAGCAAGGTAGACGATCTGCGGTGGTTGGGGTATAGCCTGATCGGGTTACGAGCGTGCCTCATAGAGGTCGCGATAGAGCCCGCCGGCTTCCTGCGGGCCAACGACGGGATTGAGCAGATTCGTGCCGAGCGGTCGTGGTGCTCGTGAGAGCCAGACGATGACGTTGCATGGATGGGTCGAGTCAGCGGCGACGGTGGAGTCAGAATTCTGCTCGAATCCCTATGTTATGTTGCGCCGAGGCGGCAAAGTGAAGCACGGCGGACTATTCGAGCGTCTTGTAGTGTGTGGAAACCGCCACTCGAGCGACCGCGACTAACACCAAGGCTCGCTACATCCCCCGGGGTCGCAATCAGCTGCACACGATCTTCGACCGGCATCTGGACGAGTTCTGCGACGTCTACGATGAGAGGTACGCTGTCAAGTACGGCATGTTCCGCCTGGAGCGGATCCGGGACATCGGCGAGCGGTTTCTGACCTGCGGGGACTACCGCCTTGGAGTGGCTCGCATCCGGTGCACCAATCCGGCCTGTGGGCACGACTATTTTAGGCCCTTCAGCTGCAAGGGGTTCTACCTCTGCCCGTCGTGCAGCCAGAAGCGGACGTTGCTGTTCGCCGAGCACCTCACGAACGAAGTGCTTCTGGACCTGCCGCACCGCCAGTTCGTCTTCACGATGCCCAAGGCACTGCGGCCGTTCTTCCGGCATGATCGCCGGCTCTTTGCCGAAGTCTCGCGCCTGATCTACACGATTATCTCCGAGTTCTACAACGCTACAGCCGACAAACCGTTGCTGAGTGGGGTGATCGCGTCACATCAAACCTTCGGAGACCAGTTGCGGTGGAACCCCCATCATCATTGCCTGGTGTTGGAAGGAGGCTTCGATGAGGCTGGAAGGTTCATCCACGTGCCGCTCACGGGTCTCGGACAGATGACCGAAGTATTCCGAAGGCGACTCATCTGGCTCCTTGTAGAGAAGGAGCTACTCGCCGAGAGCTTCGCACAGAGTCTCCTGTCCTGGAGGAACTCGGGCTTCAGTATCGACAACTCAGTCCGTCTCATCAATGCGAAAAGCAAGGAGAGTCTTGCCGAGTACATCGCTCGACCTCCGCTGTCGCTAAAGAAGATCCGCTACGAGCCGTTCAAGGGGAAGGTGTTGTTCCACACGAGGTACTCGGACTACTTCAAGGAAAACGTGCACCTGTTCGACGCCTTGGGCTTTCTGGCTGAACTCACCCAACACATACCTCCCCGGCGGGTGCAGATGATCAGGCGATACGGACTCTACTCGTCACGCACCAAGGGTCGCTGGTCCCAGATGCCCCACGTGGCTGCTCGAGCCCCCGAGGGCTGGCGGGTATCCCATCCACCTGAGATCCCGGATCCGGAAGACCCTGGCTTCGAACCTCTCGATGATGGCGAAGAGGTCACCGTGGACGCACGCAAACGGGCTTGGGCGCGGCTTCTGGCGAAGGTGTATGAGATCGACCCCCTGGTGTGTCCCAAATGCGGATGGGAGATGAAGGTAATCGCGGTCATCCAGGATCCGGTTGAGATACGCGACATCCTCGCCCACCTGGTCAACACAGGCCGTGCGCCGCCTGGATTCGATCCCGCCCTCCTGAACTGAGAGCCTTTGTCCCTGACCCGACCCGCACGCTGGGACAGCTGCGTTCCGATCACGACCGAGAAGCATGCAGAACACCACGAAAGGGCTCCCGCCAGCTCGGACCAGCGGGTTTCGCTCAGTCTCGGCCCGTCCGCGACGCGACCCGACCCTGACCCAGCGGCGCAGATGACGTCGCGAGGGCCATCCGCCCGCGAAACGCCTCAACCGCGCCGATAGGTTTTCC
>SKQU01000097.1 GCA_007118855.1 Spirochaetaceae bacterium
GACGAGCTCGAAGCGTCCGAGCGTCCGGTTCTGGCCGGCCATCTCGCGCTCACCCTGGAGCACGTGAATGGTCACCGCCGTCTGGTTGTCCTCCGCCGTGCTGAAGATCTCGCTCTTCCGTGTCGGGATTGTCGTGTTTCGCTCGATGAGCTTCGTGAATACCCCTCCGAGCGTTTCGATCCCGAGCGACAACGGCGTGACGTCGAGCAACAGGACGTCGCCTACCTCACCGGTGAGCACACCCGCCTGGACCGCGGCACCTACCGCGACGACCTCGTCCGGGTTGACTCCCTTGTGCGGTTCCTTCCCGAAAATCTCCTTCACGAGGTTCTGAACCGCTGGAATTCGCGTCGAACCCCCAACCAGGATCACCTCGTCCACTTCAGCAGGCTTGATCTCTGCATCGGCGAGCGCCTTCAGGACCGGGTCGCGGGTGCGCTCCATGAGGTCGGAGACCAGCTGCTCGAACTTGGCCCTCGTGAGGCTGTAGTTCAGGTGCTTGGGTCCGTTCGCGTCGGCCGTGATGAACGGAAGGTTGATCTCGGTCTGCTGCGAGCTCGAGAGCTCCTTCTTCGCGTTCTCGGCCGCTTCGCGCAGCCGCTGTACGGCCATGCGATCCGTGGCGAGATCGATACCGTAGTCGTTCTTGAAGCTCGACACGAGCCAGTCGATGATTCGCTGGTCGAAGTTGTCGCCTCCAAGGTGCGTATCACCATTGGTGCTCTTCACTTCGTAGACGTCGTCGGCGAGCTCGAGAATCGAGATATCGAAGGTTCCGCCGCCGAGGTCGTAGACCGCGATTTTCTGTTCTCCTCGCTTCTTGCCGAAGCCGTAGGCCAGTGCCGCGGCGGTCGGCTCGTTCACGATTCGCTTGACGTCGAGCCCTGCGATCCGGCCCGCATCCTTGGTCGCCTGACGCTGAGCGTCGTTGAAGTAGGCCGGTACCGTGATAACCGCTTCGGTGACCTGCTCTCCAAGGTAGTCCTCCGCGGTCTTTCGCATCTTCTGCAGAATCGCCGCCGATATCTCGGGCGGGGAGTACTGCTTTCCTTCCACCTCAATGCGAACGTCGCTGTGTGCGCCCTTCACCAGGCGGTAGGGCACCATCTCCATTTCGCGCGCAACTTCGTCGTACGTGCGCCCCATGAACCGCTTCACCGAGTACACCGTGTTATTGGGGTTGGTGATCATCTGGTTGCGCGCCGGCTGCCCGATGAGTCGCTCGCCCTTGTTCGTGAATCCGACGACGCTCGGGGTCGTCCGTCCTCCCTCAGAGCTCTGGATGACGACCGGCTCACCGCCTTCCATGACGGCGACTACCGAGTTCGTTGTTCCCAGGTCAATTCCTATTGTCTTGCCTGCCATACATTCCTCCCTTGTCTTTTGCTATCCCGCGGCCGGCCGTGGCAGGTCCCGGGATAGGGTCTGTCCGCCTCCGCAACAGACCTGCCGGAAGGGCCGGGTACCCGGTTCCGACCCGGTGGTCCGGCCCTTACGGTTCCGTTGTTTGCGTTCCGGTCAGCCCGTCTTGACTTCGATCCTGCGGGGCTTGACCTCCTCCTTCAGGTGGAGCTGCACCGTCAGAATGCCGTTCTCCATTTTCGCTTCCACCTTCCCGCGGTCCACCCGCTCGTCGAGCGTGTAGGTCGCGCGGAAGTCCGCATCGCGGCGCTCGCGGACGATGTAGCTCACGTCGTCGGCATACGACCGGCGATGCCCGTAGACGGACAGGGTGTCACCGTTGATGTTGATGTCGATACCGTCCTTCCCAACCCCCGGCATCTCGAGCCGGAGTACGACCCTGTCCTGCTCCTCGCAGATGTTCCCGATCGGTCGCACTGTGCGTCGCTGCCGTGCTTCCTGTGTATCCTGTTTTTCGAGTGCAGAGTCTGCCATACCTTTCCTCCTTACTTGACGTCTACTGCGATCTGCTTCGGCTTCGCCTCTTCCCGCTTGGGCAGAGAAATCGCGAGAACTCCGTCGCGCATCTTCGCGTCGATCTTCTCCGCGTCCACCCCGTGCGGAAGCGACAGGGTCCGCTGGAAGGTTCCTTCCCAGCTCTCCTTGCGGAAGTACTTCCCGTTCTTGTTCTCGCGGTTGTCCTTCTTCTCGCCCTTGATGGTCAGTACGTTGTCGGCGACGGAGATCTCAAGGTCCTTCTTGTCGACCCCCGGCAGATCCACACTGACCAGGAACCCGTCGTTGTTCTCAACGACGTCCAGGGCCGGAGAGAACTCCCGGTCAAAGAGCCCGTCGGAGAAGAACCGCCTGGCAGCAGGATCGAACATGTCGTCGATCTCCCGGCGAATGCGATCGAGCTCGCCAACCGGATCCCACAGATTGTTCCTGTTTCGTCGTACGATATTCATCGTCTCCTCCTCGTACCTGGTTTCGTCGGCCCTTCGGTCAACGACCCGTAACCGACTTCACCAATCAGTATGCAGAAGCCGTGCCAACCGGACGCATGCCATGGAAACACATATTGTATAAAGACTTACGATCATGCATTCCGGGGTTCTCCGGATCCTCCTGAGTGCTCCTGAGCCGCTTTGACGCAGGTACCCCGTCCCGCGGCCTCCGAGTGTCAAAACGACACATATGATGCTTAATGACCCTCTTTGGCTGTGGCAAATCGAAACGGCTTCGGGAGTGTTCCAGTCTCGAGTCGCCCGCGCCGCCGGGGCACGGTACAGGCCGGCTCCGGCAGCGGCATGGCGTCGGTGGAGCCGCAATGGTATACTCCCGCCAATGGTGCAAAGGCAACGGTTGCGGGCACTGCGCTCGCTGATGGAAGAACGCGGTCTGGCCGCCTACGTGGTGCCTTCTTCAGATCCTCATCAGAGCGAGTACCCGCCTGATCACTGGAAGCTCAGGGAATGGCTCAGCGGCTTCGCCGGTTCGGCCGGCACGGTTGTCGTTACCGGCGCCGCTGCGGGGCTGTGGACCGACTTTCGGTACTATCTCGAGGCGGAGTCGACGCTCCGCGGTACGGGGATCGTGCTATTTCGCCTGGGTGTGCCGGACGTCCCGGACTATCCGGCCTGGCTGGCTGCTGAGCTCGAAACCGGCTCACGGGTCGGGTTCGATGCGGAGTGTTTCTCGGTCACCGCGGCGCGGTCGCTCGAAGAGGCGTTGTCGCCGCGCGGCATCGAGCTGGTACCCGGTGACGACCTGGTCGGCATGCTGTGGACCGACAGGCCCCCGCGACCGCGACGTCCGGTCTTCGTGCATGACGAGCGATTCGCCGGGCAGAGCCGGGGAGAGAAGCTATCCGCCCTGCGCGGCACGATGAAGGAGGCGGACGCCGACTATCACCTCATCTCCACGCTCGATGACATCGCCTGGCTCCTCAACATCCGCGGAAGCGACGTGAGCTACAATCCCGTCGCGCTTGCCCATCTGGTAGTCGAGCCCGCCGGGGCGGTGCTCCACACCGACGAGGAGCGGCTCGCCGCCGACGTTCACACAGAGCTCGACGCAGCCGGGGTTCGAGTCAGGCCCTATGCCGAGGCTGGAGCCACCGTCGCGGCGATCCCGGACGGGTCGCGCATCATCCTCTCGCCGCAGCAGGCGAGCGTGGCGATGCGTGGGCGGCTGCGTCCCGGAGTCCGAGTGATCGAGCGTGCGAACCCTTCGAGCGAGGCGAAGGCGCAGAAGAGCCCCGCGGTGCTCGGGCAGCTGCGCGGGGTCATGGTCCGCGACGGCGTGGCGATGGTCCGTTTTCTGCAGTGGTTGAGCTCACGGGTCGGACATGAACCGATCACAGAGCTCACGGCCGAGAACCAGCTGAGGCGGTTCCGTGCCGAGGGCGAGCACTTCGTCTCGGAGAGTTTCCGCACGATATCGGCATACTGAGGAC
>SKQU01000399.1 GCA_007118855.1 Spirochaetaceae bacterium
GCCAGCGAATACTCGATACTGAAGTACGCCGGAGGTCCGAATCCCGTGATCTTGAGCTCGAACCGCACGACATCGGACGCTTCCCATCCCGGCTCGAGGGGCAGGGAGATCTCCTGCCAGACACCCGGCGGAACGGTGCCCGCGAAGTCCTTGATGGACACATCGTCCATGAGCACGTCGGCGATGCCGTGCGTGCTCATCACTTCGAGCACGAGACAGGAGAGCGTGTTGTGGTATCTGATCGCAACGGTCTTGCTGAACCTGTCGTTCTGAGGCCCGCCCCACCCTACCGTAATCTGGTCCTCCAGTACCCGGTATGTCGGGTTCTGCGGGTCAATGCAGTGGGCCAGGGAGTCTCCTTCAGAAGGCTCTTCAACCTGCCACGGCGCACCCGTCTCCGCCTGACTTGCCAGACCTGCCCCCAACTGCCTGTCGAACGGGTTCGAACAGCACACCAGTAGAACCATCACTGCCAGTGCCGTTCCTGCAATCAAGTACCGTTGTGTACGTTTCATCCTCTCCCCCTCTCGGTGACGGCCGCGCCGGCCCCTGTTGCGTGAACCGGTCCACTTCGATCATAGGGTCACGAACCGCGTTGGCGCAATCTCCGAACAGGCAGGCGCTTGCACGTTTTCGGGCCCCGAGCCGCGGGTGCCCCGCCGCGGGGGCCGCGGGGCCGGATACGTCCTATTTCGGTCACGCCTCCCGGCTCGGCCGGAGACATCCCGCCCGATACGAAGTACGATGGAGCTGAGGAGACTTCCATGGCACAGGCCACTGCGCTGAGCGCCGTGCTCAGCAACCTTTCGAAGGCGGCCGAGAAGCAGGAGCTTTTCGGCATCGCGGAACGCTTCAACGAGCTCGCCGGGCTCGTTGACGGGAACCAGGCGCGCGACCCGAGCCTCGAGGCACTGCGAGCGGAGGTCGCGCGCGACGGCGAACGCGACTATCCGGCGCTGCAGACTGCAGGAGCCGAGGCAGGCGACCGCGGGGTGCTGCGGGCCGTGAAGTGGGGTGAGAAGGTGACCACGGCGCAGCGAGCGCTCATGGACCGCTATGCGTCGAAGGGAGACGCGCTTCTGGAGGGCAAGCAGCTCTTCCTGTGCGAGGCGTGCGGCTTCATCTTCCTGGGCGATGATCCGCCGGAGATCTGTCCGGTCTGCAAGGCGCCGGCACCGCGGTTCTCGAACGTGAAGTAGGAGGAGCCATGTACGCGTCACGAAACATCAGACTGTGTAACAAGGACTGCGTCTGTCTCTTCGTGTGTCCGACCGGAGCGACCGACACGGAGACCGGTCAGATCGATCGTCTCGCCTGCGTCGACGGCTGCCGCCTCTGCGTAGACGCATGCCCGTCGCACGCGATACATCTGGTTCTCGAACGCTACCCGGAGCCGGCGCCCAGGCAGGTTGCACTCGCTGAATCGATGCTGGCGCTCTGCGAACGGAAGTCCCACGAGGAGCGCACGGCGCTTGCCATAGCAGAGGCGGCCCCCACGGCCGGCGCGGCACGGGTGGCGCGGGCCCTCGCTCGATCCGCGCGGATCCTCGCCGAGGACTGCGCACGGGAAGCCGGGTACATGATCCCACAGTGCGAGGCGACCCGCGAGCTCCTGAGTCAGATCGCAACCGACCACGACGGAAAGATCCGGTCGATCGCCGAGGAGCTCATAGAAGTCACGGCACCGGGACGGTGAAGTCGTTCAGGCCGGCCCGCGGCGGGTCAGCCGCCGACGCGGATCTCCTGCCACGCGTTGTTGTAGCGGTCGACGTCGAACCCGAGGTCTTCCTTGAACTCGGCGTCCGCGAGATCGGAGATCTCGTAGCGCGGAACGGTCTCCATGAGGGCGCGTGAAGGCACGTTGATCGACGGCAGCTCGAGCCAGTCGGCGATCCGGGCCATGACGTCGGCACGCAGGATGTAGTCCATGAACTCGTATGCCATATCGACGTTCCGCGCGTCCTTGAGGAGCACCATGCTGTCCATGTACATGGATCCGCCCTCGCGGGGAATGAAGAAGTCGACGTGGTCACGGTCATCTTCGTCGAGCTCGAGGAAGACGTTCTCCTGGTAGCCGTGGACGACCCACACTTCGCCGTTGGCGAAGGCCTTCCCGAAGGCCTCGGCGTCGAACCGGAGCAGGTTGCGGCTCCAGCGTGCGGCGACCGCCTTCGCCTCGTCGATCTCCGACTGGATGACGGTATTCACCGAGTATCCGAGGTAGGACAGCGCGGCACCGAGCACCTCGCGCATGTCGTCGAGCATCGTCATCCGCCCGCGCAGGTCCGCGCGATCGAAGATGGACCAGCTGCGCTCGTAGTCGGTTACGAAGCGCGTGTTCACCGCGACGCCGGCGGCGCCCATCATGTAGGGAACGCTCCACCGGTTACCCGCGTCGAACCGGATCTTCTCGAGAACCTCGGGGTCGAGGTTGCCCCAATTCGAGAGCCGAGATCGGTCGACCTCAAGGATCATTCCTTCCTTTTCCATGATCGACACGTAGTCGCCGCTGGGGAAGGTGATGTCGTAGCCGGTCCCCCCGGCGCGCAGCTTCGCGAACATCTCCTCGTTCGACGCGAAGACGTCGTAGACGACGTTGACGTTGAACTCCTGCTCGAACGCCTCGATGACCTCGTCGGGGATGTAGTAGGTCCAGTTGTAGATGTAGAGCCTTCCGCCCCCGGAGGTATTGGCGCGGCACCCGAGGAGGGCGGCGGCGACGAGAACGAGAAGACCAGCCAGACGAAGAGAACGAGCGACTCGCTTCATGCGGTACTCCCTTGGTCGATAATCGGCGACCTACCGAACGATATAGGTGATGAACCGTCGCGCGAGCAGTACGAGCGCAACGGTTCCTGCGATGATGACAACGGACAACGCGTTGATCACGGGCGAAACTCCGAACCGGATCATGGAATACACGAAGAGCGGGAGCGTCGTGGATCCCGGGCCGGACACGAAGAAGGTGATGACAAAGTCCTCGAGCGAGAGCGTGAAGGCAGTCAGGAATCCGGAGATGATGCCGGGCATTGAGACGGGCAGAATAACGCGCAAGAGGGTCTGCCGCTCGGTCGCGCCCAGGTCGCGCGACGCTTCGATGATGGTGTAGTCAAACTCTTCCAGGCGGGCGAGCACGATCAGAAGCACGAAGGGCAGGTTGAAGCTCGTGTGCGCGAGGTAAATCGTGAACAGACCGAGCCGCAGGCCGACGCCGGCGAAGAACACGAGCAGGCTCACGCCGACGATGATCTCCGGAAGGACGAGCGGCATGAAGCTGACCGCCTGCACGTAGGCGCGGATCCGAAGCGAATACCAGTTGATGCCGATCGCGCCGAGCGTGGCGATCACGGTCGCGGTCAGCGCGGAGGCGAACGCGATGACCAGGCTGTTGCCGAACGCGCGCCACAGGTTCGGCGACGAAAGGAAGAGCTCCTGGTACCACCGCAGCGAGAACCCCTCCCACGCCATCCTGCGCGAGTCGTTGAACGAGTAGAGGATCAGCACCAGAAGCGGCATGAAGAGGAAGACGATCGTGGCCCAGAAGACGAACCTGGAGAATCGCGGCCGGCCGATCACGCTCGCCTCCTGGGACGGTTCAGGGAGAGGTAGACCATCAGTCCGGCCGTCGTGATGAGCATGATGACGACCGATATCGCCGACGAGAGCGGCCAGTTGCGCGTCACGGTGAGCTCGCGCGCGATGATGTTGCCGAGCATGTAGCTGTCCTGACCGCCGATCAGCTGGGGCACGGCGTAGGCGCCGAAGGTGGGGATGAAGGTGAACAGCACGGCAGTGAAGACTCCGGTCCTGATTCCCGGAAGGAGCACCCGGGCGAGACTCTGGAGGTGCGTAGCC
>SKQU01000339.1 GCA_007118855.1 Spirochaetaceae bacterium
CGAACGTGCGGGCGCGCTCGGCGATGTCCGCCCGCGGCGATCCGGGCTCCGCCGCGTCGGCCGGGCTGATCATCGCGCGCACGAAGAGGAGTGGCGTGTGCCATGAAGCGTCGGCGAGGATCGCGTCGATCATCTCGACTGCATCGTCGGTATTCCGGAGAACGGCCACTCCCGCACGCGCGTACCGGGCACCCATCGGATCGCCCTTCACCGCCTCGTAGCGATCGATCGCCCCATGGGCCTCGCGTTCCGCACCCACGACCGCGAGCGCGAATGCGAGCTCGAGAAGCGCGCGGGGATCCGCCCACTCATGCCGGAGGTACTCCCGGTAGAAGGGAATCGCCTCCGCGGCCCTCCCCGAGAGTGCGGCAACCCGCGCTGCGGCGAAGGCGGCCTCCGGGCTGTCGCGGTGGTCCCGCAGGAGCGCGTCGGCCTCAGCCCGGGCCGACTCGATCTCCCCGGTCGCGAGCCGCAGGTGGACCGTCTCAGCCCGGATCCACGGCGATCGGTCTCCGGCGGCCATTGCGGCCTTCAGGTCGGCAATCGCTTCCTCATACTCTGCGGACTCCCGGCGGAACTTCCCGCGCGCAAGATAGGCCTCGCTGCGACCCGGGTATCGCTCGACCATGCGGTCGTAGATCGACGCGGCCGTGCGCGGGTCGTCCCACTCCACGAGTCCTGCGTAGGCGAGCGCACCGCGCAGCTCGTCAGGGTCGATCTCGTATGAAAGTCGGAAGTCATCAGCGCCACCCTTGTCGCCGAGCTCCCACAGGCGCACTTCGCCCCGTTCGCGATACGCCTGGACCAGCCCCGGGTCGCGCTCGATGGCCGCCGTGTAGTCCGCCACCACGGTGTTGGGGTCTCCCTTGTGCCGGCGATGACGCGCCCGCGCGAAATAGGCGAGCGCGAAGTCCGGGTCGATTTCAATCGCCCGGTCGAACTCGGCGAGTGCGCGATTCCAGTCGTCCCACGCCTCGATCGCCCTGACGTAGTGCTCCACCGCGCTGACCGTGATGGGGCTCGCCGTGACGGCGCCCGCCGTGACGGCGCCCGCTGCGGAGTCTTCCTTTGACGTGATCTCCGGCCCGGTTCTCTTCTCGGGATCAGGCGGCTCGATCTGGGCCGGCGTCATGCAGCCGGCGAGCGCGACAACGACAATCGCTACGGGTAAAAGGCGGGACAGGGACATGGATACCCCCTTGCAGTGAAGCGAGGAAAGTTTACTCCAGCACTCAGAAAATGGCAATACGCAGGGTCGCGTATGCACGCCGCCTCGCCCGTCGATGGAGAGCCGCGATCCATTGTACGATTGCCCCATGACCACCCGGATCGCGCGCCTCAACGACCGCAAGCCTGTCATATCTTCTGAGACCTTCGCGGCCGCGGGCATCCCGGATGATGGGACGAATATCAACGGCCCGTCGGTCATCGCCATTCCTGACTGGGTGCCTGAAAACCGACGCGCCAACGCGCACGCCCGTTACTACCTCTACTTCTCGCACCACGGCGGCCGCTCCATCCGGATGGCGTGGGCGGAATTGGTCACCGGCCCGTATCGCCTCTACAATCCGCCGCTCCCGGCAGGCCGCCGCGGCGTGCTCTCGCTCCCTGACACCGACGGCCGGCCTCTGCTTCGCTTCGCGAACGGGGTCGAAGTCTTCTCCCACATTGCGAGCCCCAACGTCCACCTTGACGAGACGAACCGGCGGTTCGTCCTCTACTTTCACGGCGAGACGAACACGACCACGCCGCCCCCGCACGCCTTCACCGGCCCGCAGAAGACGCTCGTCGCAACATCGGCGACCGGGCTCAACTTCAATCCACCGGAGCACGGCGGCGAGCCGGGGCACGGTCCGCGACCGGCGCTCCTGGGCAACGCCTACTTCTGCGTCTTCGCGTTTCGTGACCGTCTGTACGCCTTCTCGAACGGGGGCGAGCTCTGGCGCGCTCCGGCCGACCGGGCCCTGCGACCGGCCGATCCCCCGACCGCCGACGCCTGGGAACCGGGTCCCAACCCCGTCTCCGACGCTCTGACCGAGCTGGGCGCCCCTTCCGCCGACCCGCGCCATCTCGCGGTACGGTTTATCGCGCCCGATCGGCTCGAGGTCTTCTTCACTCTGCGCGGGGACCTTGAGGAGTCGATCGATCGCGTGGAGGTCACCATCGGTGGCGGTGACTGGACGACCTGGCGCGCCACCGGATACGAGCGGCTGCTGCGGCCCCGGGAGCCGTGGGAGGGGGCAGGATACCCTCCGGCCGTTTCGCGCGGCGGAAGGCAGACCGGCGTCCGGCAGCTCCGCGATCCGGCTGTCTTCACCGACTCCGACGGGTCAACCTGTCTCTTCTACTGCGGTGCGGGCGAGGAAGCGATCGGCGTCGCGGCGGTCCCGCGGCCGTGCGGTCGCGCAGGGCGGTGAGCCTGGGGCGGTTTGAGCGCTGCACGATGATGAAGGGGAGGTTCCCGGCGAGGCCTATGGGCGGCATCCAGGCGGCGATGTCCGGCGGGTTCCAGATGAAGAAGGTCAGCGAGAAGAGAACGGGGAGCCAGTGGGTGAGCTCTGCGCGCCGCGTCTCGGCGATGAAGCGCTCCAGAAGGGGCACGCGGTCGGATGCGCTTGTGCTGGTGAGGCGGCGCTTGCTGAAGCCGCCGGCGAAGAGGGCGCCTGCCTCCGGGAGGCGGTCTTTCCAGCGGTGCACGCGAAACAGCCGTCTGTAGAGTCGCCCGTCGCGCTCGAAGCGGCGGCAGCGGAAGAGCCAGCCGTCACGTCGGAACCAGCGAGCGGGCATTCGGTGGGTCAGGTAGCCGCTTCCTATCTGGATCGCGACCCATGCGACGGAGATCGCCAGGAGCCGAGCTGCCGGCGTCACGCTACGCCCGACCGCGAGGTGCCTGCCGCCCGCACAGACACGGGGACCCCGTGCGGCGTCACCTGGCGTCCGCGCCAGTTCACCGATCCCCTCCGGACGCGGATCCACAGGGCATACGCCGTCACGCAGGCGAAAAAGGCGAGGTGGACGGGAAAGAGGAGGGCGGTCCCGAGACCGAACCGCCCGTACCGCGGCAGGCTGAGCGCAAGCAATCCGGCGTACGCCGTGTACGCCCCCAGGGCCACGACAGGAGGCACGATCCCAACGCGCAGCCCCGCGATAGCGAACGCGGATTGCACCGCGACGGTCGCCGCGCCGACGATCCACATGGATTGGGCGAGGAGCACCGGGCGCGGAGTGGCGTCGGCCCCATGCAGGTAGTTCTTCGCCCAGCCGGAGAGCATCTGGCGGAACCCTTCCGGGTACATCCGAAAGCGGATCGTCCGTCCGCCAAGGTAGGTGCAGAGCGGAAGGCGCGCGTCACGGCACGCTTGACCGAGCGCGATATCGTCGACGATCGAGTCCCTGACCGCCGCGTGGCCTCCGCACCGGCGGTATTCGTCGCCGGTCATCATGATGCACGGACCGTAGAGCCCGCGAGACGATGGCCCCAGACCCACCGATGCCACGACCTGCGCGTTGAACAGGGCGCTCAGTGTCTCGCCTGGTCGTTCAACGTGATGATACGGCTGCACCGAGATAACGGCATCGCCTCGCCTGCGTACCGCGAGCAGCCGTTCGATCGCGTCCGGAGCGAGCCACACGTCGGCGTCGAGGAAGAGCAATGTGTCGCCCGCGGCCTCGTCCGCGCCGCACTGGCACGCCCATGACTTGCCCATCCATCCGTCGGGTCGCGCACGCGCATGCACGACCCGCGCCCCAAGACTCTTCGCCACGGCCGCCGTCCCATCCGTGGATTCATCGTCCACCACGATCACCTCGAGCGGCGGCGCCGACTGCGCGGCGAGCGCGCGCA
>SKQU01000310.1 GCA_007118855.1 Spirochaetaceae bacterium
AGCTGGCGGCGCGAACAGCAGGTGTCGCAGGGATCCCAGCACCCGGGACATCTCCTTGGGCTTGCCGACGGTCGGGTCGTGCTCACCTTCGGCGACCGGCGCGACGGCCGTCACGGGATCGTGGTCCGGGTAAGCGGCGACGGCGGGCGCGGCTGGGGCGAGGCGCACAGGCTCGTCGACCTGGACCCCGGCGACCTGGGCTATCCCGCCACGGTTCCCGGAGAGGAGGGAACGCTCGTCACCGCGTGGTACTCGGCCGGAGTTGCGGCACACGAGCGCTACCACATGGGAGTCGCGGTCTGGCGGATCGACGAGGTGGTCTCGTGAGGAAGGACCAGTGAAGACCGGCACGCTCAACCTGGGGATCGCCGGCGCCTGCGGTCGCGGCGCGAGCTTCAAGACTGCCTGCGATGCGCTTGGCGATGTCGCGATCCACGCGGTCTGCGACACGAACGAGACGGAGCTAAGCTCGGCGCGCGGACGGCTCGGCGCCCGCGAGCAGTACACCGATTACGAGACGATGCTCGAGCGCTCGGCGCTCGACGCAGTGATCATTGGCACCCCCATGCACCTCCACGTGCCGCAGGCAATCGCCGCGCTCGAGCGCAACCTCTCCGTGCTCTGCGAGGTGCCGGCCGGTGTCTCAATCGAAGCGTGTCGAAGGCTCGTGTTGGCGTGCCGCCGCAGTCGCGGTGTCTACATGATGGCGGAGAACTACACCTATGTGCGGCCCAATACGATCGTGCGCGAGATCGTCCGGCGCGGGCTCTTCGGCACGCCGTACTACGCGGAGGGCGAGTACCTTCACGAGCTCAAACACATGAACGAGTACGAGACGCCGTGGCGGCGCCGGTGGCAGACGGGGATCGACGGCGTGACCTACGGGACGCACAGCCTTGGCCCCATCCTGCAGTGGATGCCGGGCGATCGCGTGGAACGTGTCTGCTGCGAGGCGGCGGGGGTGCGCCACGTCGACCATACCGGCGCGCCCTACTGCCAGGCGTGCAGCACCATGCTCTGCAAGACGACCGGCGGCGGGCTCATCAAGATCCGCGTCGACATGGTCTCAGACCGGCCGCACAACATGACCGGCTACCAGCTGCAGGGGACCGACGGGTGCTACGAGTCCGGCCGGGCCCCGGGGGAGGCCGACCGCATCTGGCTTCGCGACCGTTGTCCTGATGCAAACACATGGATCGACCTCGAGTCGCTTGCCGGCGAGTTCCTGCCCGACTCCTTCAGAACGCACGAGGAACGTGCCGCTGCGGCCGGGCACGGCGGCGGCGACTACTATGAGGTCCTTGACTTCGTCGACGCCGTTCGGGGCACCCGTCCCTGTCCGATCGGGATCGACGAGGCGATGGACATGAGCCTCCCCGGTCTCGTGAGCCAGCAGTCGATCCGCGAGGAGGGCCGTTGGCTCGCCGTTCCTGATTCGCGCGCCTGGGGTGCGGGATGATGCCCCTGAAGGGAGTGGAGCGCCTGCGGCCCCTTCTGGTAGACTCCGGGGCAATCTGCAGCAAGAGGTACCGCCATGGAATTCAGAGCCTTCGATCCCGCCAGCTTTCTCAAAGAGGAGTGGGAGTCTGCCCGGCAGCACCATGAAGAGTGGTGGGCCCGGGACGGGCTGGTGTTCTGGGTCACCGCCCCGCGAGAGACGGGTGGGCCGATCCCTCCGGCTCCGGGGCCACCGGCCGACCTGGAAGAGCGCTGGTACGGCGCGGCCTATCGTGCCGCCCTGGCCGAGTACACCGCGCTTTCGACCTACTGGGGCGGCGACGCGTTCCCGATGGTTTCCGGGTGGAGCGCCGCGGGGGACCTGGGGACCTTTCTGGGATCGCGTGTGGAGCTCGAACCACAGACCGTCTGGATGCACCCGACGATGGACGATCCGGACGCCGTGCGGGCGATCGAGCTCGACCGCGAAAACCCGTGGCTCGCGCGACACTTCGAGATGGCGAAAGCAATGGTCGAGCGAAGCGAGGGGCGGTACTACGTCGGTATGCCGGACCTGGCTGAGAACATCGATGTGCTCGCTTCACTGCGGGGCACTGCGTCGCTTCTCATGGACATGATCGACCGGCCTGAATGGGTGGAAGCACGTCTGCGCGAGATCAACGTCGCGTACTACGAGGCCTTCGACCTGTTCCACGATCTGGTGCGCGACCAGGCAGGGGGCAACACCTTCGTCTTCAACCTCTGGGGACCCGGACGCACCGCGAAGGTGCAGTGCGACGCGTGCAGCATGTTCGGCCCGGACTTCTTCCGCCGTTTCGTCACGCCTGCGCTGACCGAGCAGTGCGAGTGGCTCGACTATTCGATGTTCCACCTTGACGGCGAGTCGTGCCTGCCCAACCTGGAGGCGCTCCTCGAGATAGCGCCTCTGCACGCGGTCGAGTGGACTCCGTCCAAGCTCTCGGTCGGCGAGTCGGGGGGCATGCCCAAGTGGTACGATCTGTACCGCCGGGTCCTCGCCGCCGGCAAGAGCGTCCAGGCGATAGGCGTGGAGCCGGATGAGGTGATTCCCCTGCTTGACGCGTGCGGTCCGAAGGGGATGTACATCACATGCCGCGCGGAGAGCGAAGCGCAGGCGCGCGAGCTCGAGGACAAGGTCAACGGGCACCGATAGGCGGGCGGCCGACCAGCTGGTCTGCTGAGAGGGCCGCCCGCGGCTTGCCGCCGCTACCGGTCGCTACGCCTGGGGCTCCGGGCCTGCTTCCGGCGTCGCGGTGATTCTCCTGTACGCGAGGAGCATGAAGATCGTGATGTACCCGGTGTAGAGCGCCGAGACGACCATCGTCAGGATGACGCCAAGAACGGGTATGAGGCCCACGATCGCCCCCACGATGCCCGCGAGCACGCCGAGCGCGATCAGCACGAGAAAGACGACGAAGGCGGTGCGGAAGTTGCCGGTGACGGTACGGAAACTTCGTGACAGCGCGTCGAATGCGTTCGCGTCGTCAACCATGACCGAGATGAGCGTGAACATCAGCAGGAACGCGATGATGATCCCCGGCAGGACCAGCAGAAGAAACCCTACGCCGACGAGGATTCCCACCAGGATGGAGGCGATGATGATCGCCGCCAGCCTCGAGACCAGCCTCGACCATCCCGCTCCTACCGATGCCGGCTGATCCTTGACCGCGAGGTCCGCCATCGCGACCGTCATCCCGTGGGCGAGCAGGTACACGATGCCCGAGATGGTGGACACGAGAAACATCCCGCCGACCGCCGCGCCCACCCCGGCCATCATCTGCTCGGGGCTCGCGGTCGCCGGATCGGCGGCCAGACCGCTCAGCATGGGAACAGCCGATCCCACCGTGATCAGCGAGAAGAGGACCGAGAATACGCTCGCCACCAGAAGCGGGACGAACATCAGCGGGTTCTTCCTGGCGATCTCGTACGATTCCTTGAGTACCTGGGTTATGCTCATATATCTCCTCCCGGACCATGCTCGGTCCATCCTGCAGCATAGCCGGACTTCCCTCGCGGAGCAAGGGCGGAGAAAGGATGGGCGCGAAATTCGCGACAGGGCCGTCTGCCTACGGTCGCAGCAGATGCGCCAGCTCAGGGCAGTTCTCTGTCGCCACCGAGAACGCGGCCTGTTGCCACTTCTTTGGGATGCTGCTGACAATCGCCTCGAATCCGGCGTCCGCGTCGGGCCGCCTCGCGAGGAAGCCGGCGAGTTCACGGACCGTTATGATATCCTTCGCCCGCTTCTGAGCGTCTTTCCGCTTGGGAATGACAAGCAGTTTCAGCAGCACGAACGCCTCGGGTAGCGGATCACGCACATCGTGACCGCGGTGCCGGACGATCATGCTGTTGTCATACGCCAGGGATACGTACTCGAGTGGCTGGGCGACAGTGCGTAGCTCCTCGACGGGACCGGCTTCGTCCGGTCCGGCTGCTTGCCGGGGGCCAGGAACTCAACCTCCATGTCAGGATTCTCGTACTTGCAGTACCCACCAACAGATGACCACTCCGTGTCGAATCCCAGGTCTGTCAGCATCCTGGAAACATCAAACACTTTTCCGATCCGAGGTGGATTCGGCACCAGGAAGTCAACGTCCGTGGTCGCCAGGATTGGTACTCCCGGGTCGTCGTCGAAGTGGGTCTGGTATACTCGCAGCGCCCAGCTCCCGATGAGCACGATCTTCTGCAGGACCCCACCTTCGTCGAGCCCGGAGATGATTCGAAGGAACAGCTCCTCATCGTCCGGCACGGAGGCTCCGTTCTACGGTCTTCAGGTTCTGTTTCACTTGGCGGATCGTGTCCTCAAGCTCCTTCCTTCGCTCGATCATCTTGCTGAGTTCCTGAACAGCGTCCGAAGATGCCGGGCCTATGTAGTCGAACACCACTTTCCTGCCCTCGCGATGAGCCAGGTACGCGTAGTCCCGGTTGCTACGCTTCTTTACCGAGATGGACCCCTTTGGCAGTTCCGAAAGCTGCGACTCATACTTTGAGAGGAGCTTGACGAGTCGTCTCCTTTCATTGTCGAGTATGTCCATCACAACCGCCATGGGTCTCCTCCATTGCCTAACACATGGTATATCAGTCCGTAGTTGTTAGGCAATATACCCGTGTTCAGGTGAGGGTGCTGATCGGCAACGTGCCCGCTCGTCGGTCTGCCCAAGCCACCGTCACGGAGGCGCGGGGTGCTCGGAGCGACAACCATCTCCGGCCGAGAATCTCAATCTCGCTCGGCTCGATCCGCATCGTGAAGCCGGGAGATCAAGGTCTTATGCTATAAGCGCCTGGTATGGGCCCAGCAGGACTTGAACCTGCGACCAACGGATTATGAGTCCGCCGCTCTAACCAACTGAGCTATGGGCCCGCCGAACAGACTCCAAATGTGCCAAACCGCTCGGCCGCAGTCAAGATGCCGGGGCCGAACGATAATGATAGCCCTTTTAAAAGAAATGGAGTTATATTACATCTTGATGAATCCGCCGATCCGATTCCCCAGGCTCGTAGCAGAGACACTCGCCGGGCGAACGCTCGTCATCCCGGACTCGCTTGACCGGCGGATTCCGCTGATCGTGATGGCGTTCCGGCGCCACGCGCAGCCGGCGGTCGACTCCTGGCTCGTGCCGGTGTCCCGACGGTACGCGGATGCTCCCGGTTTCTCCTGGTACGAGCTGCCCATGCTCGGAGGCGGATGGCGGACTGTGTCCGGGTTCATAGAGAGCGGGATGAGATCCGGGATCGACCCGGCGCACCACGACCGCGTGGCGACCTACTACGGCGATACCCGCCGCGTCCGCGACGTTCTTCGCGTCGAGGATCTGGACACGGCGCACGCGTTTCTGCTCGACGAGCAGGGCGTGGTGATCTGGTCGCAGACCGGCTGGGCCGGCCGGCGAAGGATGGACGAGCTCTGTGTACGCATAGATGAGCGGCTGTCGAGCCTTGCAGACTGTCACGAACCCTGATGCCGAGTAGTGAAGCGCGGCGGGCTTTTTGCCCGTAATCAGCATTGAACCCATACCCCAGGAGGATCAATGCCGATGCGTCCACCCTTCTGCCCCAACAGACTCTGTCACCTTCACGTAGACCCCGACAGTCGCGAGGCCCACGGCCTCAGACGCCGCAGGTGGTATAAACGAAACGGCTTCTACCACACCAAGGTCCGCGGAGCGGTGCGCCGCTACAAGTGCCTGGCCTGCCGAACTGGCTTCAGCGAGCAGACCTTCTCCCTCGACTACTACGTCAAGCGCACCATCGACTATCGCGAGATCGTGGGCTCGGTCACCACCTGTCGCGGCGTGCGGGCCACCGCCCGCAGCCTCGGGTGCTCCTGCGACTCTGTGACCAACCGCGTCTCACGCTACGCCCGGCAGTGCATCTCGGCCCACGCGCGGCTTCTGGCCGAGCTGCCGTTCACCGAGAACGTGGTGGCCGACGGGTTTGAGAGCTTCACCGTCAGTCAATACTTTCCGAACAACATCCACCTGCTCGTCGGTGCTCACTCGCAGCTACTGTACTTCATCGACTACGTGAGCCTTCGCCGTAGCGGTCGCATGACCGCATCCCAGAAGCGCATGCGGGCGGCCCTTGAGTGCATCTATCGTGCGCCTGCACAGGCACTTACCGCCTCCTTCGCCGAGCTGCTCGAGCATTTGCGCGATCGCTTTCTGGTATCGACGCTTCGCCCCCTGATCCTGTCCACCGACAAGAAACGTGAGTACCGCAAGGCGCTTGCGATGAACGCCGATCTGGCCGGCGCACGGCGCGAGGGCCGGCTTGTGCATCAGCGCATCAGCTCCCGCACGGCACGCACCACCTCCAATCCGTTGTTCGCGGTCAACTACATCGATCGGGAGTTCCGCAAGGATCTCGCCGAGCACGTGCGCGAGACGGTGCGCTTCGCTCGCAACGTCAACCACTGCATGGAGCGGCTGTGGGTCTACCTGCTTACGCACAACCTCTACAAGCGCTACCGCATCAACGACCCGGTCTCGGTCGAGCGCACCCATGCCGCGGAGGCGGGGATCACCGAGGCGCGTATCCAGGGCGCGGTCAGGCTATTGGACACGCGACGGCGCTTCCTGTCCTTCGAGCACCTGGAGGCGGCGCAGCGGCGGGTTTGGTGCCGATCGCACCTGACCCCGCTCCGTGATGCGGCCAAAGGGGTGCTTCGCGAGATCTCCAAGGCGGCACGCAGTGGTGAGGTCGATCTTGATCGGGTGAAGAAGAGCCTGGGAATAGAGAGCCTGACGGTCACCCGTCAGCAATACCTTCCTCAGTATGCACTTGCGTGAGGAGGAGCATCAGGGTTCGTGACACTTCCCGCTGCTTGCGTGCGCAGCCTGCGTGCTCGACGGACGTGCGGCAACGATATATGCTGCGGTATGCGATTCTCGTTGCTAACGCTGAACCTGCATACGTGGCAGGAGGCCGACCAGCTGGAGAAGTTGGATCGTGTCGCCCAGTTCGTGGTTGAGGAGAACATCACCTGTCTCTGTCTACAGGAATGCGCACAGTCGCGCGAAGCGGAGGAACTCGACGAAGCGCTGCGTGCCGACAACGCGGGGCACCTCATCCGCGAGCGACTCGAGCGCTACGGACTCAAGTACAGCATGACCTGGGAGTGTTCGCACTACGGCTTCGAGCGCTACGAGGAAGGGTCGGCGGTGCTCAGTCAGCTGCCCTTTCTGGGTTCGTGCTCGCAGTACGTCTCCGAGACCGAGGACCGCGAGATCGTTCAGTCGCGCAAGGTCGTCATGGCGCGCCTGGCTGTGGGGCCGAACACGGTGATCGACGTCTACAGCGTCCACCTCAGTCCTCCCGGAGCGGGTTTCGAGACGCAGGTCGACAGCCTCGTCGGTTTCGTCGCAAGTACTCCCGATCTGCTCGAACAGATGAAGCCGCCCCGCCCCAAGCGTCGCGGGCCGCCGCGCAAACGTGCCGCACCGCAGCCGTCGCCGATCGCGACCCGGCTCGTCTGCCTCGCAGGCGACTTCAACGAAACGCCCGAGGGCGGGATCGGTGCGCTGGGAGGGCACGGCTACCTCGAGGCGAGCGCCGGAGCGAGAGAAACCCAACCGGGCACCGGCACGACCCGGGACGGGCGGTGGATCGACTACGTGTTCGTCAAGCCGGCCCTGAGGCCGCAGTCCACCTCAATCGTATTCCACGGCGGTGACCGGCCACCTGTGAGCGACCACTACGGGCTGGTAGTCGAGTTCGAGGTGTGAGGACCGACGGTGCCGCCGCTGGCACTGAAGTGGTCCGGGAAGACCGGCCGGTCGTCGGTTATGACGGGGACATCCGTGGGCAGACCGTCTATGTAGGGAAACGCCACCTGCATGGATTCCCAGGTCGCCGCGTTGATCATCTGGAGTCCGGAGATGCCGCGCTCGGCACACCTGCGCTCCGCGAGCTCTCCGGAGACTTCGGCGATGCTCGTTCCGGGGCTTGCGATAGCGAACGACCAGTACGTCGCGTACATCTGGATGAAGGTGTAGACCGTCTGCGTGACCGCAAACTCCGCCGCGAGGGTCTGCTCGATGCACCGGTGGGCCACCGGCCGCGCGACCGGGCTCTCGGCGTGCATCGCGAACAGGCCTTCCTCACTGCGCAGAGCGTCGCGCACGAGGCGGTAGAACTCGCGGGTGTAGAGCATCCGTGACGGGCCGAACGGATCGGTCATGTCCATGATGATCACGTCATACGACCGCGGGTGTGAGCTCACCCAGGCCCGGCCGTCCTGGAAATGGAGTCGGACGCGGGAGTCCTCGAAGGCCCCCTGGTGGACCGCGGCGAGGTGTTTTCTGGAAAAGGCGACGACCTCTTCGTCGAGCTCGACGAAGTCGATCTGCTCAACGGAATGCCTCAGCACCTCCCGTACCGTCCCGCCGTCGCCGCCTCCAATCACGAGGACCCGGCGCGGGTTCGGATGGGCGAGCATGGGGTAATGGACCAGCGGCTCGTGGTACTGCCAGTCGCCTCTCTCCGCGACCTGCGTGATGTTGTCGAGCAGGAGGACCGTGCCGTACTCGTCAGTGCGCACCAGCTCGATTTCCTGGTACTTCGTCCTGCCGCGATGGAGGCTCTCTCTGATCGTGTAGAAGAACCCGTGATGGTCGTTCAGGTATTCGGTGAAGATCCGGTCTTGCACTGGGAGTCCCCCTACAGATTCTGGCTCTCGAAGATCTCCTGGATCTCTGTCTCGAGGAGTTTGCGTACATCGTTGAGCTTCCTGCCGGTCAGGCCCTCCGCCTCGGGCCCGAAGAGGTAGTCGTCCATGACCAGGCGCTTCTTGCGCATCTTCGTGTGGAAGATCTTCTCGCTGACGATGTTGATGTCGTACGCATGGTAGTCTCGGAGCACGTCCTCCGAGATGTAATCCTGGATGCTCGTGATGTCATGGTCGATGTAGTGCTTGCGGCCGCGGGAGTCGCGGGTAAATCCGCGCACCCGGTAGTCGAGGACGACGACATCCGAGTCGAAGGAGCCGATCAGGTGGTGCAGCGCATGGAGCGGTGAGATCATACCGCACGTCGAGACATCTATGTCCGCCCGGAAGGTCGCAAGGCCGGTTGCCGGGTCGTGCTCCGGGTACGTGTGGGCCGTGATGTGGCTCTTGTCCAGGTGGCCGGTTACCGAGGTCTCGGGGACCGGAGTCGAGTGGTCCTCGCTGACCATTGCCGTCACGCTTGCGCCGCGAGGGTCGTAGTCCTGTGTGCTCAGATGCAGCAGTCGCGCGTCGATGATCTGGGTTACTTCCTCGATGATATCGCGGAGCCGCCTCGCATTGTACGCCTCGTCTATGTACTCCAGGTACTCGATCTGGGATTCGTGGGAGCGCGCATAACAGATATCGTAGATGTTGAAGCTCAGGGTCTTCGTGAGATTGTTGAACCCCTCGAGCCTGATCTTCTGCCCCTTGACGTGCCTCAGCAATGCTTCTCTCCGGACCGGTAGGCCTCAGTATCAGTGAAATATAGGAGATCAGCGCCTGCGGGTAAACAGCGCCAACCGGTCGGCCGACCGACCGCCTCCGGACTCCGCCGAATCTCCGTCCGTGGATGCTTATTGGCATTTCGGCCCTGAGACGCTACACTTGTCGTCACGGGACCGCGGAATGAACGTGTTCAGGCCACTTCTCGTTGCGGCAGCCATCTCCCTCGCGCTGGCCGGCTGTGACGACGGGCAGACGACAGCTCCTACTGCGGACGCGGACGCGGCCGCGATCCCCCAGCCCACCGAACGCTCGGCGTATCTCATTGCACTGTCCGGCGACGTCCAGGTTCAGGACGCGGCCGGGCTCGGCGAAGCGGAGCCCGGAGCCAGGATCGACGACGGTCGGCTCGTGATGGTGCCCGCCGGGGCCCGCAGCGATATCCAGTTTGGTGAGCACTCGCTCGTGAGGCTCTACGGCCCCGCCCAGGCGGTCGTGCGGACGCTCGCCGGAAGGACAAACCGACCGGTCATGGAGATAGAGCTGCAGTCCGGCGCACTCGCGGCCAGCGTGGAGAGCCTGGCCGCCGCGGATGTCTTCCGGGTACGGTCGAGGCGCGCCCTCTATGAGGTCCGCGGTACCAGTTTCTACATCCGTACGGATGACACCGACCGACTCGTCGTGGACGAGGGCATCGTGGCGGTGCTGCCGCGTTCGCTCGATGTGCCGGCCCTGGTCGCCGCGGTCGGGACCGACGAGTCCATACGAGAGGCGCTGTTCGCCATGGCGGAGGCGGCGCCGACCGTCACGGCGGGTCACCGGGTGCAGGTCACCACCGGTGCTCTCGAGGCGAGCGAGCGGCTTGCGGTCGAAATGGAGCGGGCCTTCAGGCAGGTGCAGGACGCCTCCGGCGACGACCGCGTGTCGCTCGTGGAGCAGCTGCTGGAAGCTATACGAGCAACCGCCGACTCGCTGCCGAGGATCGCGCTTGCGGACGCCCCGGCCGACGAGAACATCGCTGCCAGGCTCGCGGAGATGAGCCGGGCGGTGCTCCTGCCGACGTCCGGAGACCCGCAGAGTCTCTCGCTGCTCGACGAGCCTGACGCGACGGTCGTGAAGTTCACACTCCGCACGGTCCCGCAGAACTCGCGAATCTACATCAGGGGCGAGTACGTGGGTGAGAGCGTCTACCGGGGGCTGTTCCGAGCGAACGAAAGCCTCTCGATCCGCGTGACCAAGGCGGGCTATCGGGAACGACGAATCCAGATCGACCGGGCACGCACTGAGGTCGTCACCGTGCAGCTCGACCGGCTGCCGCCTTCAATCAGCGCCGAGAGCTTTCTTCGGGCGATCCGCGCCGACGATGTCGGTACCGTGCGAACCTATGTCCAGGAGGGAGGATCGCCCGATGTCCGGACGGATGACGGACTCCCGGCAGTCGTGCTTGCGACCGGAGTCGTTCCGGCGCTCAGCGGCCGGGTGCCCGACCTCTCCTACCATCGCGAGATCGTGCGTACCATCGTGACAGCAGGGGCGGATCTCGATCTCAATTTCGTCGTCGAGGGCGCGACCTTCAAGCTGTTGCACGCCGTCGTGCTCGCCGGGATGGCGGGTTTTGACGTGCCGGCCCTCGTCGAGCTCCTGATCGACAACGGCGCGGATGTGGACGCGATCATCGTGCTCGACGGGGAGGAGCTCACCCCGCTCGCGATCGCCGTGCGGTGGGCCCTGTGGTCCGGAGAGACCGAGGAACGGATCGTGCGCATGCTGCTCGAGGGGGGCGCGAGTCTGGATGTGGCGATCAGCTTCGACGATCAGCTGCTCACCCTTCGCGAGATCGCGACCCAGCTCATCGAGCAGGGGGAGATCGACGATCCTCAGCTGATCCGGCTGCTGCGGCAGGCCGGAGCCGGCGCGTAGCCCGCCTGTCAGGGCTCAACCCGGACGAGCAGGTGAGGGTGACCGAGTTCCCGTAGCCGCTCGAGCACCGGCTCGATCTCGTCCTCCGCGAGTCCCGGGATGATCACCCGGTAGACCGCCGGAGCCTCTTCGATCCGTGCGTCAAACCCCTGTGACCGCAGCCCGTTCCGGAGTCGCCGAGCGTTGTCGCTCGAAGCAAACGAGGCGATCTGGATGCGATGAGTCGGCGGATCCGGGAGCAGAACCAGTTGCAGGCGTACCGCGGCGATGCCTTCGCCCGTCATGCCGAGCTCGTCGGCGGCGGCGCGCGAGAGGTCGATGACACGGCCCTCGATGAAGGGGCCGCGATCGTTGATGCGAACCTCGACGGTTCGTCCGCTTGCGAGATGGGTGACTTCCACCACCGTGCCGAACGGCAGGGTGCGGTGCGCGGCCGTCATCTCGTTCGTGTCGAATACCTCGCCGCTCGCCGTCACGCGTCCCTGGAACTTGCCGGCGTACCAGCTCGCGTACCCGTCGAGCTCGTGCCCGGCGGCGTCAAAGGCGGGGGAGGTTCCCGCGGCGAAGAGGCAGAGCAAAAACATGAGCACCGTGGCGCCCCGGTATGGATGCTCGCAACCGCGCATGGTTACCTATCGGCGCGCGATGCCGCCGGCTTCAGCGCCGCGAGCGCCGCGGGCGTCGGCTGGACGAGAGTCGCGATGATATCTATCCTCAGTCGCAGGAGGACTGCCATGGGTGTCCCAAGCCGGGATGACGCGTACCGACTGCTTACGACCTACACGAAGAATGAAGGGCTCATCCGTCACGGCCTCAGCGTGGAGGCCGTCATGCGGCACTTCGCCGGGAAACTCGGAGAGGATCAGGAGAAGTGGGGGGTGATCGGTCTGGTGCATGACCTCGACTGGGAGATGTACCCGGACCAGCACTGCGAGAAGACGCGGGAGATCCTCGGGGAGGCCGGGTGGCCGCCTGAGTATATCCACAGCGTCCTGAGTCACGGCTGGGGATTCGTGACCGACGTCAAACCCGAGCACCCGATGGAGAAGGTGCTCTACGCGACCGACGAGCTCACGGGCCTTATCACCGCGACCGCGCTGATGCGTCCCTCACGCAGCCTCCAGGATCTCACGGCGAAGAGCGTGAAAAAGAAGTGGAAGGAGAAGAGTTTCGCGGCGGGAGTCGACCGCGAGGTCATCGCGCGCGGGGCGGAGATGGTCGGGATGGAGCTGACCGACCTCATCACCGAGACGATCCTCGCGATGCGCCCGGTTGCGCGCGAGATCGGGCTCGAGGGCGAAGCAGGCTGAGGGCGGGGTTGACCCGGGCAGAGGACGTTGCTATCTTCCGTGCTTCGCGGCCGGCATTACCACCTTAGCCTTGCATCAAAGCTTCTCATCGGTGGTATGCCGGCCGTATATTCTGCCCCTATGACACCGCACGACGGCACGAACCAGGCTCATCCGGCGAGCGGGCAGGCGGTCCATTGGGCCGACCAGACCGCGAACCGCATCATCGCGGAGAAGGGACCGCTCGGCGGGTCCGGGTCGTGCTATACCTGCGCCTCAGGCATCACGCCGAGCGGAACCGTGCACATTGGAAACTTTCGCGAGATCATCTCGGTCGATCTGGTCGTCCGTGCGCTGCGCGACGGGGGGCATCCGGTACGGTTCATCTACTCCTGGGACGACTTCGACGTCTTCCGCAAGGTGCCGGCGAACATGCCCAATCAGGAGATGCTCGGCGAGTATCTGCGTCGGCCCATCACCGACGTTCCCGACCCCTTCGGAGAGCTTTCCAGTTACGCCGAGCGCAATGAGCGCGACCTGGAGGCGGTGCTGCCCCAGGTGGGCGTGGAGCCGCAGTACATCTACCAGGCGGCGAAGTACCGTGCGGGCGAGTATGCCGCGGGCATCCGCACGGCGCTCGAGCATCGAGACGCGATCCGCGCGATACTCGACGAGCACCGCAGCACGCCGCTCCCCGACGACTGGTGGCCGGTCAGCGTCTTCTCGCGCTTCAGCGGCAAGGACGCGACGACCGTTCTCGGGTGGGACGGTGAGTGGGGACTCACCTACCGGTGCGATGAGACCGGCGAGCAGGAGACGGTCGACCTGCGCACGACGGATCTGGTCAAGCTCCCGTGGCGGGTCGACTGGCCCATGCGCTGGAAGGTCGAAGGGGTCGACTTCGAGCCGGCCGGGAAGGAGCATCACTCCGCCGGCGGCAGCTTCGACACGGCGAA
>SKQU01000088.1 GCA_007118855.1 Spirochaetaceae bacterium
ACTCCGTTTCCGGGAGTCTTCCGACATAGACCTTGCTGTGGAAGGGGGCTCGCTGACCGCATGGCAGATCACCCAGCGATCCCCGTGGAAGATCGACTGGGTTGAGCTGGACGATCAGGACGAATCAATGGTTCGTTCGATCACCACCGACGGCGTGGTGCTGTATGAGCGATAGCGAAACACTACGCCTGCTTCACGGACAGCTTGAGGACGACTACCGGTTCATCGTCCAGTGTGCGTCGCGGCACACAGACATGCGACTGCGAGCCGAAGGTGCGGCCGATTCGGAGATGGCCACGATGGCGCTGGCATACCTGATCCACAACCTCTACACCGCCTTCGAGTCCTACTTCCTTCGCGTCGCGAAGCACTTCGAGAATAACCTCGATGATTCGGCCTGGCATCGCGAGCTCATTGATCGCATGCGCATCGAGGTTCCCGGCATCCGGCCGGCACTGGTACCGCCCGAGCTTGCGGAGGATCTCGACGAGCTGCGCCGGTTCCGTCACCGATTCCGCAACATATACAAGTCACAGCTGCGGGTCGATCGTGTTCTGGAGGTCTCTGAGATCGCAGTCTCCGTTTCGCGGGATTTCGGTGGGTTCCACAGAGAGTTCATCAGCTGGATCAGGGAGCTTCTGGCTGCCGAGGACTGAGGCGAACAACCTGCGTCGGCATGCCCGGATCGCACCGGCCGCGAGACAGGAGCGGGCGTCGAGTACGGAGCGTTCGTCACGACGCACTTCTGTCTCTCCTGCCTGATCGGCTACAACGTCCGTACCTTTGTCCGCCAATCAGAACGGACTCACGCCTGCCCGTTCGAGCTCTGTTCGAGAGACCTGATGTGGTCCAGGATCGGCGCGATGCCCGTCCGGTCCACGTTGTCGATGTCGAGGACCATTCCCGCCTTCGCATCGGGGTCCTTCTCCACCATCTGCCCGATCCTCATGAGAAGCCGATGGGTCAGCTTGAGCTGCCTCATGATCATCCGCCCGCCGAGCGGGTAGTACTCGATCCGCGGCCGGATGTGCTCGGGAAGGCTCGCCGCGAATCCCTCCTTCAGCGCCGGAAGATCCGGCGGGGCACCCGAGGTAGTGAACAGGATCACAGGTCTGTCCGCAAGCAGCTGCCAGTGCTTCCGTATCCAGCCGGTCGCCGCCGGCCGGCCTGCGTGTATCGGGCAGCCGATTATCACGCACCCGGCCGAACGTAGCTGATCCTTCTTCACCTCGCGGAGCGGCATCGCCGGGCATCCGGTCTCCTCCGCGAGCCACCGGGCGTACTGCTTGGTCGCGCCGCGGGTGGATCTGTAGAGACTGACACCGTTCATGGTCGAATGGCTCCCCGCCGTTTCGCTCCGTCGCCGGCCCGTATGGCCGGACCGCGGCCGCGCGGGGACGGTCACGACCAGTCTATTGGGGACGGCGAGAAACGTATAGAGCGCGTTTTGTTGCTGCAAGACGAGGAGCGTCGGTTGGCTCCGAAGGACGGGCGACTGCCTTCTCGTGGCCCGGAGCCTGTGGTACACTGCGACCGGTGTCTGCGCACGAACCGCCGGAGAAAGACGTCAGCCAGCTGGTCCTGGAGCTCGTCGAAGAGTACCGCGACCGCTGTCTCTGGTTCATGAAACCGGACTTCCGCCCGAAAAACGACGAAGAGCACCGTATGGCGCTGGATCTGATCGTGCGACATGGGGACCGCCGAGCCTACGAGCGGGTGATGGAGATTCGGCGATGGCTCTCACAGCGTTCCAGCAGTCGATCCTGAGGCTTCTCGCGGGAGACCGCGGACCACGGGATGGATGTCTCGATCGTACGGGAGTCAGCTGCCTTCGTCGAAGCGCTTGTGACCGGGCCGGAAGGGAGGTTCGTGGTCGAGTGGGCACGGGACAGCGCGTTCCGCTTCTTCCCCCTCATGGAGGACGATGTCCTTGGGCTGACGCTGCACCCCTTCGATCTGGCAACCAACAAAGTGCTTGCGCTCGCGGGCCGACTCGAAGTACGCAACTGGATAGATGTCCTGACCTGTGACGAGCAACTTCAACCGTTCGGGTATCTGGCGTACGCGGCCTGCGGCAAGGATCCGGGGTACAACCCGGTCTCGCTTCTGGAACTCGCGAAGCGGCATCCCAAGCGCCCGGCCACCTACAGCGGATCCGAGAAGAACCAGCCGGTGCGGTAGTCGACCCGGAACCACGGGTCGGAAAGCGTCAGCTCGGGGAGGTTCGCCCCTATCCCCGCGCTGAGGACCACGGACCCAATGCGAAACGGCGCGAGAATCCGATGCTCGACGAACCCGCCTGCTACCGCGGCGCCGGTCGCCTCCTCACCGGAGGAGCCAACCAGCCCGGCCGCGCTCGCCGACACGCGACCCGCGTCGACGTAGGCGCCGCCCCCGGCGGTCATGGGCACGTAGAGCTCGAAGGGCAGACGGACCGTGACCGACGCGGAAGCGGATCCGCCGTGCGCGAGCCGGTCGGTGCCGGTGTAGCCGCGCAGACGGATGCTCGAGAGCGCGGAGGCGGGAGCCGCGCCGTCAAGCCAGCCGGGGTTCAGGTAGCCGCGGTAGCGAGCGTGCAGATCGACCTGTACCAACGGCGTGAAGAGCGGAATCACCGCCTCCAGGGATCCGGTCAGGTGGGCGGTCGAGTACGGCTCGGCGGTGAGTCCGAGCGTGACGGCCGTGCCTGCGCGAGCCGCGAACGCACGTTCGGGGAAGAAGTACGTGTCCGCCGTGATGAAGCGCAGGTCGATCTCTGAGCCCACGAGCGGATACGGATCGGACTCGACGAAGAACCCCGCGGGTACCGCGCCCGCCGCCTCGCCACCAGCGGCGTCACGTCCGGCAGGGAGCCGGTAGACCGCGTGCAGCCGCGTGGCAAGGTCGAGCTGAAAGGCGCCGGTGATCCTGTCGCCTGCGAGGTTCTGGATCAGCACGGCCCCCAGCCCCAGGTCGTGAAGCGTGGCATCCACGTCCGGCGCGTACGAGAACACCGCACCGCCGAAGAAGCGGGTCTCGCGCCCCGGAATCAGGAGCGAGTAGTGGCGCGCGAGCGTGTACCCTATGTGGCCGCCGCGCTCGTTGATCTCCGGAAGCGGGCTGAAGTCACCTGCCGTCGCGACAGCAGCACCCGCCGCAAGTAACGCCACGGCGAGGAGCATCACGCGACGACCCGGAGAAGCGTATCTGCGGCTACTCATCGCGGGCCTCCCGGGCGGGGTAGTAGCGAAGCGCGTCAACGACGACCTCCGCCGATCGCTCCGCGCTGAAGACGAGCTCGATCCCCGTGATCGGCTCGCTCGCGTCCACCGGCACGACGACCGACTGCGGGACATTGTGCCGCAGCCGCCGGAAGAGCATGGTGACTTCGGGCGCAGGGCGGATCGAGGCGAGGCGGGTCAGGTCGATCCGGCTGGTCCGGCCCGAGCCGTAGCGCACGACGAGCTCGAAGGAAAGCGGATCGCTCGCATCGTCGCCCGCGGCGAGCGACACGGCGGTGATGTCGAATGCGAGGCGTTCAGCCCGGATCGCGTGACGCTCGTCTTCGGTGTCGAACCGGAGCGAGGGAGCGACTGGTGTATCCGCGTCGGGATCCGGAGCCACCCAGCTGCCGGAGAAGGCCCAGCGCTCGGAAACTGCTCCTCCCTCCGTCGAGAACGGCATCCGACGCTCGCCCGCGCGCTCGAAACCCTCGACGCTGATGCGCCACCCTTCGAGCCGAGCGGTCTCGAGGAACGGATCGTCATCGAAGTCGGCGATCGTCACCGCAACGTTGTCCGAGAAGTGCGTGATGTAGCGGGTCTCAGGGAGCCAGTCGCGGGCCCGCAACGGGTCAGCAAGA
>SKQU01000368.1 GCA_007118855.1 Spirochaetaceae bacterium
AGCGTTCGTTCGCGGGTACGGGGTCGACTACTATCCGATCAGGGTCGACATGGAGTCGGTTGGCGTCGACCCGGAGATGATCCGGCAGGCGCAACGCGCGGACAACCTGCTGCGGATGCTCGCGACCTTCCGGAAGATGCGCGATTACGGTATTCACATGGTCGAGGAGTTCCACGACGCGTGCATTGGAAGCGACGCGCTCGTCTACCACCCGGGTCTCGCGATCGGCCGCTTCATGGCCGATCGTGCGGGCATCCCGTCGATCCTTGCGACGCCGTTTCCGCTCCACCGCACCACCGTCCGGCCGTCGGTCATTGCCTACGGCAAGGTCGCACCGGGAAGGCTCGCGACCCGCTTCAGCCACACGGTGCTCCAACACATGCTCTGGATGGCGTCGAAGGGATCGCTCAAGCCGTTCTGGACATCGCGCTACGGCGCGCTCCCGCCCGACTTCGGCATGCCGTTCGAGCGCTCCGATGCGCTCCATCCGGCGGTCGTGTCGTGCAGCAACCACGTCTTCCCCAGGCCCGCGGACTGGGACCCGCACGTCCATCAGCACGGCTACTGGTTCGTCGAGGAGCCAGAGGCCTACCGCCCCTCACCTGAACTCGAGGGGTTTCTGGCCGCGGGCGGGAAACCGGTCTACATTGGATTCGGCTCGATGTTCGATGCCGAGGCGACCAGCCGCGTCGCCCGGCAGGCGATCGAGGCGCTGAAGCTTGCGCGAAAGCGCGGGGTCCTGAGCGGAATAGGTCGGCTCGAGGAGCCACCGGAGGACATCATCGCGATCGACGGAGCGCCGCACTCGTGGCTCTTCCCTCGCATGGCCGGGGTCGTCCACCACGGCGGGGCGGGCACGAGCGCCGCGGGCTTCCGGGCCGGGGTGCCGAGCATCATCACGCCGTTCGCGCTCGACCAGCACGCGTGGGCGCACCGCGCGCACGAGCTCGGCGTGGGCCCGAAGCCGCTGCCGGCGAAACGGTTCACCGCGGCCAGGCTCGCAGATGCGATCCGCGCCGCGACAACCGGAGAGATCATCGAGCGCGCGCGCGAACTCGGTGACGCGATCGCAACCGAAAACGGCGCGCACGACGCGGCGACGGTGATCGCGGACACACTGGGGTAGCGGCGCAGCGGGAGGCTGACTCGCAGAAGTCAGGAGTGGTTGGCGCGAGATTCCGGCCCTTGACTCTTCCGGTCAGTTCATCTATATGCTGATGAAGCGGCCGCCGCGGAAGGCATGACGACCGTAATGTACTGGCGCTCGGAGGTCCCACGACAACGCCACCTCGAGACATTCCTCGATCTCTACGCCGACATCGCCCGCGAAGGCTACCTCGCCCTGTCGGGTCGAACGGCCACGCCGGCTGTCAGACCGCATAACCGCGCTGTCATGGAACCGGTTCTAGCACCCCCCCCACCCGTCCGAAACCGCCTCGCCTCGGAGCTCTTCCTCGTGCTCGCGACGATCATCTGGGGCGGCACCTTCGCGGTGACCCGCGCAGGGCTCGCCCATGTGAGCCCGCTCCTTCTCATCGCAATCCGGTTCCTGGGCGCGGCAGCGATCGTGGGACCGATCCTTGCCTGGAAGGGCCGACGCTGGTGGCGCGGCGCCGGTCGCGGGCTACTCCTTGGCCTCGCCGTCTGTGCAGGCTATACGATGCAGACCGGTGGGCTTGCCTTCACGACGGCGGCGCGGTCTGCGTTCCTCACCTACCTCTTCGCCGTCTTCGTGCCGCCGCTCGCACGGATCTTCTCGCGCAGACGACTGAGGCCGGCAAACGTGGTCGGCCTCGGCATCGTGATCGTCGGGGCCACGGTCATGACCCGGCCGTGGGCGGCTGCCGACTGGAACGTCGGCGACCTCATCACCGTCGGCTCGGCAATCGCGTTCGCCTTCTTCATCGTACTCGTCGACCGGTTCTCCGCCGGTCATAACCCGATCGACTTCGTTCCCACCCAGTTCCTCGTGGCCGGCGTCCTGTCACTCATCGCCGCGCTGCTCTTCGAGCCCCTGCGGTTCGAGCCCGGTCCGGCGCTCTGGTTTGCGCTCGGGTATCTCACCCTGCTCGGGACCGTCGGCGCACTCGGGCTCCAGACGGTCTTCCAGGCCGGAACGACCCCCGTTCGCGCGACTACGATCTATGCGCTCGAACCGGTCTTCGCCGCGGCGACAGGCGTCGTCTTTCTCTCAGAACACCTTGCCGCACTTGAGATCACGGGCGCGGCGATCATCCTGACCGGAGTGCTCTTCTCCGAGCTCGCGGGACTCGCTTTGGCCCCCGCGTCAATATTGGTTACTTTGAAAGACAGGAGGAGCTATGCCAGTACGCAGAGCCGAAGCAACGTGGAAGGGAGATCTGAAGGGCGGTGAGGGGTGGCTGAAAAGCGCCTCGGATAACGTTCAGGGGAAGTACTCGGCCGCCTCACGATTCGAGGACGGCACCGGTACCAATCCGGAAGAGCTCATCGCCGCGGCCCACGCGGGCTGCTACTCGATGGCGCTCTCCGGGGAGCTCGGCGGGGCGGGCCATCCGCCCACGAGCATCGATACCAAGGCGGAAGTCAGGATCGAGAAGCAGGGGGCGGGCTTCGCCATCACCGGCATCACGCTCTCTACGAAGGCCATCGTCCCGGGAATCAGCCAGGACGACTTCCAGAAGATCGCCGAGCAGGCGAAGACCGGGTGCCCGGTGAGCAAGGCGCTCGCGTCCGTTCCCATCACGCTCGAGGCGCAGCTCGTCTCGAGCTGAATGGCCTTCGCCGCGCGGGCTCGCGCCCGCGTCGCCGGCGCGTCTACTGCCCTGCCCGCACGATCTCGAGCGCGAGGTCCGGGCGGTCGGTGATGAGACCGTTCACGCCCTTGTCCAGGAGCGCTCGCATGTCGTCCGGGTCGTTGATCGTCCACGCGGCGATGAAGAGGTTGCGGCGTTGCGCCGCGCTGATGAAGCGGCGGGTCGTCACGGGAATGGGTCCGCTTCGCTGCGGCACGAGTACCGCCTCATAGTCGGGAGCGCTCGTCGCGGCGAGCAGGAGCCACGACTTCACGAGAAAGGGGATGAGCTCCTTCTCCGACCCGTGCGTCGCAGCCTCCGGGGCGACCGAGCGGAAGTGAAGAAGGATCTCGTGATGGAAGCTCGCAAGCAGCGTGCGGTCCATGCGGCCGAATTCACGGGCAAGCTCCACCAACGCGTCGGCGAGCGCGGTATCGTTCTCCTTGACGTCAATGATCATGTGCTCGG
Source organism: Spirochaetaceae bacterium (assembly GCA_007118855.1). GTDB lineage: Bacteria > Spirochaetota > Spirochaetia > DSM-27196 > SLST01 > SLST01. Next base: position 3,243 of record SKQU01000368.1, read on the forward strand.
CAGGGAAGGCCTCGAAGACCTCGCGAAGCGTGGGAACGGTGAGACCCTCGCCGCGGTACGGGTGAGCATCCGAGTCAACCGGGCTGAACCGGTACCCGGCGTCAAGCCGTTTGAGCTCCTCGAGTGTGAACGAGTTGATGTGACCCGTCCCGTCGGTCGTACGGTCGACGGTCGTATCGTGAAGCACGACCGGAACGCCGTCGGCGGTCTGGAAGATGTCCATCTCGAGCACGTCCACTCCGAGCTCGACCGCTGCGGCGAATGCGACCAGCGTGTTCTCGGGCCACAGGCGCGCGCCTCCCCGGTGGGCGATCACGAGCGGACGGTCCTGCGCCAGCGTCCGGAAGAAGGCGTGATCGTCAACCCGTCGGCCCAGGATGAGCGCGACCACCAGCACGAGCACGAGCGCCCCCGCAACGGACAGGAGCACGATACGTCGCCGCCTCATGAGGACACCCTCGCCTTCAGAATCCTGTCCTTCATGCCGGTCCCCAGGAAGAGGCTGACGAGCACTCCCACCGCGAAGCCGGCGAGGTCCGCGAGCACCATCACGCCTTCGCCGAAGCCGGGGAAGATCGCAACGACGCTCCCTATCACGA
>SKQU01000359.1 GCA_007118855.1 Spirochaetaceae bacterium
CCACAGGTTCCGGGGCTGGTAGCGGACGGTGGATATGTCCTTCATGATGAGCTCAATGTGGCTGAAGTCGCCTCCGGCGCCGACGGCCTCCTCGAGTGCCGCCCTGGCCTGGTCCGGGCTGAAGACGTCGTCGACGAAGACCGCCGGGTTCGGTTTGATGCTCGCGACGTACTCACCACCCATGCTCGGGAGAACCTTGCTGAAGTCGTTCCACGGGCTCACCGAGATCTTGCGCAGGTTGGGTATTCTGCGCATGAGGTCGAGCTTGTTCTGCAGCGGCTCGCAACAGCCGTAGTAGGTCAGGCCCCAGCGTTCGAGCCAGCGCATGTCGTGCTCAAGCGCGAACTCCCAATGCATCTGCGGTGAGACCTCAGAGAAGATCTGGGCGTTCGAGCAGCCCCACATATTGTGGGGGGCTACCCTGTTCGGGTCGTATTCGTTGCCGGGGAGATCGCTCACGTATCCGTAGCCGCCGGAGCCGACGCGGGTATTGTTGCAGTCGAGCGCAAGGAGGTTCTGCTCCACGAACTGGTCAAGCTCCGCCATCCAGGCGTCGACCATGCGATCGACCGCCGCGTGTATCAGGTCCGGCTGTTCGTAGAGCGCGATCATCGCTTCCTGGACGCCGGTCCACCTGATCAGGTAGTCCCATGGCGTGAACCAGATGTGGCTCTGTCCGGTAAGGCGCACCGGCATGATGTCGCTGAAGAGATCCTGCATGACGGAGAGGGCAAGCCCGGTCATCCGTTCGTTGTGGGTGACGACGGGCATCCTGATCTTCTCCAGATCCGCCTCGGAGGCGATCTGTATGCGGTAGTGACGGGAGACGATATCGTTGCCCTCATCGGTGCGCGCCACGTCCACGTCCTCGTGAATCCCGAAGTCGGTGGAGTGTATCACCATCGGGCACTCGATGAAGTCGCTCACCACCATGTCGGCCGGGAAATGCTTCCACTGATAGATTGTCCGCCGTAGTCTCGTCTCGAGCTCCCGGGCCCATGGGTGGGTGGTGACAACAGTCAGCTCGTCGTCGACGTTCATCTCGTGCCACGGGACCTCGTTGATCCAGACCATAGGCCGGTGCGAATCGAGATCGTTCGTACGGCGCCACAGGTCCGCCGTCTCGGCGTGAACGCTCAACGCCGCGATGCCCGCGAGCCCATCGGCCAGTCTTCGCAGGATCTCGCGCTCCGCGGGTGCGAGCGCGATCTCATCGTAGTCGACCGGCGGGCTGTAGGAGCCGGGGTCGTGCAGCATTGCAGGGCCTCCTTCCTCTGCGTCCATTGTATGCTCGTCTCGCGCGAAGGAAAACAGAAGACTTTGGCAAATACCACCGCGGGACCGCGCCTTATCCGACACGAAGCGCCCCTCGGCCGGCAACGAGGTAAAATATTTAGCATACCGATGGCTGCTTTCCCGGAAATTTTACACTATACCACGGCGAAAGAACACAATCGGGCAACCGGCCTATGCGCCTCCGGCTCTCTGCCCGGAGCCTGTGCGGACACCTCAATGGATAGAAAGGACCAATATATTGCCCCATAGAAGGGAATTCGGTCTGCAGAACCGGCCGGTCTCAGCAACCGGTGGCTCCGCGCGCGATGACGGTGTCCGCGAGCGGCTGACCGGCCGGCCGTGTGACCAAGAAGAAATGATCAAATAATTCAATGAATTTCTTGACAGATGGTGAAAGCATGATACAGTGAGCCATACGAGGAGGGCGGCATGGTGCGATACGGGCAGGTCATAGGTGTCAGGGGCGAACGACTCGAGGAGTACGCCAGGCATCACGCGGCCGTCTGGCCGGAGGTGCTCGCAAAGATCTCCGAGTGCAATATTCGCAACTACTCGATCTTCCACAAGGACGGCCTGCTCTTCGCCTACTTCGAGTATGTGGGCGACGACTTCGACGGCGATATGCAGAGGATGGCGGACGACCCCATGACGCAGAAGTGGTGGGACCTCATGAAGCCCATGCAGGAACCGCTTCCCACCCGCGCCGAAGGCGAGTGGTGGGCGAACATGGACGAAGTATTCCACCACGACTGAGAGGAGCGAGTATGGCGGCAGGAACGCGCAGCGAATCATGTCTCGCAAAGCTCGATCGGGTGAACCGGGCGCTCAGGCACGAGGAAGCTGACCGGGTGCCGGTCAGCGATTTCTTCTGGACCTCCTTTGTCACGCGCTGGCGCAGCGAGCTGGGACTCGCCGCGGACACGGACATCTACGCCTACTACGATCTCGACTGGATCGTGACCGTGCCGAACATGGATCCGCACATCAAGGCTTTCGAGGTCATCAAGGAAGAGGATGACGATACCGTCCTGAAGACCGGGTTCGAGGCCGTCATCCGCCGCCGCGAGGGCGTGCAGATGCCCTACTTCGAACACTTCGAGACCGACACCGTGGAAAAGATGACCGCCTTTCGGTTCGATGATCCGTGGGACGACCGGCGGTACTTCGCAGGGGGAGACAACCAGATCGCCGGTATCGGCGACGTTATCACGCGCAACAGCCCGCCGTGGGTTGATACGGTCAAGGCGCTTCATCCCGACATGCCGGTGTACGGCTCCATCCTGGAGGGACACGAGGCTCTGTGGCGGATCATCGGGTCGGAGAACACCTTCCTGTGGATGGGGCTCTACCCGGATGAATTGCGCGATTTCATCGACCGCGTCGGCGAGTTCGTCGTCGAGATAACGAAGGCGCAGATCAGGGCGGCCGACGGCATGCTCGACGGGATGGTCATCTGGGGCGACGTCGCCTACGTGAACGGCATGCTCTTCTCCCCCGCGTACTGGCGCGAACACTTCAAGCCCATCGTCAAGGAGCAGATCCGCATCTGCCACGACGCAGGCATCCCCGTCATCTACCACGGCTGCGGCAATGCATCCGATCTCTATGAGGACTTCATCGAGATCGGGCTCGACTCGTACAACCCGCTCGAGGCGAAGGCCGGCCTCGACGTGGTCGAGCTGCGCAGGCAGTACGGCCATCGGATGGGTTTCTGCGGGAACATCGACGTGCTCTCCTGGGCGAACGATCCGCTGCCGGAGCTCGAAGCCAAAGTCATGCGCAAGCTCAACGCCGCGAAGGGAGGCGGGTACATCGTGCAGAGCGACCACTCGGTTCCGTCGAATGTGTCAGCCGAGCGGTATGAGTTCGTGCTCGAGCTGGTGCGTGCAAACGGCGTGTACCCGTTGCAGCTTGGCGAACATGACATTCCGGGTATGGGCTGAGAGGTCCGGATGACGTCGCGGGAACGGGTTCTGGCCGCCATTGCACACAAGACGCCTGACCGCGTGCCGGTGGACCTGGGGTCGACGCCGAGCTCGGGAATATCGGCGACCGCCTACGAACGGCTTCGCCGTCACCTCGGCCGCCGGGACGGGGCTACGCTGGTCTACGACGTCGTCCAGCAACTCGCACAGCCGGAACCCTGGGCGCTTGATGCGTTCTGCGTCGATGTCGTCGATCTGGGCAGGACGTTCAACACCGATCCCGCCGACTGGTACGACGTCACGCTCGTCTCCGGCGAACCGGCCAGGTATCCCGCGTGGTTCAGACCCGAGCAGGATGCAGACGGCTCCTGGATTGCCCGTCACGGTGACGGGACACCCATAGCGCGCCAGCCGGCAGGGGCGGCCTTCTTCGATGAAACCTGCTTCCCCTGGGAAGAGGGCTGGCCGGACACCTTCGACGGGCTTGACGAGGCGATGGGCAAGGTCCTCTGGTCCGCGCTCGTTCATGCGCCCTGGGACAATGTGAACCGCCCCGGTTTCTGGGAAGGTTTGCGTCAGAACGCGCTCGAGCTCCGCCGGACCGACGACCGGGCGATCATGGTGGTCGTGGGCTGCAATCTGTTCGAGTGGGGGACCTTTCTTCGCCGTATTGACAACTTTCTGATGGATCTGCTTCTCGAGCCGGCAAAGGTCGAGGCCCTGCTCGACGCCCTCATGGAGCGGCACCTGGCGACCCTCGAGAAGGTGTGCGAGTCGGTCGGGGACATCGCGGACGTGATCCGGTTCGGAGACGACCTTGGCACGGATCAGGGCCCCTTCATGCGCCCGGAGATCTACCGATCGCTGTTCAAGCCCCGTCACCGGGTGCTCTGCGACTACGTGCGCTGCCACTCATCCATGCACACCCTTCTGCACTCCTGCGGTTCGATCGATCTGCTGATTCCCGATCTCGTCGAAGCGGGTTTCGAGGTCCTCAATCCCGTGCAGACGAACGCGAACGGCATGGACCCCGCAAGGCTCAAGCGTGAGTTCGGTAACGACGTCACCTTCTGGGGAGGCGGCGTGGACACGAGGACGGTGCTCAACTCGGGCCGTCCTGACGAGGTGAAAAGACAGGTCCTCGACCGACTGGAGGTTTTCGCTCCGGGGGGCGGGTTCGTCTTCAACACGGTGCACAATATTCTGCCGGACGTTCCGCCGGCCAATATCGTCGCGCTTTACGACGCGGTACGGGAGTTCAACGGAATGGACGGTGGATCACGGGGGTGCGGATGAACCAGGACAGTCCTGTTGCCGCCCTGGAAATGAAAGAGGTGGGCAAGCGCTTTCCCGGGACTATCGCAGTAGACGCGGTTGATTTCGAGGTGTACGCCGGCGAGGTCCATGCCCTCGTAGGCGAGAACGGAGCCGGGAAGTCGACCCTGATGAAGATGCTTGCAGGGTCGTTCAACGACTACACCGGTGAGATACTCATCAACGGCGAGGCGGTCGAACTTCATACACCCTCCATGGCAATGAAGCACGGCGTCGGCATGATCTACCAGGAGCTTTCGCTTGCCAACCCGATCAGCATTGCCGAGAACATCGTCGCGGGCCATCTGCCGCGCCGTGGAGTCCTCGTGGATCGCGCCGCCCTGGCCGCCGAGGCGAAGCGACTGATGTCGATCGTCGGCCTTGACCTCGACCCCGATCTTCCGATCGAGGAGATCAGCCAGCACGAAGCGCAACTCGTCGAAGTCGCCAAGGTACTCGGCACGAGTCCGAGCATTCTCGTCATGGACGAGCCGACGAGCGCTCTCTCACGTGACGAGGTGGAACGACTGTTCGCGATCATCGACAGCCTGCGCAAGCGGGGTCTCGCGATCGTCTACATCTCGCACCACCTGCCCGAGGTCTTCCGCATCGCCGATCGCGTGACGGTGATGCGTGACGGCAGGCGGGTGGCAACGCGGGACGTCGCGAGCCTCACCCGTGAGGAGATCGTACAGATGATGGTGGGGCGCTCGGTGAAGGAATTCTACAGCCGCGCCGAACGAACGATCGGCGCGGTTCGCTACCGGGTGAAGGACCTCTCGCGGTGGGGGTTCTTCCACCACGTGGACCTGGAGGCCCATGTCGGGGAGATCCTGGGAGTCTGCGGTCTGTCGGGTGCCGGGCGGTCCGAACTGGCTCGCGTGCTCGTCGGGCTCGATGCCGCCGATGAGGGAACCATGGAGCTCGACGGGAAGGTGCTCAACGGTTCCGGCATGGCCTACTACCTCGCCAGGGGAATCGCGTATCTCACCGAAGACCGGAAGTCCGAAGGGCTCGCTCTGCGGCTCTCCATGGAAGACAATATCCTCTCGAGCATTGTGCCGCGCCTGCGGCGCGGACTGCGCTACGACAAACGGCTCGGAAGGACAACGGTGCAAGATCTCGTCAAAGGCCTCTCTATCTACCCGACGGATCCTACGGTCACGATGGCGAACTTCTCGGGAGGCAACCAGCAGAAGGTGCTGCTCGCGAAGTGGCTTGCCGGTGGTCCAAGGGTGCTCATCCTCGATGAGCCGACGCGCGGTGTCGACATCGGCGCGAAGGTCATCATCCACGAAGCGGTGGAGAAGCTCGCCGGCGCAGGCAACACCGTGATCCTCATATCCTCGGATCTGCCGGAGCTCGTGGGGCTGGCCGACCGGGTTCTGATCATGCGCCAGGGCCGGTTCGTCAGAGAGATGTCATACGAGCAGTGCACAGAGGAGTCGCTTCTGCTCGCAGCCAACGGGGAGGAGTCCGCGTAGCCATGGCAACCGCCGAGACAAAACCGATCGACGTGCCGGACGCACGATACCTCAGGTCGAACCGCCTCAGCCGAATCGTGAACGTCGCCGGTATCTACGGCATTGCCGTCCTGTTCATCGTTGCCGGGGCGATCCTGCAGAGTCTGGGCGTGATCAACAACTTCATGACGACCCGGAACTTCCTGAATATCATCGATGCCGTAGCGCTGCTCGGCATCGTCGCCGCGGGGATGGCCTTCGTCACCTACTCGGGCCACTACGCTGACCTGTCGGTGCCAACCACCATGGCGCTCACAGGAATCGTGACCGTTGAGCTCCTTCACTACGGCTTCGTCCCGGCGGTCCTTGCCGGCTTGGCCGTGGGGCTCTTGATAGGAGCCGTGAACGCCGTCGTCGTCGGACGTTTCAGGGCGAATCCCATCATCTGGACGCTTGCGATGAGCTACGTGACGATGGGCGTGATCCGGCTCGTCTGGGTGAACCGGCAGATCTATCCCGACGTTCAGACGGACAACATCCGTACCATCGCGCTCTTTGACGGGATTTTCCGTCTGCGCCTGTTCAACGTAATCAGCCTCCCCGTCCTGCTGATGATCCTCATGATGCTGGCCGGGCACTTCGTGCTGACGCACACCGTATACGGCGCGCAGCTGAAGCTGACCGGGTCGGCACGCAGGACCGCGACGTTCTCCGGGGTGAACGCCGAACGGGTCATCGGAATCGCCTTCCTGATCGCGGCGTTCGCGGCGGCGGTGGGAGGGCTTATCATCACATCACTCTCCCGGGTTGGAGCGTGGTACAACGGTACCGGGTACGAGTTCCGGGCCGTCACTGCCGTGGTCATTGGAGGAGTCACGCTTGCCGGTGGCAGGGGCACCATCATCGGGGTGATCGGCGGCGCGTTCGTCATCGGCCTGATGAACAATATCATGACGCTCATTGGAATCGGGACTTTTTCGCAGGACATGATCCGCGGCGCGATCTTCATACTCGTCGTGGGTATCAACGCCAAGTCGCTGCGCAGCCTGGGGAGAGACGATGCGTAGATCCGAGCGCCACAGCACTACCGCGAACCGGAGACTGGCATGGATAGAGAAGTACCGGATCTTCCTGCTGTTCGCCGTGATCTTCGTGTTCATGTCGGTATTCGCGCCGCGATTCTTCAATGTCTTCAACCTGACGAGCATCCTGCGGATGGTCGCGATGAACGCGACGGTCGCGATCGGCTTCACGATCGTGCTGATCTGTGCCCAGCTCGATCTGTCGATCGGCACGGTGATCACCTTCGCCGGGGTGATCGGGCTATCCCTGAAGGAGCCGCTCGGCTATGCGCTGGCGGTCCCGATCGCGATCGCGGCCGGCGCGATGGTGGGTCTGTTCAATGGAGTGCTCGTCGCGAAAGCCAAGATCAGCTCCTTTATCGTTACGCTCGGCACGCTCACGATTCTGCAGGGGGCAATCTACACCATCACCGGCGGCAATACCGTCAGCCTCTCCACACCGGATGCCTTCGCCGTCTCGGACTTCCTCGCGAGGCCGCTGCTTCCGCTCGTCACCCCGCGCATCCTGCTGATGCTCGGACTCGTCGCCGCCTTCGAGCTCTTTCTGCGGCGCACGAGGACCGGCAGGAACTTCTACCTCGTGGGCGGAAACAGAAACACCGCCTGGCTCGCGGGCATCAATACCGACCGGTATCTCATAGCCGCATTCGTGCTCTCCGGAACCCTGGCCGCCATAGGCGGGGTCTTCTTCGCGATGGAGTCGAGCGCGGCGACGCTCAGAATGGGCGACCAGTCCCTCATGTACGTCATCTCCGCCACGATCATCGGCGGTACCGCCATGACGGGCGGGAAGGGCGGCGTGTTCCGCAGCTTCGTGGCGGTTCTTGCGCTCGAGATGCTCTACACGGGGGTCATTCTCTTTGGGCTGGGCAATGAAGTGAAGATCTTCATCGCGGGGTTGATCCTCGCGACGGTCGTGCTCTACGAGGCGTACGCCTTCTACAAGCACCAGCGGGAGATCGGCAAGCGGCCGGAGCTCGTCCGGGAGCTTGCGGTCCAGCCCGCGGCCGCCGGGGAGGGCGGCCGGGCGGATCCGTAAGCCGCAGTACTGCTCTTAGCGCGATCGGCGGTGTGCCCGCCGGCGCTCAAGATATTTCGTGAGGAGGCTCTTATGAGACGAATGGTATCGATGCTCGCGGTGCTGGCCCTGTTGCTGGCAGTGACGAGCGGTGTGTTCGCGGCAGGCGCACGTGAAGGTGCCGCGGTTGACGGTGCGGCCAATCTCGAGGCTTCGCTTGCCGTCGACACGAGTGGGCTGCTCTCGGCCGACGGTCAGCCGCTGGTTCGCGTCGCCGACGATGATCGTCCGGTGCCGACGCGGCCTGCCGACCCGAGTGCCCTGCCTCAGACCGACCCCCTGCACTGGTACGACATGGAGTGGGCCGGCTGGGACGCGGACAAGAGTACGATCCCGGAATCGCCGAGAAACGGCGCGATCGGCAGGCGTATTGTTTTCATCGTTCACGGTGACCATCCCTGGACGACCGCCTGTACGCTCGGCGCGCAGAAGGTGGCCGACGCCTACAACATGGAGCTGAGGGCGCTCTCGCCCAACTGGGACCTCGCGGTACAGAACCAGATGATCGACCAGGCGATTAACGAACGCCCGGACATGATTCTGCTCATCCCGCTGGATGCGCGAACCGCTCCGCAGCAGGCGCGTCGGATCCACCAGGCCGGCATCCCCCTGATCCTGTTCAACACGCTGCCGGATGCCGCGGCGATGGACTACGCGATCACCTGGACCGGTCCGGACGACTTCGGTCAGTTCAGGCTTCTCGCACGGACGTTCGCAGATGAACTGCGTCGCCGTCACCCGGGTGCCAGCGAGCTAGGCATTGCCTACGTGCAGCACGCGCCTGGCGGCTCTCCGTACTTCGCCCGATCGTGGGGCCCCGTATCAGAGCTCGCCGGTTATGCGCCGGAGATCAAGACCCTCGACATGCAGGCCCCCGGTTTCGAGGCCGACCGGACGATGCAGCTCGTCTCAGACTGGCTGACCCGCTTCGGCCCGGAGCTGAAGGGCATCATCGCGGCCGACGACTCCGCCCAGGCACTGGGCATCGTCGAGGCCCTCCGCCGCGCGGGCCGGGAAGACGTCGTCGTGGTTGCCGCGGGCAACTCCAAGGTCGGTATGGATCTCGTGCAGGAAGGCCGACTCTTCGCCATCACCTATCAGACGGCAGAGGGCGATGGGGCACTGGCCGTGCAGACGGCTGCCGACTGGTTCAACGGGAAAGATATCCCGATGCGCCGGAACCTTGCGCAGCACATTATCACCGAAAGCGATGTGGGCGACTTCTACCCGCCTCAGTGGTAGATCTCTTCTTTCGCGGGCCCGGCATTCGCCGGGCCCTGTCCGAGCCCCACGACCCGCCGGGCCTCAGGCTCCATGGGCCGCGAGAGCTGCACCCCGTCGGCGCGTAGCGCCCATCGGGGGCCTTGGGTCCCCCTCGTTGCTCATTTCGACGAGCTGGGTGATTCGGGCAGCTTGCCCCGGCAGCCTTGCGCTACCGACGGTGCGTCGGTATGATCACGAGGGACATGGCAATTACCCAACTTGACTGCTTCCGCGCTACCGTACGGCACCAGGCACACGAAGGAGTGCTGGCGCACGCGAGTTATACGCCGGACCTCGCTCGTCGGCTGCGCGAGCATCTCGGAATCGGGCCGGAAGGGGAGATCTCCAGAGCGCTTGGCCTCTATACGCCTGTCATGGTGCAGCCGACATCGACGGCGACCGTATTTGAACGAGACTTCGCGCGCTACTACACCGACATCGATATTCCGGAGGGATCGCGCATCAACGCGATGGGTACCCTCTGCATACCGGCGGGCTTCTACCATTTCGACAGCATGGTCTCACCGCTGCGCAATGCCGCGAGTCTGGACGAGATTCGCGACTTCCCCTATCCGGTCCACCACGGCAACGATGAGCCGCGGATGGCGGCTGACGTCGCCGATGCGCATGCGCAGGGACGTGTCGTTGCCGGGATGATCGGTCATATATTCGAGAACGCCTGGCAGATACGCGGGCTGGAGCCCTTTCTCATGGATATGATTGCGGCTCCCGAGAACTGCGAACACATTTTCGGCAGGCTCCACGAGTACCAGAAGGCGCGCGCCCTTGCCGAGGCTCGTGCCGGTGTCGACTATCTGCACACCGGAGACGACGTGGCCACCCAGCAGACCATGATGTTCGGGGTCGATCTGTGGCGAAGGTTCATCAAGCCGCTCTGGGCGGACATCTACGCCTCAGCGAAGGCGATCAAGCCGGATCTCAAAGTCTGGTACCACAGCGACGGAAACATCATCGAGATCATCCCCGAGCTCATCGAGATAGGAGTCGACATCCTCAACCCGATCCAGCCGGAGTGTCTCGATCCTTTCACGGTAGGCCAACGCTGGGGCGATCGCGTGGTCCTCGACGGCTGCATCGGCACACAGTCGGTGATGCCGTTCGGCACCGCAGACGAGGTGCGCGACACCGTTCGCCGCCTTGTCGATGGACTCGGCGGCACCGGCGGACTCATGCTTGCTCCAACCCATGTCCTCGAGCCGGACGTTCCCATAGAGAACGTCATCGCCTACGCGGAGGCGGCGAGAGAGTACGGGGACGTCGTGTAGTCTACGCGTCCATGTCCACGACGATGAACTTTCCGTACATGCCTGCCGCCCGGTGGCCCGGTACGCTGCAGTAGAACTCGAATTCCCCGGCCTCGTCTGCGATGAACTCGACGGTCTCCGACTGCCGGACACCTATCACGGCGGTAGCCGCCTCGAACTCGTCCAGCACCCAGTCGTGGCGGCCGCCGCCGTTGACGTAGGTGATGCGAACCGTCGAACCCAGCGCGACCCGGATCTCGGAGGGGGTGAACCGCAGCCCCGAGCTGGTGACCTCGATCTCGATGATCTCGTCGGTCCACTCCGTCGCGTCGATGACGTGCTCTTCGGCGAGCACGGCGGGCGCGAGCAGAAGAGCAAACAGAAGGGCTACGATTCCTGTACGCATTCTTGATCGTTTCATATGAGCAAGATCCTATTAATTATCAAAAAGGTCAAGTTTCATCGCTGCGTCGTGGGGTTCCCATTGGTTCGCCTAACGGTGCTCGGCGATCGACTCGATGAGCGCCCCCACGTTCTCGAACGGGGCGTCGTTCTCGATCTCGACGTAGAACACCACGCCGCCTCCCATCTCCCGCCCCCGATCCGCGTAGCGACGGATCTCGGCCCGGATTGCGTCCGGGGTCCCGCGCGGTATCAGCTCCTGACGGTCCGGATGCACGTAGAACGCGACGCCCCGGTCGCGGCACAGTTCCAGGCGCTCCGGGTCGCTCTCGAACCAGCGTATCTGCGGCCAGATCAGGTCTATGCCCAGGGCGAGAAGGTCGTCAAAGATTGCTCCGAGCGCGCCGCAGGAGTGGAAGAAGACCTGCGCGCCGCCTTGTGTGACCCGTGCGAACAGGCGTTCGTAGACCGGTGCGAAGACCTCACGGAACATGGCCGGTGAGACGAGCGGACCGGTCTGCGCTCCCCAGTCGTCTCCGAACCACACGGCGTCCGCGCCTGAGGCGAGAAACCCGTCTATCCGCCGTCGCCAGTATGCCTCAAGGCGCGCGAGGAGGCGCAGGACGGCCGGGTCCCGCTCGGCGAGTGCGAGGAGCACTCCGTCCATCGGGTGCAGTGCGTGGAGTCGCTCGAAGATTGAGACGGTGCCCGACGCCTCGAAGTACCGCGGGTCGCGGTCAGGCTCCGGATCCGAGCGCGAGACCGGCGGCGGGTCCGGGAAGCGGTACTCGTCGCAGCGTTCGAGATCCGGTATGGGATAACGATACGGGTGCCCTGCTATTCCGTAGATCCGGTGCTCCCAGACCGTGCCCCAGTCGTCGGTCAGGAACTCGTGGTACCGTCCGTCGCCGTCGACCGGCACATCTGTCCCGGGTATTCCCGTGAACGATATCCGGTTGTCCGGAGGATAGCGCCGGAAGAGCTCGAGGAGCCTCTCGCCGTGCACGTGAAGTCCGGCCGGAGAGGGGTGGTAGACGACGGGGAGCCGGTCCGGGTCATCGTAACCGATCGCGCGCCGCATGCGTTCACGAGGAGTCATCGCAGGATCTCCTCCTCGTGCCTTGTGACGATGGTGCGAGTTCTCATCGAAACCTCCCGGTCCGTTCGCCGACACCCGATGGGCGAGCGCAGCAGGTCGCGCGCGCACTTGTGATGAACCCTGTCCTCGACTATGGTATGGGATCGCGGAGGTATGCAATGGGGAATCGTGAGATTGGAGTGGCGGTCATCGCGGCCGGAGCCCGCAGCCGTCTGGTCGTGCAACGCCTGCTCGCCGACGGCGAGACGGTTCTGGTGCGAAGCGTGTTCGACCCGGACCACTTGCAGGCGAAGAAGGCGGTCGAGCAGTGGGGCGTCGACACCCGAATCTGCGACACCTGCGAGGAGGCGATTCGAGCCGACGGGGTCGACTGGGTGATGGTCTTCTCGCCCAACGCCTTCCACCGCGAGCACATCATCGCGGGCTTCGAGGCCGGCAAGCACGTCTTCGCCGAGAAGCCGCTTGCGACCACCATAGACGACTGCCGCGCAATCCACGACGCCCATCTGCGTTCCGGATTGCTCTTTGCCACCGGATTCGTACTGCGTTACGCGCCGCTGTACCGGAAGGTCAGGGAGGTGCTTGATGCCGGCACCATCGGTTCGATCCTGAGCATCAATGCGGACGAGAACATCCCCCCTGCGCACGGGGCCTACATCATGCGCAACTGGCGTCGGATCACCGCTCTGTCGGGTCCGCATATCCTGGAGAAATGCTGTCATGACCTCGATCTCCTGAACTGGTTCATCGGGTCGGTCCCGTCAAAGACGGCGGCCTTCGGCGGGCTCGACTTCTTCGTCCCGGCCAATCGCGGGCTGCGGGAGAAGTTCCGGGTGGACGGGTTGAGCCCCTTCGACGGCTGGGTCGACCCTCACGCCGAGGAGTGCGCCTTTCACTCGGACAAGGATATCATGGACACGCTGGTTTCGATCCTCCAGTATCGCAACGGGGTGAAGGTACAGTTCCAGGCGACGATGTCGAATGCGATCCCCGAACGCCGGATGTACATCTGCGGGACCGAGGGCTCAATCGTCGCTGAGCTCTACAGCGGGACGCTGCTGGCACAGCGCGTTGGTGACCCGCCCTCCGAGGTCCAGACCCTCGCCGGCGGAGGCCACGGCGGCGGTGACGAGTTCATCATGAAAAGCCTCTACGACACGATGGTCAATGGTACCCCTCCGCTGTGCAGCGGCGAAGAGGGGCTTCAGAGCGCCGTTGTTGCGCTCTCAATCGACGAAGCGGCGCGCAGGGGTGAGGTATTGGATCTCGAGCCTGTCTGGCACGACCTTGGCCGGTAGGCCCGGCGACGACCGGCGGTCCGTGCCGAGGCGTCGGCGCTTACGACGAGCGCGCTGCGGTGAGCGA
>SKQU01000019.1 GCA_007118855.1 Spirochaetaceae bacterium
AAGGCCGTTGTAGTGTCATGATATCCTTGAATCTCCATGTGGGAGTCGGCGATGGTCACCGCCCCGTTCATAACCCCTACTGCCGTAGCGATCCGTCGCCCAGCGGACCTGATTTCCACGTTGTTGAGAGTAGCGCTCGAGTCGTTGATTGCGACACCCCACGCACTCTGAGGTTCCTGAACTCGAATCCGGAGGTCACTCGCGGATGCGCCGGCTGCATCCGTCCCTCCAAAAGCAAGACCTTCGGCAGTGTCCACCTCGCTGTCCGCGATAATCTGCACTACCGTCTCGTGTTGGGCAGGGTCGTGATTTCCCCAATCCGCGGGATCGTATCCACCGATGAGGTGAAGGCGTTTCTGAACGAATATACCCTCCAGAGACTGGTAGGTCCCGCCGGCGATCCTGACAATCGCTTCGTCGTATACCGCTTGCACAGCATCCACCGCGGCCTGGATCGTTCTCTTGGGCTTGTCATGCGTCCCCGGGTTCGTGTCGGCGCCAGCCGTCGCATGGACGTAGATGATCCCGTCCAGTACACCGTAGACCAAGTCCAACGGATCGGCTGTGAACGACTCGATGTCCGTGCAGGCCAAGGTGAGCGTTCGGTCAGTTCCAACCGGCCAGAGGTTCACGGGCGCAATCGTCAAAGTGTCGTCTGGGATCTGCACCGAGCTCCACGTACCCGCATCGGCGAACGCCTCGAGAGTACCTCCAATCGCGAGCGTTGTTCTGTCCATGCTCTTGCTGAAGGTGAATACGATGGAAGTGCCTTCGGCAAGACTTGCGCCACTTCCAAGGTTCACCGTCACACGCGGCTTCTGGTACTCGGAGACTATCTCCTCGATTGTGGCGAGCATCGGGTTCGTGCAGGTGGTACAAACAGCCATCCCAACAGCCATGAGCATCACGGAAGCTAACCTCCGCGGCACCCGTGTGAACAGACCTCTCATCCGATCCATTGCAGGCCCTTCCTGGCTATGCTGCCCGTATCAGCAGTCTTCTGGAAAACCCTATCGCACTTTCGTCCGGAGCGCAATCCGCCGCGCGCAGGTGCGTGACGGTTACCCGGCCAATGCCGCAACGTCACTACGGTTACCTGGATCCGGTGTAACTGCACGTCGATCAGCTGCCGGCCGCGGTCCTGCCACCACGTCTTCAGGTCACATCGACGCAGCCTGTTTCCAGGCAGACGGTCGTGACGTCGAGTACGCGGCAGATGCTGAGAAAGGTCGACAGGTCGAGCGATACCTCGGCACGCTCGACGAGTCCGACCGTGTTCCGGTGCAGACCCGCACGCTCGGCCAGGCGCTCCTGGCTCAGGCCGAGCGAGCGGCGCCGCGCTCGGAGCGCCTCACCAAGCTCTCTGAGAGAGGATCGCGTGAGCATGTGCGAGGCTCGAGCGGGCGGTTCTGATCGGACGGCCGCGAGGACGACCGCGGCCGTGAGGAATGACGGGTCAGTGCTGCCGTTCTCGAGCGCGCAGACCGTATTGCGGTGGAGCCGGCAGCGGGCGGCGAGGCTCCGTTGGGACAGCTCGAGCGTCGTCCTGCCGCGACGCGTGCAGTCACTTATCTCGAGCATGTCCCGAGTCTCCACGCGTGCTCCCACGCCTTCAGTATGGGCGCTGCGGCACCGGCGCGCAAGAGCCATTCGGAGGTCCGACGTTACTCCTCCCTTCCGACGATGCTTTCTGCTACTGCCGCTCGAACGCCCAGTTGAGGACCGGTCCGTCTTCGCCCGCCACGATCTCGAGAACCATCACCTTCCGGTCAAGGTAGAGCAGCTTGCCGGCGAACGACGTCCCGACCGGTGGTGCCTTGTCGCCGCTCGATGAGCTCACCGTGAAGGTCATCGTCTGATCGACGCTCGGATTGCTCGGGCTCACCGTTCCACTGTGGGAGTTGAGGAAACTCTCCGGTTCTCCGTCACCGTCAACCCTTATCGTGTAGCGGAAGTCGTACGCGCCCGAGTCGAAGGTCGCGCTCAGACTCGTGAACGTGACGAGCGTCTCTCCCATCATCATCTGAGTCTCGCCGATTCCCGTCCAGTCACCGTCGATGCTGACGACGAACCAGGAACACCCGGTTGCGACAAGCACGAACGCAATCAAAGCAACTGCCATACGTCTCATACTCGCCTCCATAGACATCTCTGAGGTAGATTGTACGACCAGATTCGGCAGTTCACCACACACCAGACTGTGCATCTGCTGCGCGCCGTGGTGGTGCGAAAATGTGTGGCCCCCTCGTCTCACGTGATTGCGGGCGCAACGGGGCGAGTGTATAATCGATCCACTGATCATCGATCAGGAGGAGAGTGATGATGAAACGGCTTCGACATGCGATCGTGGTGGTGATCGTCATCCTGGCGGTCACGGCGCTGGGTTCGTGTAATTTCCTCGGCCTTGGGAATCACATGAACATAGACGGAACGAGATACGATCTGGACGCTTTCTACGTTGTATACGAAGGGACTGAGGCCGGTGTTCACGGGCTTGCCCTTATCTTCACTTCGCAGGGGCTCAACCTGACGGACCAGGGACCAACGGGGTCCGGTGAGCTCCTGGGTCTCTTCGTGATCTCGCCTTCCCGCGATCTTGCCGGCGGGAATTACGAGTTCAACTACGCGCTTGCCCCGTTCGTGTTGTGGTATGGTTGGGCCGGTATCGAGTACAACGCGAACACAGATGACGCGAGGACCTGGTACGAGATCACCGGGGGAAGCGTGAAGGTCCGCGAGGCGCTCCGCGACAACTATGTCTTCGACTTCGACTTCAAGGGTGTTCGTGACGGAGCCCCTGAGGGGAGCCCGCTGATCGAGATCACGGGGAGGTTCCGCGGCCCCATCGACAGAACTTTCGATGACAGCATCGTTGGGTCAGAACTGCCGCTGCAGGGGAAGTTCAGGTTCGCGCCCTGATCTGCAGGGCCGGCTCGCGGTGGAGTCCGCAAAACGCGCCGCAGGCCGCTGCCTGAGACAGCGAGATACCCACGCCGGTGCGGGCGAGCCCTGAGGTTTCCAGCTCGTCCGTACCGCTGCGACAACCGCTCGAGCCTTCTCCCGTCAGTACCGTAGCGGCGCAAGCTGCGCCACGATCCGCAGCGAGTGCACGTCTATCAGTGCCTGCTCGATCAGGAGCCCCGCGCCCCCATTGGCGAAGGTGGTGTCTGTGACCGACGCTGCTTCAGTCCCGTCGCGGGAGAGGACGATCCTGTCGCCGGTCGCCTCGAGCCGGAGCGTGCGCATGGCGTCTTTTGTTCCAGCGGCCGGGACCGACGCGAGAACGTGGTCCTCTCCGTCGCGGCGGCGGATGAGGGAGATCCCGGCGCCGTCCATCCTTGCCGCGTAGTAGCGTTCCCGACCCTGGTACCTCACGACGAGCCCGCACGCGTCGCCGCCGTGTATGCCCACCATCGCTTCGATCGCACAGTCGCGCCAGTCCCGCGTGCCGGTCACACAGAGGCCTCGTCCCGTGTTCCGCCCCAGATGCGCGGTGGGTACCGGGTCGTCCGAGAAGGCGCCGCGTATCACGTCGCAGTCGTGGAGCCAGCCCGCGAGCAGGCGGTCGCCTCCCGGCTGCGGCCCCGCGGGGAGGTCGACCACCGCGCGCCCCGCGAAATCCACCGCCGCGAGGTGCACCACCGCCTCACCGAGCCGCCTCGCCGCGAGGCGCAGCCCCAGGTCGACCGGCACGCCCCCCAGGTCCTCCGGCACGGTGAAGACGAGGCGATCCGGGTCTTCTGAAAGCGACGTCGGCTTGCCTTCGAATACCTGCTCGTCGCACTCGCCGTACGGCAGGTAGCGAACGAAGGGAACGAGCGCGGCCTCGCCGCGGC
>SKQU01000361.1 GCA_007118855.1 Spirochaetaceae bacterium
CGGACATCATCAGCACGTTCGTGTACCGCGAAGGCATAGAGAACGCGCGCTTCAGCTACAGCGCTGCGGTTGGGTTGCTACTCTCGGTCATGGCGTTTGTGTTTCTATCGGCATCGAACGCACTCAGTCGACGGCTCTCGGGGAACAGCCTGTGGTAGCCGAAACCATCGACATCAAATCCAGAGGCCGGGGTATCCGGCGATCCACGGGCGAATACGTGTTCGCACTCCTCAACGGTACCGCGCTGGTCGGCCTGGCACTGGTGATGCTCTATCCGCTGATGCACGTGCTGGCGGTTTCGCTGAGTTCTCCCGATTTCATCAACGCCGGACTGGTTTCGTGGGTACCGCGTGGGCTGAACATCGCGGGCTACGAGCTGATCCTCCAGAACCCGGATCTCTTGCGCGCATACGCGAACACCGTGGCGTACGCAGGCATAGGAACGTTCATCACCCTCACGCTGACCTCAATGGTCGCGTACTCGCTTGCGGTACCAGGGTTCGTCCTGCGGACCCAGCTGACGATCTACCTGGCGATCACGATGTTCTTCAACGGCGGGCTCATACCAACCTACCTGCTCATCCGCTCGCTCGGCATGATGAACACGTTCCTGGTGATGGTGCTGCCGATGGCGATCCAGGCGTTCACTGTCTTCGTGTTTCGCGCTTTTTTTCGGACGGTTCCCAATGAGCTGAGGGAATCGGCGTTCATAGATGGGGCGAATGACCTGCGCATCTGCTTCCAGATCATCCTTCCGTTGTCAAAGCCGGTGCTGGCCACCTTTGGTCTGTTTTCGGTGGTCGGACACTGGAACCGGTGGTTTGAGGCGCTCATCTACCTGAGGGATCCGCGGCGATATCCGCTGCAGATGATCCTGCGTCGATTCCTGATCCGGGAGCAGCTCAGTCTCGCGTTTGAAACGAGCGAGGCGGCCTCGCTTGTCCTGCAAGGGGTTGTGCACGCGGAGAACCTGAAGATGGCAGTAATCGTAGTGACCATGCTGCCCATCCTCTGTGTCTATCCGTTTGTGCAGAAGTACTTCACAAAGGGGGTAATCATTGGAGCAATCAAGGGATGAGCGGAAGCCCATCGACAACACCATCGGTATACCTGCGAGGAGGAGATTATGAGGTATAGGACTCGGCAATCACTGATCATTGCGATCGCGGTGATTCTAACACTTGCGGTCGGCTCGACCGCGGTGGCGACCGGCAGCCAGGAGGCCGCCGCGCCCCAGACGTTGCGGTTCAGCGTCTACCAGCCGCACTTCAGCCAGAGCTGGCTCGGCACGGACATCTACCCGATAATGATGGAGCGATTCGAAAGCTACGTCGGGATGACCGTGGAGATCGAGTGGGAAGAGCTGGCCTTCGGTGACTTTCTGGAGCGACGGAACCTCTATCTGGCAGCCGGCGATTTCCACGACGCGTTCACGACCGCGCTGACGGAATCGGCGGTCCAGGAGGCGGGCGATAACGGGTTGATCGTGGACCTCATGCAGTACGAGCAGCACATGCCGTACTTCGTTGAGAATCACCTGAACACCGAAGTGAACCGGCGCACTGCAATCAACGCCGACGGACGGATGTACTCGTTCCCGTCGATCGTCATCCAGAGCAACACCGGGACCCAGCACGGCTGGGCGTATCGCTACGACGTATTCTCAGAGCACGGGATCGCGCTGCCGACAAGCATGAACGAATTCCTTGCCGCAGCCCGACAGCTGAAGCAGATCTACCCGGCGTCCTACCCGATCACGGGTCTACCGGGCACGTCTGCGGGGATGAACATCCTCAGTCAGCTGCTGGTCCACAACCGGACGAACAGCCGCATCTACTACGACGGGGCAGCCTACCGGTTTGGGCCTACGGAAGACTCGGCCCGGATTCGCGAAGTGTTGCAGTTCCTGAACACAGCCTATCGGGAAGGATTGTTGGATCCCGAGTTCGTGTCGCATACGACGCAACAACTGTATGTGAAGATGCTCGACGGAACGTCGTTCATGAGCCCCGCGTTCTGGTCGCTCGAAGTTGAGCAGCACCTCAACAATAACGAGCAGTTTCGTGTTGAGTGGGTGATCCCGAAGCGCCCGACGAACTTTCGAGGCGAACAGGGCTGGAAGATGGAGTCGGGCGTCGTTGGAAGCGTGCTCGCTACGCACCTGTCTCTGGCGGTTTCGGCGCGGTCGCCGAACAGGGAACTGGTCATCAAGTTTCTTGACTACCAACACAATCCGGAGATCGTCGAACTCGGAAACTGGGGCATTGAGGGCGAGACATTCCGCCGCGTGGAGAATGGTCTGCGGCGATTCGTGCCGGCCATCGCCGACGCCGCTCCGGGCGATCGGCAGAAGATATTCGAGCAGTGGGGCCTGTATCCAGCGCTGTCGGTCCGCCCCGGCATAATGTGGTTCCCTCAGGATCGTGACGCGGTAACTGCGTTCAACGAATCCCCCGTCTGGGACGGAGGGAATGTCCGTCGTGAGAACTACTGGGAGTTCACGTCTAGAGCCGAGGGCCCGGACTCGATCTTCCCGGACGCACCCGGATACCGGATGCCGGTGAGCTTTTCGTCGACGCAGCGGGACTTCATCACCGATAACATGACGCCGATCCATACGCTCGTGGATGAAGCCTACGCGCAGTTCATTGTCGGAGACCGGCCGCTATCGGAGTACAACGCGTTTGTCGAAAGTCTCAGCAGGATTGGGAACTGGCAGGCTGTGCGAGACATGTATAACGAGCAGGTTCGCTGATAGTTGACCGTTGCCGGGAGAAACGACCGGCTGGCAATGCGTACGACCGTGTACGCGCCAGACCCGGTCGTGACTCCGGTGACGGTACCCCTCCCGCAAGCGGTAAGCGCACAGGCGCGTCTATTCGTGACGATCCAGGTAGAACCGAATCTGCCTCATCATCTTTACCAGATCCATCCGGTTCGCGATATGCAGTTTGTTGTAGATCGTGCTCGTGTAGTTCCTCACCGTCTGCACCGCAACCCCCAGACTCTCGGCGATCTGCGTATTGTCGTGCGCCTGGATCAGAAGATACAGCACCTCGCGCTCACGATGCGTGAGCGTCGCGATCAGGTCTTCGATCTCTACGGTTGACGTCCAGTCTTCGTGGGGCGGGTGAAACAGCGCCTCGGCTACGCTCGGATCGATGAGCATGATACCGTTGCGAACGGCTCGGATTGAGTGGATAAGCTCGGAGAGCGGTCGGTTCTTGAGCAGATATCCGACGGCGCCTGAGCGAAGTGCGGCGTGTACATACTCATCGTCCGGAAAGGTCGTGAGCATCAGAATGCGACAACCCGGCAATCGCTGGTGGATGATCCGCGTTGCCTCGACCCCGTCCATCAGGGGCATCCGTACATCCATCAGGATTATGTCAGGCTGCAACCGTTCGGCGGCTTCGATAGCCTGCTCACCGTTCGCGACGGTGGCGACGACCTTCATATCGGACGCGCGTGCTTCCAGTATATACCGGAGCCCTTCGACGAACAGACTCTGATCGTCGGCGATGATAATCCTGATCGTAGCCTGGTGGTCCGAATCCACCAGAAGATCGTCGTGGGGTCCGTCGGTCACAGTTTGCTCCTTGGTATCCGTAAGGTGATTGAGAACCCGTCAATGGCGTTCTCATGGGTCAACGAACCGCCGATCTGCTCGGCCCGCTCCCTCATGCCGGCGATACCGATTCCCTCCACCGGCGCGCTGGCCCCGACCCCGTTGTCCCAAACGTTGACGGTCAGTTCGGACTCGGAGAGGTAGAACATAACAAGAATTTGCGTCGCTCGGCCGTGGCGAAACGAGTTGATGAGTCCTTCC
>SKQU01000126.1 GCA_007118855.1 Spirochaetaceae bacterium
GACGGCGGTCTCGATCACCTGCTGGATCAGGTCGCCTCGTCTGATCTGCGTGCGAAGCTCGGACTCCGTGGTGTTGTTCGCCTCAAGCGCCCGCTCCCATTCCTCGGCGGTCTGGAACTGGCCGCGGATCTGGCGGAACTGCGCGTCAACCGCATCGTCGCTGACCTCGAGCCCCTTCGCGAGCGCATCCTGATAGAGGAGCTCCTCCGCGATGAGTTGCTCGAGTATCTCTGCGCGGAACTCCTCCATCTCCGCCTCGGAGATGGGTTGGCCCTGCATCTGGAACCGCTGCCGCGTCTGGGCGACCGCGTTGTCGAAGTCTTCCCGGAGAATACCGACGCCGTTGACCGTGGCGATCTTGTCCTGTGAGATCGACGTTCCTATGGGCGTCGCCGGCTCGGTCTCGGCCTGAGGAGCCTCAGCCGGGGACTCGTTCGCTTCAGGCGCCTGATCGTCGGCGGGCTCGCGCTGGCCTCCGGCACAGGCGAAGACCGTGACGAGCACCATGAGAAGAATGACTAGAATCGGATTTCGCATGAAATCTCCTGCTGAAGTGATGAGTTGAACGTAGTAAGAGGAGGACGCCGAGTCAATGCAGGAGACGCACCTGCACTGAGAAGCCCACCATGAGGTTAGGAAGAGAGAGTCGTTGCCGTTCGGACTGCCGAACGAAAGAGACTAGTACCGCGGTTCCCGGGGCTCGCGCTCGTGGGCGATGTTGACCTTCAGCGGTCGCCCGTCGACCTCCATCCCGTTTGCTGCCTCGACCGCGGCGTTCGCCTGTTCCTCAGACGCCATCTCGACGAACGAGAACCCACGGTAGCGGCCGGAGTCGCGGTCGGTGATCATGCGGACCGAGACAACCTCTCCGTAGTTGGAGAAGAGCGTCCGCAGTCCGTCCTCAGTCGTGCGGAAATTGACATTGCCGACATAGATGCGATTACTCACAGAAAAGACCTCTCCTTCGCGACAGGCCGAAACCTGTCCCGAAAAGCAGTATTATGCGACCGATCTCATCTGTCAAGCCTGACTTTCACCCTCTTTACCGACGTGGCTTCGCAGGAGTACCTCCCGGTAGAGGCTGTCGCGCCGGTAGAGCGAGTCCATGGGCGCCTGGTACGCCGCCTCGATCTCCTCGCGATTGAACAGCTGCGCCGTCGGGCCAATCTTGAAGTCGCCGGTCCTGGAAAAGAGCAGCATGGAGTCCGAGTATTTTTGGGTGAGCTCCAGGTTGTGGGCCGAGTAGTAGATTGGTATGCCGCGGCTGCGCGAGAAGTCGAGCAGGAAGGCGAAGACGCGGTCCTTCTGCGGTTCCTCGAGGGCAAAGACCGGCTCGTCCATCATGATGATACGACTCCCGTAGAGCAGACTGAACGCGATGATCGCGCGCTGCAGCTGCCCCTTGGCGAGGTGCTGCGTTTTCAGGTGCAGGAACCGCTCCATCTCGAAAGCCCGCTTGATGTCCTCGATCAGCGCCCCTTCGTCCGTCTCGTAGAAACCGTTCTCGTAGACGAACTCCATGAGGTCGCCAACCGACGCCCGTGACTCGAACTCCATGTTCTGGTAGACGAACGACACGAGCCGGTTGCGTTCCTGTTCGAGCTCCGGGTCTACCGCGGCGTCCACGAAACTCTTCGTGTCCGTCCCGAAGATCGTCACCGTTCCTTCGTGCGGAAAGAGCCGCGCCCCGGCGAGGAGGAGGAGCGTTGACTTCCCGATCCCGTTCTGTCCGACGAGCGACATCATCGCAGCCGGCAGGTCGGCGGTGACGGCGTTAAAGACCTGCGTGATCTCGTCCGGGTTGCGGACGGCGGTGATCGCGTTGTCCACGACCTCGATCTCCTGCTTGGGGTAGTAGAAGCCGACGTTCTCGAATCGCACCGCGTATTCCATCTGGAGCCTCCGGTCGTGCAAAGGGCGTCAATCCTGTACCCTTCACGTGGAGTAAAGTATGGAAGAGTTCGTAATCAGTCCACCGGCGACAATCCTCTGGGCCGCCGGTGCGGTCCTCGTCGTTGCCGTCGTGGGTATCGCCTTTACCAAAGGTTCCTTCGTTCGCAAGGGTATCCGGATCGCGATCGTGCTGCTCGTGCTCGCGGTCCTTCTGGCCTTCGTCTACCGTCCCGTCACGATCCGGGTGGACGCCGACGGTCTTTCGATTTCCGGCGCCGGCGGCGCGGAGCTTCCCTGGTCGCAGGTGACCAGTGCCGTCTACGTGCGGGACCTTCGCTCGAGTTCATTCCGCCCCACTGTCCGGACGCGGGGCTTCGCGCTCGGCGAGTACCGCGCAGGGCGCTTTCTGCTGAGTAACGGAGAGCCGGCGCAGGTATTCATGGAGCAGTCGCGGCAGGCCGTCGTCGTGCGGACCGCGGAGATCGTCTATCTGCTCGGCCCCCACGACGTCGCGGGACTCGCACGGGCGATCGACACCTACCGGGTCTACTGAGGCGGTGTCGCGCGACCGCCCTCTGTGATACTCTTCGCGCGGAGGTGCCATGTCGTCTCACGAAGGTCAGCCGCTGCTCCGCGACGGCCCCGAGCTCGCGCTCGCCGACGCGGTCATGATCATGCTGCACGGCCGCGAGGGCGCCGCCGGGGACATGAAGACCATTGCGTCGCAGTTCCGGCAGACCAATCTCGCCTTTCTCTTTCCCCAGGCCGAGGGCGGGAGCTGGTACCCGTACAGCTTTCTCGTCCCACAGCAGCAGAATCGTGCAGGCGTAGAGTCCGCGATGACCGTGCTCTCGAGCCTCGTGCTCGAAGCGGAGCTCGAGCGAATTCCCCCCGAGCGCGTGCTCCTCTTCGGCTTCGACCAGGGAGCCTGTCTGGCGCTGGAGTTTGCCGTTCGCCATCCAAAGCGCTACGGCGGGGTCATCGCGCTCAGTGGCGGCCTGTTCGGACCGCCGGGCACGACTTGGGAGGGCGAGGCATTGCTCGCCGGAACACCGGTGTTCATCGGGTGCAGCGACGTGGATCCGCAGATCCCGCGCTCGCGGGTCGAGGAGAGCGCGGACGCGCTGCGCCGGCTCGGCGCGGAGGTGACGATGCACCTGTACTCGGGTATGGGACACACGATCAGCGGCGAGGAGATCGAGGCGGGCAACGCGCTGATCGCCCGGGCGCTTGCACGGGAGGGATCCTGAGATACTCAGTTCGATAGTAATATAATTGATGTAGAACGAGAAAAACCTTGAATATCGGAAGGTATCATGTTAATATATGACCGGAGGCAGCCATGGGACTTCGTGTCAGCGCCTGTCCCGCCTGCGGGAATACCGAGTTCAGGGTCGAGCGGCTTGCATGCACCAGCTGCGGCACCGCGGTCGAGGGCAGCTTCACCGTTTCACGGCTCGCGACGCTTCCCGAGGACCTCGTCGGGTTCGTCGAGACCTTCCTCACCTGCCGGGGCAATATCAAGGAAGTCGAACGCGAGCTCGGTATCTCCTATCCTACGGTACGCAGTCGGCTCGACAAGGTCATCGCCTTGCTCGGGCTCGGTGACGATGAACAGAAGATGTCGAGGGTCGAGATTCTCGCGGCGCTCGAGCGGAACGAGATGACGCCGGAGGAAGCCGTCGGGGCGATCAGGGACCTCAGGGCGTAGGAGGAGCAGGTGAACGACGAACGGGCAATGATCCTGAAGATGCTGCAGGAGGGGAAGATCAGCCTGGAGGAAGCCGACGCGCTGCTCGATGTCCTCAACGAACCGGGCGTACCGGAAGGGGGCGGATTCAGTGCCGAGCCGCAGGCGAGCGACACCGAAAAGGCCGGCCCCGAGCCCGACGCGGCCGAGCGCCCGGGCCGAAGCGACGCGCACCGGGAGC
>SKQU01000297.1 GCA_007118855.1 Spirochaetaceae bacterium
AGTACACCGCACCAAAGAGCCCCGGAGAGATCCCACCTCCTATCACGTAGTGGACCAGGAGCAGCAGCAGGCCAACGTACCCGCCAAGCGTCATCGTCTTGAGCGCGAGATCGATCGCGCCGGTGCGGACCTCCGTCCGCCACATCTCATCGTTGTAGGCGGCGAGCGTTCGGTCGTAGAGGCGCCGGAAGAAGGGAACGGCTCCACAGGTGCGGGTCTCCTTGAAAAATCGCCGGTCGGTCAGACACGACTCGTAGTGCGCGAGCTCGCGGCGAAGCGGGGCGACCCGGTCCTCGGTCCGGTAGAAGGCCGACGCTCGTATGAGGCGCGAGGCGAGCACCGGGAGGAAGGCGGCGAAGATGCCGGCGACGAGCATCGGCTCGAGTCTGACGAGGTAGATCCCGATCGCGAGGAAGTACCCGCCGTGGAAGATGATGGAGAACACGACCGCCTCCATCGCAGCGAACCCGCGTTCACGGCCGGCACGGGCCTTCTCGATCCCGTCGAACAGCTTCGCTGACTCGAACCGGATCAGATCGAGCCTTCCGGCCTTCTCGCCCATGCGTTCGGTCATGCGGGCCGTCGTGCGAAGCGAAAGGTGCTCGTAGAGGTAGTTCGCCGCGGCGTTCGATAGCGAGTCAATGAGGTTCACGCCGCCGAGCAGGAGTATGGTGACAAGCACCGCCCAATAGGAGATCCGGCCGTCGGCGTAGAGCGGGAGCGCGTCGAGCAGAACACGAACCAGGTGCAGGTCGACGATCAAAAGTACGGTGAACAACGTTGACGTCGCGAGAAACAGGAGATACGCGGTTGGGCTCGTCTTCGCGGCGATCCGGACCATCGCGGCGATCACGCGAGCGAACGACGGACGCGTCAGCGCGCTCGCATCATGGCTCATACCAGTACCTCTGCCCCTCGTACATCCGGCAGTACAGACCGCCGGCTCGCATGAGATCCGCATGGGTCCCTGACTCGGCGACGCGGCCGCAGTCGAGCACGAAGATCCTGTCCGCCATCTTCACCGCGCCGAGCCGGTGCGTGATGAGCAGCGTCGTCGCGCCGCTCGCGAGCGCGTCGAATCTCGTGTAGAGCTCGCTTTCGGCCACCGGATCGAGCGATGCGGCCGGTTCGTCGAGGATGCGAAGCGGCGCCGGGCGCACGAGCGAGCGCGCCATCGCGATCTGTTGCCACTGACCTCCTGAGATATCCCCGCCGTGGGGAACGTACCTGCCGAGCGGCGTCTCGAGTCCGCGCGGCAGTTCGGCCGCGAGCGCACCGAGCCCGACCTTGTCCATCGCGTCGCGGACGAGATCGTCCGTCCCGTCGCGCGAGCGCTCCGGGATGCCGAGCAGGACATTGTCCCGCACGGATACCCCGTAGCGGGCGAAGTCCTGGTACACGATCGCGTAGAACGATCTGAGCTCGTCGCTCGAGTACTCACTGATGTCGCGACCATTGATCAGGATAGCGCCGGAGTCCGGAGGGTAGAGCCCGGTCAGAAGCCGGGTGAGCGTCGTCTTGCCGCTCCCGTTCGCCCCGACGAGCGCGTAGTGGGTTCCCTCGTCGATTCTCATGCAGAGGCCGTCGAGCACCGGCCTCTCGGAGCCGGGATAGCGAAACACGACGTCTACGAGCTCGATCGACTCGAGCCGTGGCAGCCGGCGGGCGCGGCTCGGTGGCGCGCCCTCGAGACCGGCCGCACCGGCGGGCGCGGCCGCCGCATCGGCCGTCGGGATCTCCTCGAGCGCCATGAACCCGGTGAGATCCTTATAGAACTCCGCATCCGCCGAGAGCCCGTTCACCGTGTCCATGAACCCCCACACGATATCGAAACGGGTGAACGCCTGCGACAGCGCGATGAACAGCCCCACGGTGACGATCCCCGCACGCAGGGGCGGGAGGAGGACAATCATGATGAACACCCAGATCACGAGATTGGCCGCACTGCCGGCATACGCGTTGAGGTACCACCGCACTCGGGTCCGCATGCGGCGTGCAAATGCCCGACCAAAGGCCGCCGACCACATCCGTGTCACCAAGGGGGTGAAGCCGAAGACGGTGCGTTCGGCCGCCGCCTCGCGACCGAGGAGCACCTCGCTCAGATAGTCGCAGCGGCGGTCAAGGCGTGCGACCTCACGCTCGGCTTCGTAGAGCCGCGCACCGCCGCGTATACCCAGGATCAGGGCGAGCGCGGAGACGCCCACCACGGGAAGAGGGGCCCACCAGACTGCGCTGGCGAGAATCGCGAGCAGCCCCGCGACCTTGATGAGGAAGGCAAGAAGATCAACGAGGTGGAAGTAGCTTGCCTTGAGGCGCCCTCCCTCCGGATTCGCGGCCACGCGCTGCACGAGGTCCCAAGTCGTTGCGTCCTCAACGTGGCGGTACTGGAGCCGGGTGCGCTTCTCGGTGAGCGCCGCGCGGTATCGGGCGTGCAGCGCGAGAACGAGCCGAAGGTCCGCGATGTTGTGCATGGCGTGCCGCAACCAGTGGAAGGCGGTCAGGGCGACGAGAACCGCGAGGCGGCGGTAGAGCTCGGGAGCCGCGGAGCCGAGCTCGTAGGAACGGATCCCCGCGTCAATGAACCGCGCGGCCGCGAGCGTGGTGACTGGGATCAGTGCCGCGGAGGCGAGGTCGAAGAAACCGTAGAAGAAAGCCGCGAGCGGGGCACAGCGGAACGACAGGACCAACCCGTCGAGGATGGTGTACCGGCGTTGTCGCAGGATGAGTGGAGCACGCATGGAACCTCCCGTGAGAACCAAGGGCGGGTGAGATCCGCGCGGACAGAGTCCGTTCTTGCGGGTGCATGCTTACCGAATCATAGTCTGCGCTTCCTGCTCCTGCGAATTGAGCTCGAGGCTACCCGAAGGGCAGGCAGGCGTCAAGCGGCTTCCTCAGGGCTTCCGCGCAGAACCGCGATTCCGTATACTCGAGCCGCGGGAGGACTGATGAGATATTCCGACCTGATGGCCGACGACTACATGCTGAAGAACGACTACAACTGCGCCGAGGCGATGCTGCGCGCCGCGAACGAGGCGTACGACCTGGGCCTTTCTGAACAGGCGCTGCGCGCGGCATCGCCGTTCGGCGGGGGCATGGGGCGCGAGGGCGTCTGTGGCGCTCTGACGGGGGCGCTCATGGCGCTCGGCGTGCTGCGCTGCAGCGGCAAGCAACACCAGGACCCGCGGCTCGGTGAGCTGCGCGATGAGCTCGTACGTCGGTTCGAGGAGCGCTTCGGGTCGACCGAATGCAGGTGCCTCAAGGCCACGCACAGGGACCCGGTGCGCGGTTGCTCGCCGATCACCGAGGGGGCTGCCGAGATTCTGGAAACGGTGCTCGCGGAGGAGTGAGTCAACGCATACTCTTGCATTTGCATCGTATGTTTATTACTCTCCGTGCTTATTCCCTGAAAAGGTTCGAGAATCAAGGAGGACCGAATGAGACGATTGATGTTCGTGGCCGTAGCAATGCTACTGGTGGTGGCCGGTGCGTTTGCCGGGGGAAGCCAGGAGGCCGACGATGTGCTCGTAGTGACCGTCGCGACCGACGCCACCTGGCCGCCCATGCAGTTCATCGACGAGAATCGCGAGCTCGTGGGGTACGACATCGACCTGATGCGTGCGATTGCCGATGCGGCCGGATTCAGAGTCGAGTTCAAGAACACCGCGTGGGACGGCATCTTCGCAGGGCTCGCAACGCGGGAGTACGATGCGGTCATCTCGTCGGTCACGATCACCGAAGAGCGCAGAGCCACGATGGACTTCTCCGAGCCGTACATCAACGCCGGACAGGTGCTCATCGTCGAACGCACGACGAGCGGCGTC
>SKQU01000387.1 GCA_007118855.1 Spirochaetaceae bacterium
TCGCAGTGCCTTTGGCATCGTGAAGACAAACTGCCGGTGCGGGAGGTCAAGAAGGACCTCGTTCGTCAGGTGCTCGGCGAACAGCAGCGTTCGCTTCTGGCTACATGACGGGCACAGATAGAAGCCCTTGCAGCTGAAGGGCCTGAATATAGTCTGCAGAACGCCTGCGGGCGTTCTGCCGGCAGAAACCGCTCGCCGATGTCCCGGATCCGCTCCAGGCGGAACATGCCGTACTTGGCAGCGTACCGCTCATCGTACACGTCGCAGAACCCGTCCAGATGCCGGTCAAAGATCGTGTGCAGCTGATTGCGACCCCGGGGAACGTAGCGAGCCTTGGTTGAAGTCGCGGGCGCACGGGTGGCGGTTTCCACACACTACAAGACGGTCTAAAAGCCCGCCGTGCATCACTTTGCCGCCTCGGCGCAGCTGCGCGTGAACAGATCAGCCTCGGTTCGCGCCTGATGCGTGTCGGCGGTATCGAACACGCCGAGTTCGATCACGGTTATCTTCTTGCCCGTATTCTGCTCGGCGTCACGAATCCCGTTCATCGCGAAATCGCTCTTCACGAGACACCCGATGATCGTATCGACGCCGTACGAGAGGTACGATTCGCAGATCTCGGCAACGGCCTTCCGGTTGTTATTGATCTCCTTGATGTGTCGGTCGCGCGCTTTGGTGCGATGCGATCCACCCATTATGTTGTTCGTCCCCATGATCATGCGAGAGACCGATACCTCGAATGGTGATGGAATGGGGGACTTGGCGGAGGCTCGAACACAGTGGGACACGCGGCGGTTGTCTTCTTTTCACGGGATGGGAGCACGAAGCGTGCGGCTGAGGTGCTCGCCAACCGGATGGGCGCGACGCTCGTCGAGCTGCACGAGGCGCAGGCTTCGAACCCGTTGATTCTGGCGGCCCCGATCTGGGCCGGAAACGGCAACCCCGCGATGAACGGATTCCTCGACCAGGCCGACCTTCGCGGGAAGACGGTCCACATCCTCACCGTTCAGGCAGATCCCGATCACGGCAGTTCGAAGGCCGTGCTTGACCACTACCGGCGCAGAGTCGTTGAAGCAGGTGGCACGGTCGGTGGTACCCGTGCCATCACGGGAGCGAGCCCAGGGAAGACCGCGGAGGAGCCCGCCATTCGCGACGCGCTCGAGGGGTGGGAGATCGGATAATCTCCGACCGTTCGCTCCGGCAAGCCATGTATCCGTGGCACGCGCATCACCGTCTACGACTTGCTCGAGTACCTGGCGGGAGGTATGTCGGGTGACGAATTACTGCAGGAGTTCCCCGAGCTCACACCCGAAGATATCCAGGCGGTGCTTCAATTTGCTTCTGCGCGATCTAGTAACAGACGAGATTGCCGTGTATCTCTAGCAACAGGAGCTGGGAGCTGAGGATGCGTCGGCGCCGGGGTACGCGCGGATCAGCGGGTCGGCGGTGACGAGCGCGAGCGATTCGGTCTGCGCCTGCGCGATGAGCAAGCGGTCGAACGGGTCGCGGTGCAGGGGCGGCAGATCGGCGAGCGTCGACGTGTGCCGGTGGTGGATGGGTACCTCCCAGGACGAACCAACGCTGCAGACAACCCTGCCCTCGGGATCCGCGAGCATGTCGAGCACCGAGTCTGACAGCCAGTCGGGTTCGAGCGTGACCAGCGGCACGCCATCACGGGCAATCACGACCCGCTCGCCGGCGATCGCTCGCTCAACGAGGCGCGAGAAGTGCGTCTTTGCCTCGTGCATGTCTACCCGGCGGGCACGAAGTGGTAGAACCGCAGTATGGACGCCATCGCCGTTACCTCACGGCCCGCGCGCACCGGCGACGCCGCGGCCATCGTCGGGCTGATCAACCGCGAGTCACAAGCGGTCTCAGGAGAGGAACTCATTACTATTGCGGACCTCGAGCGCGAGTGGAACGACGAGGAGTTCCGCATCGACGACGAGACGCGGGTCCTGGAGAGCCGCGATGGGCGGATCGTCGGGTACGCGGACTACACGAATCGAACCGCGCCGCATGTCCGGTCGTACGGGTTCTGCTCGATCGACCCCGAGCTGGGTGCGCGGGTGCCGGCCGACCTTCTGACCGGGTGGTTGGTCGATCGGGCCCGCGCGGACGTGGGTCTAGCGCCCCCGGACGCCCGGGTCACGCTACTGGGCGGGGCGAATCAGAAGAACACGCTCCTTGTTGATGCGTGGACGCGCGCCGGGTTCACGGTGAGCCGCCACTTCGTCCAGATGGCGATCGCGATCGACCGGCCACCCGAGCCCGCGGAGGTTCCGGCAGGCTACCAGGTACGCACGATGCGCCCGGGAGAGGAGCGTGCGCTCTTCGACGTACTGGCAAACGCGTTTCGCGACCACTACGGCTTCGTCGACCCGGCGAAGCCCGACGAAGAGTTCGAGCGCTGGAGGCGCCACATATTCGACGACGACGACTTCGACCCCGATCTGATGATCGTCGCGACCGCCCCGGATGGATCGATCGTCGGCGGCGCGGTCTGCAGGCCGAACCACGGAGCGCAGCTGGACATGGGATGGGTGGGCACGCTTGGCGTGAACGCGGCCCACCGCAGACAGAGGCTGGGCGAGTCGCTCCTGCGCCGGTCGTTCGAGGTCTTCCACGAAAAGGGGAAACTCCGCGCCGGCCTGGGCGTCGACTCGGAAAGCCTCACGAACGCGACACGCCTCTACGAGCGGTGCGGGATGCAGAGGTTCCGCGTCTACCTCCAGATGGCGCTCGTCATCCGCGACGGCCGGGAGCTTGCGAAGCTGGGGTGAGGGGACGGCCGACGAGGGCCACGTGCTGGCCGAATCGGGGGACTTGGGTCGTCGGGCATCACCTCCCCAGAGCGGCACGGCCCTTCGCGGTGAGGCGGTATTTCTGGTTGCGACTGGTCGGCTTGTCGGGAATGGTCGTTTCGACGAGTCCGGACTCGATCAGCGGATGAAGATAGTTCTGCTGAAAGGTTTTCCAGTGCTTCAGTCCCAGACGGTGCATGATCTCGCGTGCGCTTCGGGGTTCACGGCAGAACAGAACAACTTGTGCGGTGACTTGTGCGGTGACTTGTGCGGTAATGTCGACGAGGTGGCTCGATATCCGGTGCAGATCATTATGCAGATGCGATTCATCGGATCCGCTACCGTGTGCGATAACTGGTTCGTCAGCCAATGCGGTGGATGCATGTACGGGTAACCGTACGAGGTAGAACGTCCGGTCGTCATCGGTCTGGAACTCCGGTGGCGCGGAGCCGTTGCTGCGCATCGCCCGGAGTATCTTGGGGATGCCGGTAGAACGGCCTTCGGTGAGGTCCAACTCCTTGAGAAACTCCCCGATCCGTCGGTTGCGGTACCTGCGCGTTACCGCGTGGCCGGCACGAAGCTCCTCCATGTGTATCGATCGGTCCGGACCGGGAAAGCTCAACACCACGAGATCGTCGGGGCTGATCCGCACTTCGACTGGCTCACGGATCTCGTAGGAGCGGTGGTAGACTGCGTTGATAACCGCCTCTTCTATTGCCGGGTATGGGAAGTTCCAGAAGCGTTCCGCCTCCGCACGGTCCGCGTGCTTGACCACCGTCTCGGTGAGGTAGTTTCGACGGATGTAGTCCAGCGCCTCCCGGGTCATTCGCGCCAAAGGGCCGGTGAAGATCTTCTCGTCAAAGCGATCGCCTCCGGCTCCGTCGGGGAACCACACCACGTCTATCTGCGTGACCGGAAAGTAGCGCCGCGGATCGTCGTTGAAGAAAAGAAGTCCGACGTTCTTCGGAAATCCCCGTTCCCGGGGGCCCCCGA
>SKQU01000253.1 GCA_007118855.1 Spirochaetaceae bacterium
GTGAAGAGGCTCACGCCGTTTGCGGTTCCGGCGTGTTGCATCACGGTGCACTGCGCCCCGTCAATCCGCCCGCTGCTGCGCATGGGCCCGTGGGTCAGTTCCACCGCAACATCCTCCGGCTTCAGCTTGCCGAGCCGAACTTTTGCCTGAACTTCGAGCGCGCCTCCCACGCCGAGCTGCCGGTCCGGAACCTGCGGCGTCTCGACGACCGCGATCTCCTGCCATCCTTCGGTGAGGCGGGCGAGGTAGGCTGCGAGCCCTCTGGCCGGGGCGAACTCGTTCTCGGCCATACGGCGTGCGTGGGCGAGCGCGGGCGTGTAGAAGCGGTCGCTGTACTCCATCAGCATACGGTGGCTCGCGAACATGGGCCCGAGCCGCTGCATGCTCGCCTTCATCATCGCGATCCAGTCGCGCGGCAGGCCGTCGCGTCCCCGGTCGTAGTAGCGCGGGACAATCTCGCGCTCGAGCAGCTCGTAGAGGAGCTTGCTCTCCACCTCGTCCTGCTCCTCTTCGTCGTCGTAGAACTCCCCGCCGCCAATGGCCCACCCGACCGGCGGCTCGTACGAGTGGTCGTACCCCTCGGCCCACCAGCCGTCGAGAATCGAGCAGTTGAGCACGCCGTTGATCGCCGCCTTCATGCCGCTCGTCCCGCTCGCCTCCATGGGTCGCCGCGGCGTGTTGAGCCAGAGGTCGCTCCCGCTGACCAGATACTTCGCGATCCCTATATCGTAGTTCTCGAGGAAGACGATCTTGCGCCTGATCTCAGGCTGCTGGGCGAAGTGGAAGATGTCCCTGATCAGGTTCTTCCCGGGCACGTCGTGCGGATGCGCCTTGCCGCTGAAGACGATCTGGACGGGAGTATCGGTGTTCGTCAGCAGATTGTAGAGCCGCTCCTTGTCGCGGAAGAGCAGCGTCGCCCGTTTGTAGGTGGCGAACCGACGCGCGAAGCTGATCGTGAACGCGTAGGGTGACAGGACCTCGCTGGCAAGCCGCAGCTGGTTCAGCGGCGCTCCCCGGTGATGGAACTGCTGGTAGAGCCGCTCCCGCGTGAAGGCGACCAGCCGTTCCTTGCGGCGTTCGTGCGTCCGCCACAGCTCTTCGTCACTGACGCGGTCGATGCGGTTCCAGATCTCGAGGTACGTGGGGTCGTCGTAGAAGCGCGGCCCGAAGAACCGGTCGAGGAGCTCGGCCATGTCGTGACTCAGCCAGGTCCGGATGTGGACGCCGTTGGTGATGCTCCCGATGGGCACCTCTTCGACCGGCAGCCCGGGCCACAGGTCCTTCCACATGTCGCGGCTCACCTCGCCGTGAAGCGTGCTCACCGCGTTCGCGTAGGCGGAGAGCCGCAGCGCGAGCACGGTCATGCAGAAGTGCTCGAGGTCGTCGCTCGGGTTCTCGCGGCCGAGCGCCATGAAGTCGTGGAAGCTGATGTCGAGCCCGTCCACGATGCAGTGGAAGTACTTCTGCATGAGGTCCGGCGCGAAGCGCTCGTTTCCGGCGGGCACCGGCGTATGGGTGGTGAAGATGCTCGTCGGCTTCACCGCCTCGATCGCCTCCTGCAGACTCAGCCTGTGCGCCGTGACGAGCTCCCGGATCCGCTCGATCGCGAGAAAGGCCGAGTGGCCCTCGTTCATGTGGGCGACGGCCGGGTTGAAGCCGAGGGCGCGAAGCGCGCGTACCCCGCCGATGCCGAGCAGGATCTCCTGCTTGATGCGGGTCTCGGTCGTGCCGCCGTAGAGGCTCGAGGTGATCCCCCGGTTCTCGTGCGTGTTCTCCGGTATGTTGGTGTCGAGCAGGTAGAGCGAGGTGCGTCCGATCTTCACCTCCCAGATCTGCGCAATCACCAGCGACTCGCCGATCTGCACCGAGATCTTCAGCGGTTCAGCGTCGGCATCCCGGCGGACGGAGACAGGCATATTGTACCAGTCGTTCTCCGGGTAGCTCTCCTGCTGGTACCCGTCGGCGTTCAGGTACTGCTGGAAGTAGCCCTGCTGGTAGAGCAGTCCCACCGCGACCAGCGGAAGCCCCAGATCCGAGCTCGTCTTCAGATGATCTCCGGAGAGCACACCCAGGCCGCCGGAGTAGATGGGCAGGCTCACGTCCATCCCGTACTCCATTGAGAAGTAGGCCACGACGTCGTCTGAAGCCGCGTGGTACCACGTGTCCGCGTCGCGGTACTGCACGAACTTCTCGTAGACCCGGTTCAGAGCCGCCAGATACGAGTCGTCCACCGCGAGCTCTTCGTAGCGCTCCTGGCTGATCATGCCGAGCAATCGAGCAGGATTCTGATGCGACTCCATCCACAGCTCGTAGTCGAGGCGCATGAACATCATGACGGCTTCGAAGTTCCAGCTCAGCCAGAGATTGCTCGCAAGCTCCTTGAGCGGCAGGAGCGGCTCCGGGATCGTGGGATCGACGGTATAGGTGATGATCTTCATGACTGCCACCTTATCACGATACGGGGTCAACACTCGATGAGCTGCTCAACAGGCTCGTCGATGATCGCGATGACCGCGCAGGCCGAGCTGACCTGCGGCATCGCGTCGATCTCCGCCACTGCCGAGCGCAGGTCGTCCTCTCCGGCCGCGTGCGTGACGACGATGACCGGCGCGAGATTCCCCTCGCCCTCAGGCATCTCGTCCTGGTGTACGCTTGCGATGCTGATGCCGTGCGCGGCGAAGCGGTTGGCGATCTCGGCAAGCACTCCCGGGCGGTCCTGGGCGAGCGCGCGCACGTAGTACCTGCCTACGATCGAGCCGGGCGTGTTCTGGGCGACGCGCCCGGTCCGGTCCGGCCAGAATCGCCCGCCGCTGAAGTACGGCTCGTAGGCTCCCGTGGCGACCGAGACGAGATCCGCGACGATCGCGCCGCTCGTGGCCGACCCGCCGGCGCCGCGGCCGTAGTACATCGTGTGGCCTGTCGGGTAGCTGTAGACGCTCACCGCGTTGAAGGGCCCGGAGACCCAGGCGAGCGGATGGTCGGCGTGCACGAAGCACGGCGCAACTCGCAGCGCAATGCCCGCGGCCGTGCGCTCGGCGATGGCGAGGAGCTTCGTGACGTAGCCGAGCCGGGTCGCCCAGCTCACGTCGAGCAGGTCAAGCGAGTCGATGCCCTCGACGGGAATCCGCTCGTAGGCTATCCGCACGCCGAAGGCGATCGCCGCGAGCACGGCGATCTTGTGGGCGCTGTCGTGGCCGCTCACGTCGAGCGCCGGGTCGGCCTCCGCGAGGCCGTGCGCCTGCGCCTCGCCGAGCGCCTCGTCGTAGGAGATCGAGCGGCGGATCATCTCCGTGAGAATGTAGTTGCACGTGCCGTTCACGATCCCGTAGATCGCGTCCACGCGGTTCCCGGCAAGCCCGTCGTAGAATGCCCGGATGAGCGGGATGCCCCCGCCGCAGCTCGCCTCGAAGGCGAGTACGCGCTGCGCCTCGTGAGCCGCCTCGTACAGCCCTTCTCCGTGATGGGCGAGCAGCGCCTTGTTCGCGGTCACCACGTGCTTGCCCGACCGGAGAGCCCGCAGGATGATCTCGCGCGCGACCGTGATTCCTCCCACGAGCTCGACGACGACGTCGATGTCGTCCCGCGAGAGCACCGAGTCCAGATCGCAGGAAAGGATCTCCTCGGGCACCCCGATCTCACGCGCATGCGCGAGGTGCTTGTCCACCACCGCGCTCAGGCGGATCTCAACGCCGTACCGGTCGCGGATGAGCGGCGCGTTGTTGCTGATGTGCAGCGCCGTCGCGCCTCCAACGGTGCCGCAGCCGATCAGGGCCACGCGGATGGTGCTCACCATAGTGCGCGCATGGTACGGAGCCGCTGCGGCGGTGTCAAGAAGTGTCGCGGCGAAGGCGTCGCCAATCGCCGCCTACAGTTGCTCGGCGATCGCGGCGACGATCCGCTCGGCGACCGCGAGCTTGCTCGCGAGCGGGATGTGCTCTTCACGCCCGTCGCGGCCGATCAGGAACATCTCGTTCGTCTCCGACTCGAACCCGGCGCCCTCCCGGCCCACATCGTTCACCGCGATCAGGTCGGCGTCCGCCTTCTTCGCGCGCCGGCGGGCGTCCGCGAGCAGATCGTCGCGGCTCAGGTCGTGCTGCGCACGGAAGGCCACGAGGAAGACGTCGGGGAACTCGCGTCGTATGCCGTCGATGATCTTGGGCGTGGGTTCGAGCTCGATCACGAGCCGGTCACGGTCGTGTGTGGAGATCTTCTCCTTCGCTCCCGCGACCGGGCGCCAGTCGCCCACCGCGGCGGCCGCGATGACCACGTCGTAGCCGGGCGCCGCGAGCTGCTCACGAACGGCCGCGTGCATCTGCTCGGCGGTTTCCACCCGGACCACCCGCGCCCGCGGCGGGGCGGTGGCGCTACCCTTGCCGTAGATCACCGTGACCTCGGCGCCCGCTTCGAGGGCGGCCGTGGCGAGCGCCATGCCCATCTTCCCGGTGCTGTTATTCGTGATCACGCGGATCGGGTCGAGGTATTCGACCGTGCGTCCGGCGGTGACGAGGACCCGCCGGCCGCCGAGCCGTCCACCGGGCCCCGTTCCGACCGTCGCGGCCGCGTCGCGTTCCGTTTCGCCGCCGTCCGCGGGCAGTTCCGCGAGCAGACGGACGACCGCGGAGAGAATCTCCTCGTTCGAGGCGATCTTCGCCTTCCCCTCCTCGATCCGGGGCATGACGACCTCCACCCCGATCCCGCGAAGCGTCTCGAGGTTGCGCCCGACGATCGGGTGGCGGTACATGGGCTCGTGCATCGCCGGTACGACGATCACGGGGATTCCCTCGCCGATCGCCGTGGTCGCGAAGGTCGTCACCGGCCCGTCGTCGATGCCCGCCGCGATCTTGCCGATCGTATTCGCGGTCGCCGGGGCGATGAGCAGGAGGTCGGCGTGACCCGGGACGTTGCCGACCTGCGCAACGTGCTCGATCTCTCCGGTGAGCTCGGTCACCGGCCGCTGTCCGGTCGCCCAGTGCAGAAGCGGCTCGCCGATCAGCCGGGCCGCCTCGGCGGAGAGCACCGGAACAACGGTCGCTCCGTGGCGCATCAGCACTCGTGCGAGCTCCGGCGCGCGAGCGACCGCGACGCTTCCGCACATCGCAAGGACGATTCGCCTTCCCGCGAGACCGCTGCCGAGAGCCCCGATGATGTCATGCGATGGATGAGATCCGCTCATCCCCCTATGATAGCCGGCCCTCGCCACGCGCGCAATTGCCGGCACGGCCTCACCCGATCGCGAAGGCGCGGGCCGGGTTCTCGACCGTGACGCGGTGTATCGTCTGCTCGTCGATTCCGAGCTCGCGCATGAGCGGCAGGAAGACGTCGGTCAGGTGCGTGTACGGCCGGGGCGTGCCGCCCTTCGGCTCTCCCACCGAGTACCACCCGGCGTCGTGCGACAGGAGCACCTGTCCGACGAATCCGGCGTCGAGCAGCTTGAGCAGCATTGAGAGGACCGACGCGTCGTTCGCCGCTCCGATCCCGTCGAGCTCGATCCAGCTCCCCTCGCGGGCGACCATCCTGATGAGGTCGAAGTCGGTTTCCATGTGCGCGTGGATGAAGATCCACTTCGCCGGGTCGACGCCGTGCGCCGAGAGCAGCCGCAGCACGTGCAGCGCCGCGATGCCGGCGCACGCGTGGGTCCCGATCGTCAATCCTGTTGCCCGGCTCGCGATCGCCGCGGCCGTGACGACTTTCTGCTGCATCGGGGCCAGCGGCCGCGGTTCGACCGCCGTCTTGATGAACCCCGGTCTGACGTCGGTCCCCTCGATTCCCTCCTCCCATTCGCGAATCCACTGCCCGGCAAGCGCCTGCGCCGTGATCCGGAAGGTCTCATCGGGCAGGTACGGCTCCTTGTACTGACCCGTATTGGTGATGAAGTGCATCCCCGTCTGTTCAGAGAGGGAGCGCAGGACGTGCGGGTCGCGGGCGAGATACATGGGGGTGCAGTCGACGAAGCCC
Source organism: Spirochaetaceae bacterium (assembly GCA_007118855.1). Taxonomy (GTDB): domain Bacteria; phylum Spirochaetota; class Spirochaetia; order DSM-27196; family SLST01; genus SLST01. Next base: position 5,956 of record SKQU01000253.1, read on the forward strand.
GTGACGCCGGCCGCCGCGATCTGCTCGACGTAGGGGCGCATCGTGCGTATGACCTCCTCGCGGTCGTAGCGGTCGGCTGAGGCGGTTTGCGCCCCGCCGAAGTCCACGAGGACATGCTCGTGCGGCAGCGTGAAGCCGAGCTCTGCAGCGTCGATCTCGCCCTGAACCGTCATGATCCGCGCACCATGGGCAGCCATTTGCATCGAGTATAGCAGGGCTGGTAGAGTCGTGGTATGGATTTCGCGTCGGCCCGTTTCGCTTCCAGGATCGCCGCGATGCTCGCGGCCGTCACCGCCGTCGTCTGCTGGCTGCCCGGTGTCGCCGCGCCGCTCGGCGCTCGGGAGGTGGCGACGGTCACGTTCGTCGAAGGACGCCCGCACCTCGTCCGTGACGGCCGGCCGCTCCTGCGGCGCGTTGAACCGGGATTCGGCGTCGAGAGCTTCGACGCGATTCGCACCGGCGAGGGCGAGACGCTCGAGCTCCTCTTCGACCGCCCCCCCGATTTCGATCTCCTCGTGCGTGTCGCCGCCCGGTCTCATGTGTCCATCCACCTCACCGCTCCTGGGGCGCAATCGCCGGGAGTGCTCGGACTGATCGCCGGGTCGATCGCGGTCTCCGTGCGCGGGCTGCCGCGCGATTCGTCCCTGGAGGTGCATTCGAGCGCGGGGACCGTGCGGGTGCGCGGGACGGTATTCGCCGTCACGCTCTCGCCGGACGGCGCGATGCTCGTCACCGCGGAGGCGGGCGTGGTCGAGGTGCGAGGGCCGGGAGGACCGACGCTCTACGCGCGAAGGGGCGAGGCGGTGGAGATCGACGTGTATGCAGGTGGCGTGCGGACGCTGCGGTTCGACGGCGAAGCGCCGCAGGAGCTGCAGCGCGGCTGGCTCGAGCGGCGCGCAGCGTGGACCGCCGAGCACCGTGCGCAGGTCGTGCGCCTGCGGGGGCAGAGCTACCGCGCGGCCCGCGACGGCTTCACAGCCGCGTACGCCGAGCTCATGGGGCACCGCGAACGGATCGACGAGTTGATGGACGCCGCCGAGCGCGGGCTATCCGTCACCGGCTCCCGGGCCGACGAGGATTCCCGGCTGCTCGAAGCGCTCGTTCGGGTTGAGGCCTGGATGCGCGAGCTCGAACCGCTGTACGCGGTCTTCGATTCGCTGGCCTCGCATCCGGGCGACGAGGCGCCGGAGGTCGAGATCGACGAGGGGTACAGTGCCGCCGATCTTCTGCAGCTGGTCGCGAACGACCGCCGCCTCATGACCGAGCGTTTCGCGACCGTTCGCCACGTTCTGAAAGTCTCCGCCGAGCTTCGTGACGGAACGCCGCGCGCGTTCCCGGAGGCCTCACCGTGAGCGACTTCTACTCGGTCCTCGCCGACCATTACGACGCGCTGTTCGGGTGCGACGACCGGACGATCACCTTTCTGATCGAGGAGGGAGCGCTGCCCGGCGCGCGCGTGCTCGATGCGGCCTGCGGAACCGGGGCGTGCACGCGAGCGCTGATCGGCCGGCACGTGGATGCGCACGGAGCCGATCTCTCGACCCGCATGATCGAGATCGCGAAGGAGAAGGCGCGTGACGCCGGGATCGAACCGTCGAGGTTCTCCGTTGGGGATATGCTGGAAACCGACGCGCATCCGCACCGGCCCTTCGACCTGATCTTCTGCATCGGCAACTCGATCGCGCACCTCGACTCACTCGACGCCGTCGGACGCTTCCTCCGGGCGGCAGCCCGGGCACTCGAGGGGGGAGCCGGCCGACTCGTGCTCCAGTACGTCGACGTGGCGACGCTCGAGGTCGGCGACTCCTTCGAGCTTCCCGACCTCACCGCCCCGGCGGCCGTGATGCGCCGCACCTACCATCGCGATGGGTCACGGATCAGGTTCGACGCCGAGCTCGCCGTCCGCGGCGAGTCCGCCCAGGCGATCTCGCAGCCTCTGCTCATCATCCCGACCGCCGAGCTGTGCGGCCTCGTAGAAGAGGCCGGGTTCGCATCGGTCACCGTCTACGGAGGTTTCGACCGCACGCCCGCCGGAGGCGGGCGGTGGGTACGCGTGGTCGTCGGGGAGCTGTCCTGAAGGCGTCGGATTGCCTATACTTGGAGGTATGGTGGAGGCCCTATGGCACAAGTCTATCTCCTGAGCGTAGCGAGCCTGATACTCGGCGGGATGCTCGCCGCGTCCGGCTTCATCTCACGCAGAATTTCTGCGCTGGCGGGTATCGCCGACCTCGCCGAGCACCGTTCGCTCGTCATCACCGTGGGCATCGTCTCCGTCCTCGTCGGGATCGCGAAGTTCTTCCTGCGCGCGCCGGGCGACACCGTGCCCGTCGCCGGTGACCTGCTCCCGGCCCTCGCAGGGATCATCGTCGGGCTCGTCCTTCTGCTCGACAAGACCTCGTATGGTGAGTCGGGCGGGGAGGATGCGGTCCAGCAGGGGCGTCAGGCGCTGCTGAACTACCGCGACCCCATCGGGCTCGCGGCGGTCCTGGTGGGGATAGTGCACTTTCTCTTCCCTGCAGTGGTGATCCTCTGATGGGACGGATCATATTCAGTATCGTCAGCCTGATCGCGCTCGCGGTGATCATCGTCATGAACGTCGGGTCGGAAACCTCGTTCAACCTCCTCGGGTGGCAGTTCGAGGCGGTGCCGGTCACCGTGATCGCGATCGTGAGTTTCGTCGTCGGTGCGCTCTACTCGTTCATCTTCTATTTCTCAAGCTACATCGCGCGGACGAGGAAGGCGAAGCTCGATTCTCGAAAGCAGAAGCTGAAGAGCCAGGAGGAATCGATGAAGGAGCGCACCCAGCATGCATCCGCGGCCGACGGCACCGGACCCCAGGCGCGACCAGCAGATGCGGCCGCCGCGGCTCCCGCGTCATCCGGTCCGGTCCGCCGCCTGCTCGGCCGGAAGTCGAAGTAGGGCGTCCTCACAAAAAAAAGGCCGCCCGACCGGGCGGCCTTCTCTACCGTACGGAGATCCTACTCCTCCACGTTGATCGCCTGCTCGCTCTCCATATCGAAGAAGCGGGCCCGGTCCCAGACGGGAACGAACTTCGCCTCGTCGCCTACAGCGAACTCGACCGTGGGAGGCGTGCGTGCGATGATGACGTGGCTGCCGGTGTCCACGTAGACGTGTATCTCGGCGCCGAGCGGCTCGATGACCTGCACCGTCGTCGTGAGGTAGGTGCCTTCCTTCGCGTCCATGTCGTACTGGAGGTCCTCCGGACGCGTGCCGAATACAACTTCCTTGCCGACGTACGGCTTGAGGCTGTCGGCCACCGCCCCATCCACACCCACCTTGAAGTTCCCTTCGTCGATCATCATCTTGCCGCCCTCTTCGGTGACCTTGACGGTCATGAAGTTCATGGGAGGAGATCCGATGAACCCGGCGACGAAGCGGTTGACCGGGTTGTTGTAGAGCGAGAGCGGGTCACCAATCTGCTGGATCACGCCGTCGCGCATGACGACGATCTTGTCGCCCATCGTCATTGCCTCAACCTGGTCGTGGGTCACGTAGACCATCGTCGCCTGGAGGCGGTTGTGCAACCCGGAGATCTCTGCGCGCATCTGCACCCGCAGCTTCGCGTCGAGGTTGGACAGCGGCTCGTCGAAGAGGAAGACCTTCGGCTTTCGCACGATCGCGCGACCGACCGCCACGCGCTGTCGCTGGCCGCCGGAAAGCGCCTTTGGCTTGCGGTCGAGCAGCTCTTCGATGTCAAGAATCCGTGCCGCCTCGTCGACGCGGTTCCTGATCTCCGCCTTCTGGAACTTCCGGATCTTCAGTCCGAACGCCATGTTGTCGTACACCGTCATGTGCGGGTACAGCGCGTAGTTCTGGAAGACCATCGCGATGTCGCGGTCCTTGGGCGGGACGTCGTTGACAAGCTTCCCGTCGATGTAGAGCTCCCCGCCGGTGATGTCCTCGAGTCCCGCGATCATCCGCAGCGTCGTGGTCTTTCCGCAGCCGGACGGACCGACGAGCACCACGAACTCCTTGTCCTGAACGGTAATATTGGCGTTCTTGACCGCCTGCACATTACCCTCATAGACCTTGGTGATTGACTTCAGTTCAACTGTAGCCATGCCTACCTCCGTAGATTATTCTATTGGACCCTATTGTACGGGGAAAATCCGGGATCTGTCAAACGGTATCGAATCCCGGGGGAGTAGGGTTCATGCGAGTACTTGGAATCGCGGTGCTTTCGGTGGACGGCTGTCTGACCCGACACGGTGAGTCCGGCGTCTCATTCGCGTCGGCGGAGGATCAGAAGGAGTTTCGCGCCGCCATGCGGGAGTGCGGTGCCACGGTGATGGGACGCAGGACCTTCGACGTCGTGCGCGATCGGATCGTCGGCTCGTCTGACACGGCCCTGCTGCGCACGATCGTCACGCGCGACCCGTCACGGTACGCGCAGCTCGCCCGGCCGGGACAGATCGAGTTCACCGCCGCGGGGCCTCGGGAGATCCTTGGATCGCTGTCAGAGCGCGGCTACCGCGCCGTCGCGGTGCTCGGAGGAGCGCAGATATACGATCTCTTCGTCGCCCACGGGTTGATCACCGAATGGCAGATCACCGTGGAGCCCAGACTCTTCGGGACGGGAACGAGACTCCTGACCCGTGCCGCGGACGAGCGGCTCGTCCTCGTCGAGCACCGCCTGCTGAACGCGAACAGCCTCCTGCTGCGGTATCGCGTCGGCTGACCGGTTTCCCCAAAACCTGCGGCTCACTATACTGGCAGGGCAATGGCTGAACAGGACACAGATCGCAGGCAGCGCCCCCCTGTCCTGGTGCGCATCCTGGCACTCATGATCATCGCGGTTGTCGGCGTCGGCGCCGTCGGGTTTGCCGCCGTTTCTCTGACCGCCGGGCTGCTCTTCCAGCCGGTGGTGCGGGACATCGGCGCAGCGTCCGAGGTGGTCTTCGAGATCCTTCCGAACCAGACGCTTCGCGTGGTATCGCGCCGACTCGCCTCCGAAGGGCTTGCCCGCAGCGCGATCGCGCTCGAGGCGTACGGCCGGCTGCGCGGGTACGCGGCGGGTCTCCAGGCCGGCCGGTACGTCGTTTCGCCGGCGATGTCTCCGGTGGATATCCTGCAGAAGATACGCAGCGGCGATGCCGTGTTCGACGAGATCGTCATCACGATTCCCGAAGGCTGGAGTCTCGACGACATACTGCGCCACTTCGAGGACCGGGGCCTCTTCACCCGGGAGGAGTTCGAGGCGGCGGCGGTCATGCAGCCGGCCTTTCGTGACGTCGCGATCCTCGAAGAGCTCGAAGACGATGTGATCCTCGACGGCTACCTCTTCCCGGACACGTACCGGATCTTCCCGGACAGCACGCCGCACAGCGTCGTCAGGCGGATGCTGCTCAATCTCCAGCGCAGGGTGTCCGGAGAGATCCTTGAGGCGATCGAGGCGCAGGGGCGCACGCTCCATGACGTGCTGACTCTTGCTTCCATCGTCCAGAAGGAAGCCAACGATGCCTCACAGATGCCGGATGTCGCCGGCGTCTTCTGGAATCGCCTGCAGATCCGGATGCGCCTGGAGTCCGACGCGACGGTCAACTACGTGCTCGGCACGCGTCGCCGGCAACCGACCTTCGCCGATACGGCCGTCGTGCATCCGTACAACACGTACGTGATCCACGGCCTGCCGCCCGGGCCGATCGGGAATCCGGGGATGGACGCGATAGAGGCCACGCTCTTCCCGGCGCGTCACGACTACCTCTTCTTCCTCCATCCGATCGACGGACGCATCGTCCTGTCGCACACCTTTCAGGAGCACCTGGCGGCAAAGGCGCGGTACCTCGACTGAGCGCCTTGATGCCCCGTCAGTCCTCCTGCTGCATCAGCCAGGTCCTGACGCTCGACTCGAGGTCACGCGTCTGCGCGGCCTGGGCCACCTCCCGCATCAGCCAGGGCTCCACGACCTGCGGCACGAGGTTCATCCAGTGACGGGGCTGTGCCGGCGGGAAGCGCAGCCATCCGGCCGGCGGGATCATTCCCTCGAGCTGCGGGTAGAGCACCGGCATGTGGCGCTCAGTGACGCGCCACAGCGACGAGAAGCCGCCGACGATGCCGAAGACGCTTGCCCGCTTGCGCAGCGTACTCTCCATGATCTCCACCTGCCGTTCGACGTTGAACAGGTCTGCCAGGAATCGCTCGGCTCCGCGGCGTGAGGCGGCTCCGGCCGGGATCCCCGCGTAGACGATCCGCTCGAGCACGCGAATCTCGTCCGTGGTGCCGAACCAGCGGTACCTCAGTCCCGCCCGCCGCACGTCGCTGAGCAGGAGGAACCGGTCCGACGTGTGGTACCCGTACGCAACTCGGCCCCGGCGGACGAGCTCTATCTGCGGGTCATAGAGGTACCGTTCCTGGAACGCGCGGTCCGCCTCGAGCCCGCCGTGGTCGGACATCCATTCGCGGGCGCCCGAGATGCCCCCCAGCAGCGCCTCTATGGGCCAGACCGGGGCTCCGTTCTGCGCCTCGCGGGCCACGAACCCGTGGGTTCGCAGGTACTGATAGAGGAAGGCGGGATTCCATATCGGCGAGTATGCAACGCGCATCCAGCTACCGTTTCGCGCCTCGTTGAACTCATCACCCCGCGCGCGGATCTCCTGCGGTCCGATGATGATGGGCGTGCCCGCGTCGACGGGTCCGCCGGCGAAGTAGACGAGGGGCAGGTTGAACGAGACCGGCAGGAGGTGCTGCCGTCCGTTGCGGACGCCGGAGGCGAGCAGGTCGGCATAGAAGGCGTCCTCCTCGAGCTCACGCCGCATGAGACGATCGAGCGGCTGCATCATGCCGGCGGTGGCCCGGTCGCTGATGGAGGTGCCGATGACCAGGTCCGGCCTCGTCTCAGCGAGGCGCAGTGCCGAGGCGAGCTCGGTATGGTACACGAGCTCCACGACGTGATCGTCCTGCGAGGCGTTGTACAGCTCTACCGCCGGCACGAGATCCGGGACATTGGTCCACAGGACGACTGCCGTGGGTGAGCATCCGGCCAGTACCAGGATCGCCGCCGTCGCGATGAGGGGTGACTTGGGTAGTCGCACGCGCCCCACTCTAGGCAGCCGCGCACGGCGTGTCAAACGTTATAGACTGTCACGAACCCTGATGCCGAGTAGTGAAGCGCGGCGGGCTTTTTGCCCGTAATCAGCATTGAACCCTTTCCAAGGAGGATCAATGCCGATGCGTCCACCCTTCTGCCCCAACAGGAACTGCCGCCTGCATGTAGACCCCGACAGCCGTGAGGCCTCCCGCCTCGCACGCCGCACGTGGTACAAACGAAACGGCTCCTACAACACCAAGGTCCGCGGAGCGGTGCGCCGCTACAAGTGCCTGGCCTGCGGAGCCGGCTTCAGCGAGCAGACCTTCTCCCTCGACTACTACGTCAAACGCACCATCAACTATCGCGAGATCGTCGCGTCGGTGA
>SKQU01000051.1 GCA_007118855.1 Spirochaetaceae bacterium
ACGAAACGCAGATAGGAGACGGGTTGCCGGTGGACTGCTTCCTGTTCGAGGAGAGCGAGCGAATCGTGGCGGAGTACGGGAACCACCCGTCGTTCTGCTTCCTGAACTACGGCAACGAAGGGGACGGGAAGAACAACGCCGCATTCCTGACGACCTTCGTGGAACACTGGAGGGCAGCCGACCCGCGCAGGCTCTACACGAGCGCCTCCGGTTGGCCGCAGTCGCCGAAGAGCGACTATCATTCGGCCCTGCGCGCCCGTGCCCAGAAGTACTGCAGCGACGGGGTTTCGCGCTACCACATCAACGAGAACCCGCCCGGTACCGACTTCGACTTCGCGGAAGACGTGGCCGCCTTCGACCGGCCGCTCGTGAGTCACGAGCCCGGCATGTGGTGCGTCTATCCCAACTTCGACGAGATCGCCAAGTACACCGGAGCCTACAAGGCGCGGAACCTCGAGCTCTACCGCAGCGAGCTCGAGGAGAACCACATGCTCGACCAGTGGCGAGACTTTCTCATGGCCAGCGGCAAGCTGCAGACGATCTGCTACAAGGCCGAGATCGAGGCGATGCTGCGCACGCCCGGGCTCGGCGGGTTCCAGTTGTTGTCGCTGATGGACTTCCCGGGCCAGGGGACTGCGATGATGGCTCCCGTGGACGTCTTCTACGAGGAGAAAGGATACACGGACGCCTGCGAGTGGCGGCGCTTCCTGGGCGAGACGGTGGTGCTCGCGCGCATCCCGTCGCTCGTTGTGACGACCGCCGACCGGGTCGAGGCGCGGCTGGAGACGTTTCACTACGGCCGCAAGCCGCTTCGGGAGCGGCGGATGGTCTGGACCGTCTGCGACGAGGCGGGAACGGTGCTGCGATCCGGCACCCTTGGGCCGCGCGACGTGCCGGTGGGAAACGGGAACGCCTATGGTGAGCTCTCATTCAGTGCGGCCGACTTCCGCGCCCCGGGGCGGTACACGCTGACGGTGACCCTCGCGGGGACCACGGCGACCAATGCCTGGGAGTTCTTCGTCCTTCCGGCGGTGGAGCCGCGGGCGGGCGAGCAGCGTGCAGACACGACGGCGCGCATCCACGAGAGCTCACGGCTGGACAGCGCGGCGAGACGTGTGCTGGAAGATGGAGGGACGGTGCTCCTGAACACGTACCGGATGCTGCCGCAGCGTAACAGAGTCGTCACCGGGTTCACCCCGGTCTACTGGAACACCCTCTGCTTCGAGGCGCAGCCCATCCACACGATGGGAATGCTCTGCGACCCTCGCCATCCCGTATTCGGGGGCTTTCCCACGCAGTTTCACACGAACTACCAGTGGTGGGACATGCTCACGCGCGGGGAGGCTCACGTACTGGACGGAGCACCGTCCTCGCTGCGTCCGCTCGTGCAGATGATCGACTCGTATCACTCGAACCGGCGACTGGGGCTTGTCACCGAGATGCGCGCGCTCGGCGGCAGGCTGGTACTGAACGGAATCGACCTCTACACCGATCTCGAGTCGCGTCCGGGCGCGCGCCAGTTCCGGGCAAGTCTTCTGGCCTACCTGATCAGTCCTGATTTCGATCCGCAGACCGAGGTCGATGCGGCATTCCTGGAGAGCCTCTATGAGTAGCCTCGTCATCGCACATACCCTTCCCGTCAATCTCGCGAAGCTGCCTGCGAGCACCTTCGGCGCCTATTGGTCACTCTGTCCGGATGCATCGGCGAACGCGCTCGAGCTTCGGACTCTCCACGGAAGCTTCGGATGGGACAATAACGCCGTCCTCACGCTGAGCTGCGACGACGCGTTCGATCTTTCGGTGCTCAACCTCAACACCACGACCAACCGATTCCGGAGTTCCCGTAGTCCCGTCGCCGGGGGCCTGATTCTGGAGGCCGGCTTCCCGTCTCCCGATGTCCTGGATCTCAGTATCTCCGGGAGCGCGGTCGAACTGTGTTACATGGGGCGAAACGCCGACCACCTCGGCAACAAGCACGGAATGGGGTGGTGGGTCGGACCCGACGCGTTCAACATCCTCTATATGGGTATCCAGCTTCAGCTCAGGCTCGCGTGGGAGGGGTGCGCTGCGACGTACGATCACGACACGCGCACGCTGCGCTTTGTGCCCACCGGCGACCAGCCGGTGCGACTCGTCGTCGAGAGCTCGCGGACGGAGTTGCCGTCGCAGTACCGCGCGGGCGACCGGTCGGAGGAGCCTGCCCAGCCGTTCGCCGAGTGGTGCGCCGCATTCGGGGAGTTTCCGCTCGAGTACCGCGACGCGTGCGTGAACGCGGCGTACAACCTGTGGTCGGCGACGATCGGTCCGGCGGGAGAGCTCGCGCGACCGGCCACGCTCATGACCGCCCGGGTCATGCACTTCGTCTGGAGCTGGGACCACTGCTTCAACGCGATTGCACTCGCCCCCGCTCATCCGGGGCTCGCATGGGATCAGCTGCAGGTCATGTTCGACGCGCAGTACGAAACCGGCCGCCTGCCCGACTTCATCGCCGATCACGGGAGGACGGAGGGGCTGCAGAAAGTCCCCATCCACGGCTGGGCGCTTTTGCGCCTCATCGAGTTCGGAGCCGCAGACGGGCGCGAGCTGCGCCGCGCGTACGACCGGATCGGCGCGTGGACCCGCTGGTGGTTCCGTGACCGGGACGACGACCGCGACGGCGTGTGCCAGTTCAACCACGGCAACGAGTGCCAGGACAACGCGACGATCTTCGACCTTGGCTGTCCCGTCATCTCTCCCGACCTGTCTGCGTACCTGGCCCTCCAGTGCGAGGCGCTCGCGCGGGTGGCGGAGCGCCTCTCACTGGCCGACGAGGCCGCCGCATGGCGAGCGCTCTCCGCAGAGACAGTCAGGCGCATGGTCGCGAGGTTCTGGAAGGGCGACCACTTCGAGATGTACCACCTCCCGAGTGGCGAGCGCGTGGGCGAGCACGGTCTGGTGCAGTTCATGCCGCTCGTGCTCGGGGACCTGCTGCCGCGCGAAGTCTTCCGTCCGCTCCTGGAACGGTTGATGAGCGACGAAGGGTACCTCACGCCGCATGGCCTGGCGACCGAGTCGACCCAAAGCCCGCTCTACGGGTCGGTGCCGAAGTTCTGGAAGGGATCGATCTACTGGCGGGGGCCAATCTGGGCGCCGTTGGTGCACCTCATCGTCGATGGCCTGCGACGCGCCGGTGCTCTCGCTGAGGCGTCCGACATCGCTCGCAGGTTTGTCGACGCGGTTGCCGCCTCAGGAGGTTTCTACGAGAACTACGATGCGCTGACCGGGCAGGGCAGGGACGATCTGGGTTACACCTGGACGGCGAGCGCGTTCCTTGCGCTCATCAGGGACTTCGGGTCCGAATGGGTGCGCGACCGATGAAGACGACGACACAGCGCACAGCGATCCGGGAAGTCCAGCCCGATGTCGAGCTCGATCTGAACAAGCCGTTCCGGTCGCGGCTCGTGAGCGTGGACGGCGTGCGACCCGGTCACGACGGGCATTCGATGGTTGTGACCGGCCTGCGCGCGCCGCGGTTCGACCGCGCGAACAGTACGGGGCTAGACGGCATATTCGGGACGGGCCATGCCCGGCTCGAGGACCCAGCCGAGCGCGCGCCGTACGCGCTCAGGATCGCGCTCCTCCGGTCCGATCTGCTGCGCATCACGCTCGACACGCGCGCCACGCCGGAGGCCGACCCCCAGACGCATGCCCCGGCACCGGTTGTCACCGAAGAGGATCTATCCGCCGCGGGACTCGTCGGTCCGCCGGCGACGATTGACGATCGCG
>SKQU01000106.1 GCA_007118855.1 Spirochaetaceae bacterium
GGTCGTGCTTCCGTCGGCATCGACGCGCCGCCGTGTGGTCGCGTGCACCTCCGCGAGCGGTGTTTCGCAGGCCCGCGCCGGCCGGATCTCACGCGAGAGCTCTTCGTAGAAGTCGTCCAGAAAGAGTTGCTCGTTGCGGGATGCGATGTAGAAGGCGCGCCCCGAGCCGAGCCGGTTGACCGTGAGCGCCGGGCGGCCTGCGTAGAACTCGCTCGCGTAGTGTGCGAGCGCCTGCGCCCCGCGCAGGTGGATGAGGTCGCAGAGCTCGTGCGCCGAGTAGCGGGCCGGGCCACCGGCGCCGCCGGGACGGTCGGTCCCGCCCGAGCCGTTCGTCCCGGTGAGCCCGTTCACCCCCACCTGGAGCTCGACCCGCTCGTCGGGGTAGAGCGCGTCGATCTCCTCGCTCCAGATCCCGAGCACGCCGGAGAGCGGACCCGGGAATCCGCCCTCGAAGCAGAGGTCGTGCTCGTCCACGATGCCGCTCCAGTAGGTCGCGACGAAGGTTCCTCCGCCGCGCACGAACCGCTCCACCCGCTCCGCCACGCCGGGCTTCACCATATAGAGCATTGGCGCGACGAGCAGCGTGTACCGGTCGAACGGCTGTTCGGAGTCAATGACGTCGACCCCCACCGTGAGTCGCGAGAGTGCGAAGGCGTGTCGCTCGACCGTCTCGATGTAGGCGCGCCGCTCGGCCCGGATCGGCCCCTGCGCGTCGTTGATCGCCCACATGTTCTCCCAGTCGTATATGACCGCGGCATCGGCGACGTACGCGGAACCGGCCACCTCGCGCAGGCGCTCGAGCGCCTCGCCGACTTCGGTGACATCGCCGAAGACCCGGGTGTCTTCGTGGCCTGCGTGATCCACGACCGCACCGTGGAACTTCTCGCTCGAGCCGCGGCTCTTTCGCCACTGGAAGTACTGCACCGAGTCGCTGCCGTGGGCGACCGCGAGGAGGCTGCTCGCCAGATGCATGCCGGGCCGCTTGAGCCTCGAGACGTCCTGCCAGTTCGTCATGCTCGGCGTGCTCTCCATGAGCAGGAAGGGCTTTCCGCCACCGCAGCTTCGCATCAGGTCGTGCTGCGTGCCGACATCGGCCGCCAGCCGCCAGTCGCGCCCCTCGGAGTCCCACTTCGCGCGTGCGCCCGGGATCGTGCCTGAGCCGCCCCAGGCGGGGTAGCTGTCCCAGCTCACGATGTCCAGATGCGGGGCGAGCTTGAAGTAGTCGAGCGGCGGGAAGTAGCCCATCAGGTTCGTCGTTACCGGAACCTCGCTGGTGACCGACCGGATCGAATCGATCTCGTGCCGCATGAAGTCGACCGTCTGGTGCGTGACGAACCGCTTCCAGTCGAGATTCAGCCCGTGCACCGACCGCTCGCCGTGCGGCGCCGGCGACTCGACCTGGTCCCACGAGGTGTAGGTGTGGCTCCAGAATGCGGTCCACCACGACCGGTTGAGCGCATCCAGGTCGTCCCGGTATCGCTCGCGCAGCCATGAGCGGAAGGCGTCCTGGCACAGCGGGCAGTGGCACTCGCCTCCGTACTCGTTGGAGAGGTGCCACAGGACGACGTTCGGTCGGGCTGCGTAGCGATCGGCGAGCTTCGTGTTGATGGCCTTCGTCTTCTCGCGGTAGAGCGGGGAGGTGTAGCAGTGGTTGTGACGTGCGCCGTGGAGGTTGCGTACGCGGTTGGGGCCGACGCGCAACACCTCCGGATACTTCGCGCTCATCCACGCGGGCCGTGCGCCCGTTGGAGTCGCGAGAAAGACGTCGATCCCCGCGCTCCCGAGCCGGTCAATCGTCTCGTCGAGCCAACCGAACTCGAAGCGTCCCTCCTCCGGTTCCATCGCGACCCATGCAAAGATGCCCAGGCTCACGACGTTGACCTTCGCCTTCCTCATGAGCCGGATGTCTTCGGCGAGGACGTCGGGACGGTCGAGCCACTGGTCCGGGTTGTAGTCGCCGCCGTGCAGGAGATGATCGAATGGGAGCTGCTTCATACCTCTTTATACCGCGCCCTGCCGCGCTGTTCCAGTCCGGCCGCCCTGTTCCAGTACTGCGGCGGGCGTGGTAGGCTCGCCCGCATGCAGACTCGCCATCGCGTGCTTCTCGGCTCGGCCGTGAACATCGACCTTCCTTCCGATTCGGTGAACCTCGTGGTCACCTCACCGCCCTACCCGATGATCGAGATGTGGGACCAATCGTTTTCGGATCAGGATCCCCAGGTCGCGCACCACCTCGCGAAGGCCGACGGGCCGGCCGCCTTCGAGGCGATGCACCGGCTGCTCGATCAGGTGTGGCGCGAGTGCCACCGCGTCCTGCGCGTCGGGGGCTTCGCCTGCGTCAACATCGGCGACGCGACGCGTTCGGTCTTTGGTCAGTTCCGGCTCTACACCAATCACGCGCGGATCATCGGCGCCTGCGAAGCGCTCGGGTTCCAGAGCCTGCCCGCGATCATCTGGCGCAAGCAGACGAACGCGCCCAACAAGTTCATGGGCTCGGGGATGCTCCCGGCCGGCGCCTACGTCACGCTCGAGCACGAGTACGTCCTGATCCTCCGCAAGGGCGGCAAGCGGATCTTCGTACACGACGACAGGGAGCGCCGCTCGAGGAGCGCCTTCTTCTGGGAGGAGCGAAACACCTGGTTCTCGGATCTGTGGGACTTCAAGGGCGTGCAGCAGCGGCTCGGCTCGAACGAGGCGCGATCGCGGAGCGGCGCCTTTCCCTTCGAGCTCGCGTTCAGGCTCATCTGCATGTACAGCGTGCAGGGCGACCTCGTGCTTGACCCCTTCCTTGGCACCGGGACGACCATCGCCGCCGCACTCGCCTGCGCACGGGATTCGGTGGGCGTGGAAGCCGACGAGGGACTCATTCCGGTGATCGCGGCGACGATCGAAGCGGGAGCGGCGCTCGGCAACGAGCGGCAGCTTGCGCGCCTGCGGTCGCACGAGGAGTTCGTGCGGCGGTACCGCACGGAGAAGGACAGGGAGCCGGGACACACCAATGTCGCCTACGGGTTTCCGGTGGTCACCCGACAGGAGGTGGGGCTCGTGCTTCCCGGCGTGACCTCGACGCGGCGAGAAGGGGAGCTCGAGTGGTTCGCCGGGCACGAGACGCTCTACGACCGCGGAGAGCCGCAGCTCGACCTCTTCTGATCGCGGACCGCATCCCCAACCGCCCCGCGGCCGTGCTATAGTGCCGGTCTGAAGGAGGTTCCCGATGAGATGTTCCCGCTACCGTCCGCACCGTTGGGTGGCCGTCGCCATCCTGCTCGCCGGTGCTTCTGCGTATCTTTCGGCTTCGCCCTGGTACAGCATTGACGGCTTCTTCGTGGACGCCGGATCCGCGTTCGACGTTGAGCCGGCTCGCGCTGAGGCGCGGCGCCTCTGGCTTACCCATCTCGCGACCGGCGCTGAGATCGAGGTCGTGCTGCTCGGGCCGGGCGGCAGGCTCACCGACCGCGACTTCGCGATCCTTGAGGCGGCCCGCAGGATTCGTGCCCGCGACGGCTCGCACGAGCTTCGCCGCGTGGACGCCGCGATGGTCGACCCCGCGGATCCCGCCAGGCTCTCGGTGACCGTGACCGCGGAAGGCGGCTGGGCTTTCGCGCTCGTTGTCCTGCTCGACTCGCCGGGCGGGCAGGTGCGGTCGCTGCTCTTCGTTCCTGCGGAGCCGGGTGCCCAAGGACTTCATCTTCTCGAGGAGCTGCTCGACGAGCTGGACGTCGAAGTGGCCGACGCGGCCGGGTAAACCTCTTGCA
>SKQU01000104.1 GCA_007118855.1 Spirochaetaceae bacterium
GCGCTCCCGCGGCGCGCCGAACAGCACGAGATTGCGAACCGACTCAGGCGTTGAGTCCGAGAAGAACGAATCACAGTCGGCAAGCAGGTCGACGTTCGACCTCCCGGGCGCCTCGGGGGTGAGCGGGGCCGCCGGGCCACGGACAACCGCGAACCTGTGGATCTCGCGCGCGACCTCCCTGGACAGATCATCCCGGTGGTCTACGATGTGCGCCCCACGGCGCCGCAGCCATTCGAAGTGATGGGGCTGCGCGAGGACGATCTGGCTGAATCGATCCGTGTGCGGGATGACATCGAGCCCCACGACACGGCGGTCGAGATGAAGGATCGACACCATCGCGGCGAGCTGGGCCCCGGCGGTGGAGAGGCGCGGGCAGACGTCGGCGAGCTCGGCGTCGAAGAACTCGTCGTTGATCTCCCAGCTCGCCATCGCGTAGAGACTGCCCACGACACCCGGCTCCCAGATCGGAAGCAGATGAACCGCGTCGTAGATGCGCGGGACGGTAAGCAGGTAGTGGATGACCCTCCAGAACGAACCGACGGTGCGCACGTTGATACCAACCATGCGCGTCCTCCTGAGCCAGGAGGGATGGGCCTCGGACGCAATGGGGCTCGCAACCGGCGCGAAGGGGTTTTCCAGAACCTCATCCAGAGACCGGCCGTGTTCGGTGCGCAGGGCCCGCAGAACATGCGTTACCGGCAGACGCAGCGCCTCCGGCGGGGTCAACGAGCGCTCACCGTTCAATGAATTCGATCTCGTAGTCACGGTCGATGATCGCATCCGCGACTTCCCGGTGCGGCGCGATGATCCGGTGCTCGATCTCGAGGACTCGTTCCAGAAACGGCTCGATCGGCTCTCTCGCGCGTTCTCTGCGTGCCTCGAGCGTGTCAAGGCGCGTGCGTGCGATGAAGACGCGGAACTCGGCGTGTGCCAGTAGCGTCGTGTAGGTGCCCTCGGCGATGACGACGTCGCAGGCCGACAGGTCCACCGTCTCTTCGCCGATGCGGTCCGCTTCGTAGTCGATGAGCGGTTTCGTGATGCCGGGGCTTCGTCTGCGGGCGGCCTTGAGGTGCTCGTCGAGAAGGTCCATGCGGACTTCGTCCGTGCCGACCCATGAGATGTCCTCGCGTCGGCGCCGATCGTTGGACCTCGGCGGCAGAACGAAGTAGTCGTCCTGCTGGAGAACGAACGGTTCGAGGCCGTGCGCACGGCATGCATCCGCGATCGCCTCCGCGGTCTCGGACTTGCCGCTACCGCTCTCTCCGGCCACGGTGATCCGGTACGGGTGCGGGCTCGAACGGATTCTCGGCTCGAGGAAGGCGAAGATCGCCGCCGCCGCCGTGCGATGATGGTCGCCTACGATGATGATGTCGCCGCGCATCGCCTACCAGCTCACTCGGCTTTCCGGCTGCCACATGTCCGGATTGGGGCCCAATGCTTCCTTCAACGCCGTACCCGCCGCGGTGAGCCGTCGCAGGAGCGCGTCGTCCATCCGGCGGTCGGCGACGGAGGCGTTCTCCACGGCCTGTTCCGCGGTACGCGATCCGGCGAGCAGGGTCGCCACCCCCTCCTGCGCGAGGACCCAGAGCATGGCCGCTTCACGTATGCTCAGCCCCGCCTCCTCGCCGACCGCCGCGAGCTCGTCGATCAGGTCGAACAGGAGCTCCTCGTGGCCGGCTTCTCCGTGGCGGACGTCGGGCCGGTGCGACGAGAAGTGCCTGGTTCGTCCGCGTCCCGGCGGGATATCGTCCGGGGTGCGGTACTTCCCCGTGAGCACCCCGTGGAGCAGGCTGCTGTAGGTGATGATCGACATGCCCCGGGAGACCGACGCGTCGAGGAGGTGGTACTCGATCGCGCGGAAGGCGAGGCTGTAGGCGAGCTGATTGCTGACGAAGGTTCCTTGCGGGTAGCGGTCGAGGTCGACCGGGCCGAAGTTCGAGACGCCCGCGTGGCGGATCTTGCCCTCGCTCTTCAGCGATTCGAGGGTGCGCGCCACCTCTTCCGGATCGCCGGGAGGCTCGGGCCAGTGGATCTGGTAGAGGTCGATGCAGTCGGTCTGCAGCCGCCGCAGCGACGCCTCGCACGACGAGCGCAGGCTGTCCGGTGCGAGGCGCGACGGGGAGACCTTGGTCGCAAGGATGACCCTGTCGCGCTCGCCCTTCAGCGCCCGGCCCACGATTTCCTCCGAGTAGCCGTTCCCGTACGCTTCCGCCGAGTCGAAGAAGTTCACCCCGGCGTCGGCCGCCGCCCGCAGCGCCGCGATGCTGTCCGACTCCTGCTGGTCTCCCCACATGGGACCCCCGGCGATGCCCCAGCATCCGAACCCGATCGTCGATACCTCCAGATCGGTTGAGCCTAGTCGTCGATACTCCACTATCCTATCTCCTTTCTGATCTGCCAGTGCAACTCTTCCGCCGCGACCCAGAGCGGCACGGCGTAGCGCACCAGCTCCGACAATGATCGCTTGAACCGGGCGTAGCTTTCAAGGTCTATCCGACGCTGCAGCAGGAGCAGCTCGAGCATCGCGCGAACCGTGTAGCCGGCGATCTCGTGCTCCGCGGCTCGTCCGAGCAGCGTCAGGTCGTCCGAGAGGATGGGCAGCCGCGACTGTCCAGCGGCGACGATGACCTGGGCGTCGACCTTGTAGCCCCGGTACACCGCCTCGTTGTCCTTGATCCGCGTCACGAACCGCAGTCCGGCTTCATTGGCGACTTCGCCGCGCAGCTCGTCAAAGACTCCCGGGGGCGCAGTCAGCCGGACGGCCTGAACGAGAGGAAGGAGAAATCCGGCGCGGTTCGCGTAGATCAGAGACGAGGTGTCGGTGATCAGTGCCTCGAGCGAGCGCAGGCCGTCGAGCGACAGATGCTGCAGGTCATCGTCAGCCACAGGCTACTCTACCATGGCGAAGCGTTCTGGTCGTCAGTCCCGGGCCGATCACCCGGTCCGTGCGATCGCCTCGATCTCCGAACGCTCGTAGATGTACGTGCTGTTGCAGTTGTGGCAGGTGATCCGCAGCGGAAAGGGGCCGTTCACGCGAATGTCCTCCATCTCCGCATCAGGCAGGGACGCGAGGTATTCGGCATAGATCTCCTTGTCGCAGTGGCAGCTGAACTCGACGGATCTGGTGCCGATCACCTCGGGACCGAAATCGCGGAAGAAGGTGTTGACCACGTGCGCCGGCGTTTCGCCCTGCGAGAAGAGCGAACCGAGTGATGGAAGCTCGCGCACCCGGTCCTCGAGCCTTCCGCCGTCGGACCGGTCGGCGCCGGGCAGGGACTGGATGAGCAGGCCTCCCGCCCCGCTGACCCTGCCGTCCCGGTCGAACTGGATGCTCAGGCTCACCGCGGTGGGAGTCTGCTCGGAGACGACGAAATGGTTCGCGAGGTCCTTCGCGAGGTTTCCGTAGGCGAGCCGGCTGTGCCCGGTGAACGGCTGTTTGGCCATTTCAAGCCGACGGGTGAGACTCAGGGTGCCGTTCCCAACGAAGGGGGCGAGGTCGAAACTCTCAATCGGGCCGTCCACGGGTATGCGATCGGTCTTGAGGTAGCCCCGAATCTCTCCGCGGGCATTCGATTCCACCGAAAAACCGCGCGCCGGACCGTCGCAGTCCACCTCGAGCGAGATGCGGTCGTTCCCCTTCACGAGTGCCGTGAGCAGCGCCGCCGCGATGTACGAGTGGCCGAGCAGGAGCGTCTCCAGTATGCCGAGCTCGTGGTTCACCCGCATCTGGTTCACGAGCCGGGTGGCGTGCAGAACCGCTCCGCGGTAGTTGGCGTCGGCGATGAGAAAGATGTCCAACCCGTCGGCGGCTATCCGGTCGAGATGCCCCCTGACCATAGGATCTTCAATGGGCGCGAGCTTCATGCTCCCCGAATATCCGGAAGCCACGCGCGAAAATCAAATCCTGCGCCAACCTGCCTACCGGCGGCGGCGCGGGAGGCTTGCGAGACCGGCAAGCACCGTCGGTCCGGATGGATTGCCCGTCGCCGTTGCCGGCTCTATGGTGAGCTCGAGCCGACTCGGCTCCTCCCGGAAACCGGCGCGAAGCCGTACGTTCCCCGTGCCCAGCCCCACGACGCTGCCGATCCGGCGATA
Organism: Spirochaetaceae bacterium; assembly: GCA_007118855.1. GTDB lineage: Bacteria > Spirochaetota > Spirochaetia > DSM-27196 > SLST01 > SLST01. Next base: position 4,096 of record SKQU01000104.1, read on the forward strand.
CGCTCCGGACTCGACGCTCCACAGCACGTAGCGATACCCGCGCTCGAGTTCGGAAAGTCCTGAGGCGTACAGGAGCAGTTGCCCGTCGGCGAGGAGCGCCACGCCGCGCGCGGCGGGAGCCGCCGCGGTCGGTTCGAGATAGATCGCTCCGCGGGGATCGAACCTGTCGCGCGGCAGGAGCAGGAAGGCGAGCCCGACCGCAGCGATCGCTACAAGGAGGACGAGGCCCACCAGGCCGGCGCGCACGCGCCGGCCCCGGGTGCCTCGCTCCGCGGCCGGTCTCCCGGCCGGTTCCTCGCCGTGCGTGGCGTCTTCACGCGGTGGCGCGGGTTCTCCGGCCGGCTCGCTCGCCGGAAGCAGCGCGGCCAGCGAGTAGAAGGTCTGCGCGTACGCGCGCGCCTGCGCGTCGCTGTGCGGCACGTGCTCGCGGGTCAGGATCGCTCGCGCGGCCCTTGCGGCCGCGTCCGGGCAGGCGTTCACGGGATGTCCTCGTTCGCGGGCAGGCTCCGCTGCGTAACCGTTCGGGCAAGACGGCGCAGCGCCTCCGCGAGCTCGGCGGGATCCACCTCACCGCTTCGGCGGCAGGTCAGGGTGTCCCGCAGCAGGCGCTGTTGTTCCGGTTGCAGCGACGCATAGGCGTCGGCCACAGCGACGGTGTCAAAGGGCAGATCGACGGTGCCGGGCTCATCGCCTCGCTTCGCAAGCGATGGCGGTTCGGCCGGCGGTTCGGCCGCCGCACGGTCGGTACGCTCTGCCGCGAGCCGGCGGACCCGCTCGAGCAGGCTCAACCAGTCGGCGAGCTTGCCGCAGGCGGCAAGCTCGCGGGTCGCTGCCGCGACCGTCGCGCCGGCGGCGTGCGAGTCTGCGAGAATGGCGTGTGCGAGGCGCAACGCAAGGGCCTTATCGCTTGACATCGTGCGGGATCGTAACACAAGGGCCGGCACCGGGGGTAGGGCTCGTTGCCGGTCGACGTCCGACGCCCGGGAGGAGTATCTTGACCGTCGACAGGGGAGATCAATGGCTGCACAATCAATCACACTCGGCGGCGGGTGTTTCTGGTGTCTCGAGGCGGTGTTCAAGCGGACCGAAGGGGTGATCGCGGCGGCACCCGGCTATGCTGGTGGGACGGCCGTGAACCCCACGTACGAGGAGGTATGCACCGGCGCCACGGGCCACGCCGAAGTCGTTCGCGTCGAGTTCGACCCGGCGGTGATTGCGCTCGAGGAGGTGCTGCGGCTGTTCTTCCGGGCGCACGATCCCACGACACTCAACCGCCAGGGAAACGACGTCGGTACGCAGTATAGATCGATCATCCTCTACGAGGACGGGGAGCAGCGCGCCGCTGCCGAGCGTGTCCGTGCGGAGGTCGACGCCGGGGCCGCAGATGTCGTCACCGAGATAGAACCGCTTGACCGATTCTACGCGGCGGAGGCGTACCACAGCGACTACTACGACAGGAACCCCGGCGCCGGTTACTGCCGGATCGTGATCGCGCCGAAGCTCGAGAAGCTCGGCATGACCTAACGGCCGGCCTCCGGAGAGACCTTTGCCTGGGGCGCCGCTCCGATTCCGGTGACCGTCGCGGTGTCGCGCGGTCCGAGGTAGCGGCACGCGTTGACGATGACCCGCAGGACCTCCGGTTGGTAGTAGATGGGCAGGGTCTCATGGCCGGGGCGAAAGTAGAAGACCCGCCCGCGCCCGCGCTTCCAGACCATGCCGCTTCGAAACACCTCGCCCCCAGCGAACCAGCTGATGAAGACAAGCTCATCCGGGCATGGTACGTCGAAGAACTCGCCGTACATCTCGGTCTTCGGGATCTCGAAGTAGCGATCGACGCCGGCCGCGATCGGATGCGTCGGGTCTACGACCCAGAGGCGTTCGTGCAGATCGTCTTCGCGCCAGGACAGTCCGCAGCTCGTTCCGAGCAGCCGCTTCAGCGGCTTCGAATAGTGCGCCGAGTGCAGGGCGATCAGGCCCATGCCCCGGTGGACCGCGCTCTGCACCCGCTCGGCGACTTCATCGCTGACCTCGCCGTGCGCGATGTGACCCCACCACAGCAGGACGTCGGTCGAGTCGATGAGCGCCTGCGGCAGCCCGTGTTCCGGTTCGTCGAGCGTTGCGGTGGCAGGTTCGAACCCCTCGATCGAGGCGAGATGGTCGGCGATCGCCCGGTGTATCCCGTGCGGGTAGACCGCTCGAACCGCCTCGTCGGTTCGTTCGTGGCGGAACTCGTTCCAGACCGTAATCTTCATTATCCGTCCTCCCCGACATGCCTGATAGTGCCGACCGACGATTCGAGTTTTGCGCCCTCTTCTTCGTAGGCCGGAGGCGGAATGGAGTAGTTGAGCTGCAGGAGGGTGCCGTCTGCGGCCGGGAACACGAGGGTGAAGCTCACCCGGCCGCTCTGGAGGTGGCGGATCTGCGTGACGGGTATGCCGTTCACCGAGAAGTCCGAGCGTGCACGCAGCTGATCTTCATCTTCGGGGCCGAGCAGCTCGAGAAAGTCCTCGACGTATCTGGCGGCGTTACGGACCGGGTCCCCGCCTTGAGTGATCCGTGACACCGCGGCGAAGCTCATCGTCTCTGTCCGGAGGAAGAGGTCCACAAGATCGAGCCGGTAGCGGCCGTCGTCCTGCACCGCGAGCAGAGCCGTCGCGATCCGGTCGCGCTGCTCGGCATCGAGCGGCCTCCAACCGGCCGGCGGTCGGAATGAGGTCCCGAGCCGAGCGTTCTCGTACGGCTCGTCGAGATGCTCCGGCTCGATCGTGAAACGGGCCTCGGCCGGCCCGTCGCCCGGGTCGGGCGCTGAGGAGTCTCGATTACCGCACCCGGCCGCGAACAGGAGAAGCACCACCGGGATCGCTGACCCGATCCGGATCAGTCGCCTGTGTTGTCGTTTCCATCGTATGTCAGCGTGATGTGTGATAGTCCACGATACCTGCTGAAGGACCACCCGTCAACGACCGCCTGTCGTCCCATCAGTCTCGGTTCGTCGTGCCGGTCCTCCTGACGCCCGCACCGTCTCCACCATGACCGCTCCCAGGACGATGAGCCCGCCGACGATCGTGCGGATCGAAGGCACCTCACCGAGGATCAGGAGGGCGAGTATGGCTGAGTAGAGTGGCAGCAGCGTGGCGATAATCGCGACGGTCTTCGCCGGAAGCGTGCGCAGACTGCCGGCGTAGAGCGAATGCGTGAGCGCGGTGAACACCGTCCCGAGCAGCAGGAGCAAAGGCCATTCGCCGATCGTCGCCGCAGTGCCGCCTGTCAGAAGAACGTAGGGAAAGAGCACAGCGGCGGAGACCGCGGTCTGGTAGAGCATCAGGGTCGATCCCGCGTAACGCTGCACGAATCGGCGGACGACGAGATTCCTGATGGTGAAGAGGATAGCCGAGGCGACGCCCCAAAGGACACCCCGGGTGATTGCGGTCACGAGCGAGAACTCCGGAACGAGCACGACGATGCCTGCGAGGACGACCAGAGCGAGCGCTGCGTCGGCCGCCCTCAGACGGGTACGGTTGACAAAGGGCTCCGCGAGAACCGTGATTATTGGATACGTGTGCAGACTGATCGTGCCGATCGCCACGGTGCTCACGCGGATCGCCTGGAAGTACGTCACCCAGTGCACCGCGAGGAGGACCCCCATGCCGAGCAGCACCGTGAGATCGCCGTGCCGCCGGGGGCGAACCGACGATCGCTTCACGGCGGAAAAGAGGAGAATCGCAACCGCTGCGACCGCGGACCTGCCGAATATCACGTAGGGAATGGGGAGGTCTATGATCTTTGCGAACAGCGTCGTCCCTCCAATCAGGACGACCGCGACATTGAGCTCGACGAGATTCCGGGTCCGCTCCGGGTGGTGATTCACGGGTTTCATGCGCCCCGTATGGTACGCGACATCGGCGCGAGGCGCAAAGGAGCCGCACAAAGCTTGTGGTTTGTCGCTCCTTTTTGTAGTATCTACGAATCCCGGCAAAGCGAGGTAGTGACTTGGCAGGTGGACTGACCATCACCATAGTAGGAATGCTGACGGTGTTCGCCTTCCTGATCGTGCTCGTACTCGCCATGACGTTGCTGCGGATCGTCGCTCTGCGGCTTCCTTCGAGCGGCGGAGGGCTCGACACGGCGGCGATCGCGGCGGTGATCGCGTCGATCCATGCACGAGGCGGAACGCTCGATGAGTCGACGCCTGATTCAAAGAGGGGCACATGAAGCGCGTCAACAGCATGATCACGGCGTTCCGTGACGGATTCCAGTCGTTCTTCGGCGCGCGCGTGAGCACGGAAGACTTTCTTCCGGCCTATGAGGCAGCCGTCGAGGCGGGGCTCACCCACCTGGAGGTAGGCGGAGGGGCGCGGTTCCAGTCGCTCTACTTCTACTGCAACGAAGACGCGTTCGAGATGATGGACACCTTGCGCGAGAAAGCCGGGCCGGATGCGGACCTGCAGACCCTCTCGCGAGGGATCAACGTCGTGGGGCTCGAGTCGCAGTCGCGCGACATCATCGACCTGCACGCGAGGATGTTCAAGAAGCACGGGGTGTCGACGATCAGGAATTTCGACGCGCTGAACGACGTCAACAACCTGGTCTATTCCGGCAAGTGCATCGTGGATGCAGGGCTCAACCACGAGGTCTGTGTGACCATGATGGGGCTGCCTCCCGGTCTCTCCGGAGCGCACGATCCCGACTTCTACGAGCAGGTGCTTCGCAGCATCCTCGATGCCGGCATCACCTTCAGCTCGGTCTGTTTCAAGGACGCGTCGGGAACGACCGCACCGTCGGTCGTGCATGAATCGATCCGTCGCGCGCGCAAGCTGCTCGGCGATGATGCGTACATCGTCTTCCACAGCCACGAGTCGGCGGGTCTCAGTATCCAGCAGTACGTGAGCGCGATCAACGCAGGGGCGAACCAGGTCGACTGTTCGCTCGACCCGGTATCCGGCGGTACCTGCCAGCCGGATCTCCTCACGCTCTGGCAGGCGCTCAACGGCACCGAGTACGACCTGGGGATCGACCCGGTGAAGATCCGCGAGGTCGAGCAGCTCTTCCGCGAGTGCCTCGACGAGTACTACGAGCCGCCGGAGGCGCTCGCCGTGCAGCCGAGTATCCTCTTCTCCCCCATGCCGGGAGGCGCGCTCACGGCCAATACCCAGATGATGCGCGACAATGAGATCCTCGACCGTTATCCGGAGGTCATCGCGGCGATGACCGAGGTCGTTGCACGCGGGGGATTCGGCACGTCGGTGACCCCGGTCAGCCAGTTCTACTTCCAGCAGGCCTTCAACAACGTGATGTTCGGCCCCTGGACGCGCATGGCCGACGGGTACGGCAAGATGGTGCTCGGCTACTACGGGAAGACGCCTATTCCACCCGATCCGGAGATCGTGAAGATCGCCTCCGAGCTCATGGGGCTCGAGCCGACCGAGCGCGCCCCTATAGACATCAACGATGAGGACCCGAACCGGGGCGTCGACGCTGCGAAGAAGATGCTCGACGACGCGGGGCTCCCGCACAGCGACGAGAATGTCTTCATCGCGGCCACCTGTCGCGAGAAGGGGATCGCCTTTCTCAAGGGCGAGGCGAGAAAGAACGTGCGGAAGAAAGAGCCGGAAGCCGCGCAGTCCGCGTCCGCCGGAAGTACCGCCGGGGCAGGGCCGTGGTCGGTTACGGTCAACGGTGTGCGGCACGAGGTCGCCATTGACGGCGGCCGTACGCTTGTCGACGGTGTGCCCTATGATGTGAAGATTGCCTCCGCCGACGGAAACGGGGCGACGGCTACCGCGACGGCGCCGCGGGAAACCGGCGGCGCCGTGCACGAGATGCCCGCGCCCTTCCCTGCGCTCCTGTTCAAGGTGGAGGTGCCGTCCGGATCGCCGGTTCAGAAGGGCGCGACCGTCGTCATCCTCGAGAGCATGAAGATGGAGACTCCCCTGACCGCACCGGTGTCGGGGATCGTCGACTCGATTCGATTTGCCCCGGGCGACCAGATCAAGAAAGACGACGTCGTGGCCACCGTCAGGGAATCATGAGTACGCTTGCCGCAATTCACGAGCTGTGGCTGTCGACCGGCATCGCCGGGTTCACCTGGCAGCAGATCATCATGATCGCGGTGGGGCTCGGGCTCATCTACCTTGCAGTCAGCAAACGGTTCGAGCCGCTGCTGCTCGTACCCATCGGATTCGGCGGGATCCTCGCGAACGTTCCCTTCGTGGGCATCGCTGAAGCCGGCGGCTTCCTTGGGCAGATCTACGGGTTCGGCATCGCCACGGGGCTCTTCCCGCTGTTCATCTTCATAGGAGTGGGGGCGCTCACCGATTTCGGACCGCTGCTTGCGAACCCGCGCACCGCGCTCCTGGGAGCCGCCGCGCAGTTCGGCATATTCGCCACGCTGCTCGGAGCGCTCGGCCTTGGCCGGTTGCCGGCGATCGATTTTTCGATCGCCGACGCGTCGGCGATCGCGATCATCGGGGGTGCCGACGGTCCCACCGCGATCTTCCTCGCGACCAGGCTCTCCCCTGATCTGCTCGGCTCGATCGCCGTGGCCGCCTACTCCTATATGGCGCTCGTCCCGATCATCCAGCCTCCGATCGTACGCGCGCTGACGTCGAAGAAGGAACGTTCGATCAAGATGGAGCAGCTGCGGGAGGTCTCGAGAGTCGAACGGATACTCTTTCCCATCGTCGTGCTCCTTATCTGTATTGTGCTCCTGCCCACCGCGACGCCGCTGATCGGGGCGTTGATGTTCGGCAATCTCATCAAGGAGTGCGGCGTCACCGACCGGCTCGCCAAGGCCGCGCAGAACGAGCTCATCAACATCGTGACGATCCTGCTCGGACTCGCCGTGGGTTCGCGCCTTTCTGCCGCGGAGTTCCTCACCGTGGAGACGCTCGGCATCCTGGTGCTCGGCCTGGTCGCCTTTGCGATCGGCACCGCATCCGGCGTCCTCCTGGCCAAGCTCATGAACGTGGCAAGCAAGCACCCGATCAACCCGATCATCGGCGCAGCCGGCGTATCCGCGGTGCCCATGGCCGCCCGCGTGGCGAACAAGATCGGGCAGGAGTCCAACCCGGACAACCACCTGCTCATGCACGCGATGGGGCCGAACGTGGCCGGGGTGATCGGCTCGGCGGTCGCGGCCGGCGTGTTGATGGCAATCGTCCCGCTGTTCGGGTAGACCGGCGGGGTTCGCCTCTCGCGCCGCGTGTGATACCATGGTCCCATGGCGGGCGACGCGAAGAAGGCGAATACGGAGACTCAGCGTCGGCAGATCCTCACGGAGCTCTTTCGGCAAGGCGTGCCGACGCTCTGGTGCCCCACCGTCACCCACTACCGCGCGGACGGGTCGATCGACGTGGAACGCGCCGCGGCGCACCTCCATTTCCTCGCGCCGCACATCGGCGGGATTCTCCTGCCCGGCTCCACCGGCGACGGGTGGCAGCAGACCGCGGACGAGAAACGGGCGCTCGTCGCCTCGGTCGTCCCCGACGCGGCCAGGCACGGGCTTGCAGTGCTCGTGGGGGTGCTCGAGGCCGCGCTCGACGAGATGCAGTCGTCGCTGACTTCGCTGTCCCGCGGCAAGGCGTTCGGCGACGTTACCGGGGTCGTTGTCTGCGCACCCCGGGGCGCGAGCGTCTCGCAGTCCGAGATCTCGAGATCCCTTGAGGCGATCCTCGAGCGCAGCTTCGCCACCGTGATCTACCAGCTTCCGCAGATCACGAAGAACGAGATCTCCCCGCTGACGATTGAGGATCTCGCCTCCCGGTATGCGAACTTCCTGATGCTCAAGGACTCGAGCGGCACGGATACGATCGCGCGGTCGGGACGCTCCTTCGGTGGCGTGGTCCTCGTGCGCGGAGCGGAGCTCGGCTACTCGGGCTGGATCAAGCCGCGCGGCCCCTACGACGGGTTTCTCCTGAGCACGGCGAACTGGCTCGCGCCGAGTCTGCGCACGCTCGTCGACGCGGCGGCCGCGGGACGCGAAGAGAAGCAGCTCGCGGCTCGCGTCGACCGCGTCGTCGCCGGTGCCTTTGCGCTCGTTGAGGACTTCGCCCACGGAAACGCCTTCGCGAACTCGGCGAAGCTCATGGACCACATCATGGCGCACGGGCCGCGGGCCTCCAAGGTCGCCGGGCCGCGCTACCGCGACGGCTCGACCGCTCCGGCCGACCTCGTGGAGGCCGCCGTCAGGCTGCTGCGCGAGAACGATCTGCTGCCGGATCACGGCTACCTCGCCGGCTGAGACGGACAATTTGACAGGGGCGCTCAGAAACGGGTAGGCTTCGCACCTGATACGAGACCAGTGAAAAGGACGGATGGGAATGAACTATTTCTCTTCGCTGCCGTTTCGGCGGCAGATTGAACAGTTGGGAACGTGCAGGTTGCTCGACCCGAGCGAGTTCTCCGGTGTGGAGAAACTCGTCGACAGGAAGATCGTGATTGTCGGGTGCGGCGCACAGGGGCTGAACCAGGGCCTCAACCTTCGTGACAGCGGCCTCGACGTCGCGTACGCGCTTCGCGAGAACGCCATCAGGGAGAAGCGCCAGTCGTACGTCAACGCGACGGAGAATGGGTTCGACGTGGGTACCCAGGAGGAGATGATCCCCAAGGCCGACCTCGTGGCGAACCTCACGCCGGACAAGCAGCACACCCCGGTCATCACCTCGATCATGCCGCTCATGAAGAAGGGCGCCTGCCTGCTCTATTCGCACGGGTTCAACATCGTGGAGGAGGGGATGCAGATTCGCGACGACCTGACCGTGATCATGGTCGCGCCCAAGGCGCCCGGCTCCGAGGTACGCGAGGAGTACAAGCGCGGGTTCGGCGTCCCGACGCTGATCGCCGTGCACGAGGAGAACGACCCCGCCGGCGACGGCTTCGAGATCGCCAAGGCGTACGCGGTGGGCACCGGAGGCGACCGGGCGGGGGTGCTCGGCTCCTCCTTCGTCGCGGAGGTCAAGTCGGATCTGATGGGCGAGCAGACGATCCTGTGCGGGATGCTGCAGACCGGGTCGCTGCTCTGCTTCGACAAGATGATCGAGGAAGGGGTTGAGGCGGGGTACGCCTCGCGCCTCATCCAGTACGGGTGGGAGACGATCACCGAGGCGCTCAAGCTCGGCGGCATCACGAACATGATGGACCGCCTTCCCAACCCGGCGAAGATCATCGCCTTCGAGCTCGCCGACGAGCTGAAGCAGATCATGGGACCGCTCTACGTCGAGCACATGGA
>SKQU01000210.1 GCA_007118855.1 Spirochaetaceae bacterium
AATCGCCCCCGGGTGAGCTCGACCCCGGTGATGATCGACATATCGCCGCCGCAGGCCAGCGTCACGCTCGACCCGGTACCCTTCTCGCCGGACAATGACGGGGTGGACGACGAGCTTCGCATACGGCTCGACGTGCGCGACGCGAGCCCCATACAGGCCTGGCGGTTTGAGATCCTCGACCGGAACAATCGCTTCTTCAACGAGTTCAGCGGTCGCGGGATGCCCGCCGACGAGATCATCTGGGACGGCCGGGCGGCCGACGGCGATCTCGTGATGTCCGCGGAGGACTATCCCTACCGGTTCACGGTGAGCGACGTCCTGGGGAATACCACCATCGTCGAGGGGATCATCCCCGTTGACATCCTGGTCATTCGCGACGGCGACCGGTTGCGTGTCCAGATCGCGAACATCACCTTCGCGCCGGACAGTCCGGAGCTGGTGGTCGACCCGGACAGCGAGCGCGGGGCGAGAAACCTCGCGATCCTCAAGAGGCTGGCCGAGATCTTCGACCGCTATGGCACGTACAGCATCCGGATAGAGGGGCACGCGGTGAACGTGACGGGAACCGACCGCGAGGAGCGTGAAGAGCTGCAACCGCTGAGCCTCGCCCGTGCGGACGCGGTGAAGGCCGCGCTGATCGAGTACGGCATCGCCGAGCGCAGAATCTCCACGCTCGGACGAGGCGGGACCGAGCCAATCGTACCGCACACGGATCTGGAGGAGCGCTGGAAGAACCGGCGTGTGGAGTTCATCCTGATCCGGTAGATCTCAGGTCAGGATGTTCCGTCTGAACCCGTGCGTGTCGTACCGTTTGATGCAAAGGTTGCACTGATTGCAGTCGACCTCGTAGCAGTTACGGTGGACGCGTGCGGGGAAGTGCCTGCGGAATGAGCGCTGGCATTTCTCGCAGCAGAAGACGTAGCGCTCCTGGTACGCGCCGAATGCGACGAAGTCCTCGCTATGGTCTTCCGTCGGGCTCTCTGACAGGTCCGACTCGCACCACGAACAGATACCGTTCTTCATGCGTCGCGACAGCGTCCGCGCCTCATCGAGCTCTCCTTCGGCCCAGACATAGTCGATGCGGTTCACCTCGCTGCGCATCAGCTCGGAGATCACGACCCCGTCACGGATGCAGAGAAACTCGTCACGACTCCCGTGATGGACGTAGTCGCATTCGATGCTGCCTTCGTTGTCGAGGTGCACGACCGCACTGCCGCGGTTCGGAACATCGCGGCGGAACCAACCGCAGGACGGACACACGACGGTGAACAGGAAGTTCTCCGTCCGTGCCGCGCACACCGGGCAGCGGCCCTGATCGATCAGCATGATGTTGCGGATATCCGTCTTGGTCGCCTTGCTGACGACTTCCTTGACCTCGGTATCGGCGCGCATGAGCTCGCGCCGGTCGCTCGATGATGTCAGCTCGTCGATCTCCTCGGCGAGCTTCTGGTCCTTGGGAAGCTGGCTCTGCCTGCTCCGCGTGTCGCGACTCTGTTTCTTCCCGAGCATTGTGGCGCTCCCTCCCTTAGAGTGATTCCTGCTGGAGGAATACCCTCCGGTAGAATCCTTCCCGGTCCTTGAGATCGGCATGGGTACCCTCCTGCACGATCCGGCCCCGGTCCAGGACAATAATACGATCACAGCCACGCGCCGTGGCGATGCGCTGCGTGATGATGATGCTCGTGCGTCCCTCCTGCACCCGGTTGAGCGTTGCCCGGATCCGCGCCTCGGTCTCGGCGTCGAGCGCGCTCGTCGTGTCGTCGAGCAGGAGAATCTCCGGTTTCGTCAGCAGTGCCGTGGCAAGCGCCAGCCGTTGCTTCTGACCGCCGGAGAGCGAGATGCCGTTCTGCCCGACCTCGGTCTCGTACTTCACCGGCAGGGTCATGATGAAATCGTGAAGCTCGGCCTGCCGTGAAGCCTCCATGATCTCACTCGGCCTCGCGCCGTCTCGTCCGTAGACGATATTCTCTGCGATGGTGCCGGAGAAGACTACCGGCTCCTGCTGGACCATGACCGCGTGGCGTCGGACAGATCCCGGGTCGGCGTTCACGAGATTGATCCCGTCAATGTAGACTGCGCCGCGGTACGGGTCGTAGAAGCGGAGAATCAGGTTGAACACGGTCGACTTGCCCGCGCCGGAGGGTCCCATCAGCGCGACCTTCTGCCCAGGCTGGATCTCGAACGAGACATCCCGGAGTGAGGAGTCGGTCTGGCCCGGGTAGAAGAAGGTGACGTTCTCAAAGAGGACCCGGCCGTCGATCTTGCTGAGCTCGGTGTGACCCGGGGTGACATCCACCGGCTCGTCGAGCAGGTTGAAGACCCGCTTGATGATGACGAAGACCGACTGGATCTGGACATAGACGCTGCTGAGCGTGTTGATCTGCATGAACAGCCGGGGCATCACGTTCATGAAGAACACGACCTCGCCCACGGTCAACCGGCCCGCCTGGACCCAGGAGAATCCCATGTAGATCACCACACCCGTCGTCACGGCGGTGATCGCGCCGGCGAGCGCGACCATCCCTCCCTGGTAGTTGATCACCCGCATCGCCAGCCGGACGAAATTGTTCATCCGCTGCCGGAAGTCGAGCGTCTCGCGGCGCTCCTGGTCGAACGCCTTCACCAGCGACACCGCAGCGATCCGCTCCTGGCTTCTCGCGTACATGCCGGCATTCAGCCGGCGCATCGCGATGCTGAGGCGACGGATGACGGGCTGGATCCGGACGAACGCCCAGAAGTAGAGCGGCAGGCTTGCCAGTACCAGCAGCGTCAGCCCCCAGTTGACCCAGAGTGCGATCCCCACTCCAACCAGCAGCTGGAAGACCGCGGCGAGCACGTTGACCGCGTGCGTCGTTGACCAGTCGCGGATGACCCAGACATCTTCGAGCACCCGGCTCATGATCTTGCCGGTCTCCTGACGCTCGAAATAGCCGATGTGCAGCGCCTGCAGCTTCTCGTGCAGTTCGGTTCGCAGTTTGTAGATGAGCGCCTGCCCGACGCCCAGGATCAGGCGGCTTCTCGCCCATTGGGTTACGACGACTCCGGTCCACGTTCCCAGGACGATCGCCGCCCAGAGGTAGAAGCCGGGAAGCTGCTCCTCCAGAGTCACCGGTATGCCGGTTCCCAGCTTGATCACGTCGTCCACGAGGAACTGCGTCGCGAGCGCGAAGATGTACCCGTGCGTGCTCCAGATGAGCGTGATGACCAGCGACCAGAGGATGGGCGCGCGGTACTCGCGAAGGTAGTCGTGCCAGAGCCGCGAGAGGTCCTTGCCGATCTTGCCGTCGTAGTTCTCGCTGTCCTTCAGCAGATCGTCCATCAGGCGCTCTGCACGGGCCCGCTGCGCTCTCCGGGTGGCGTACCCGGTCATGTCGTCCTCTCCTTCACCTGTCCCTGCAGCTCCTCGTAGAGGCCCCGGTAATGGCCTCCCGGTATCTGCAGGAGCTCCTCATGGCGCCCCAGCTCGATGATGGCTCCGGCATCCATCACGACGATCATGTCGGCCTTGGTGATCGTGGACAGCCGGTGCGCGACTACGAAACTGGTTCTGCCGCGCAGCACCCGCTCGAGCGCCCGCTGGATCAGCGCCTCCGACTCACTGTCCAGACTGCTCGTCGCCTCGTCCATTATCAGGATCAGCGGGTCCTTGAGAATCGCGCGGGCGATAGAGACGCGCTGCTTCTCGCCCACTGAGAGCTTCACCCCGTGCGTCCCGATGATCGTGTCGTATCCGTCAGGAAGCCTGGTGACCAGGTCGCCGAGCTCCGCCGCGCGTGCGGCCTCATCGACGAGGGCTTGCGGCGCGTCGTGCCAGCCGTAGGCGATGTTCTCGCGGAAGGTGCCGTCAAAGACGATCGGGTCCTGCAGCACGACCCCGAAGGCGCGCCGCAGCGACCGCAGGTCGACCGTGGAGATGTCCTGCCCGTCGATTCTGATCTCGCCTCGCTGCACGTCCCAGTGGCGCATCAGGAGGGTCGTGAGCGTCGTCTTGCCGCACCCGGTGTGCCCCACGAGGGCTACGGTGGATCCGGAGGGAACGGTCAGGTTGAGCCCGCGGTAGAGCGGATTCTCCGGAGTGTAGGCGAAGTACACCTCGTCGAACTCCACGACGCCTTCTCGGCGAACCAGGTCAGGCGCCTGCGGCGGCGACTGCACGGAGGGTACTTCGTCGAGCACCTCCACGACGCGTCTGACCGACACGAAGGTCTCGGTCAGCTGGCCGGCCATATTGGTGATCCTGATCGCCGGGTTCAGCGCCATCCAGACGAAGTTGTTCACGGCGAACACATCACCGTACTGGAGTCGGCCCTGCAGCACCTGGATGAGTCCGATGATCATCACCGCGGCGCTGCCGAATCCCGCGATCAGCGTACAGGCGGTTCCCAGTCCGACGGAGCTCAGACGGCTGTGCAGTGCGTGGTCCAGACTCTGTTCGGTGCGCGCCACGAAGCTCGTGTTCTCCAGCAGCTCACGGTTGTAGATGCGGACGTGCCTTACGCCCGCGATTGTCTCCTGCAGGCGTTCAGAGATGGTGTCCTGCATGCGGCGGTACGAGGTGCTGCGCGTACGGATCTGTGACGCGAAGCCGCGGTACGCGAAGACGTAGAGCACAAGCGTGACCAGGAGGACCAATCCCAGGACGGGGGCGATCGTGAAGACGACCGCCATTGAGACACCGAAGATGATCAGATCTATGAACAGTGTAACCGTATCGCCGGTGATGAGCCGCTGGATCATGCTGACGTCGTCCATCAGCCGGTTGACGAGGATGCCGGAGGAGTTGTCCTGATGGTACTTCATGGAGAGCGCGAGGATGCGTTCGTACATGTCCAGCCGCACGTCGGATATGAGACCGTACCCGGCCCTCATGATGATTCGGTGGTTCAGGAACTGCACTGCGCTCGCTACGAAGGGGGCGGCGGCAATCAGCACCACCACCGCCGGCAGCAGCTCCCACCGCTCGACTTCCACCACGTCATTGAACAGGTACCGCATGAACAGCGGCTGCGCGAGCGAGAGGCCGGTGAAGACTCCCATCCCGAGCAGTCCGATCGTGAGCAATCTGGAATGACGCCGCAGGTAGGGAAGCAGTCGCTTGAGCATGTCCACGGAAACCTCCTCGTCCGGACCGATCTGGTTGGAGCGACAAGGATTATCAGGGGGTATTGGTTCGAGGCGCGATCTCGACTCCGCGCTGCACTGCAGCGCCGCGTAACACTACTGCTTTGCGCCGCGAATGGTCAACACGAAGAACGACGAAATGCCGGTATGGACGGTTGTTTCCTGGGGGCGGTACTGCCCGGGAGGGATACGGCCCCGGAGGGATACGGCCCGGGCCGCAGCCCGGGCCGGGTCTGGGGATCCGCGAAGCTACTTCCGCTTCGTGGGAGCCTTCTTCTTGCCGACCTTGCCGCCCGCAGGCTTGGCAGGGGTCGGACCGGAAGACTTCTTGACAGGCTTGTCGGCCATGTGCCCTCCTCGAGACATCTCGATTGATAACACCGATCCTCTCGGCTGGTTACAGGCAGAACCTGCGCTGCTCGCACGTGACTCAAGGGTCGAACCATCGGTTATGGGGTATACTTGCCGTATGGCACACTCAATTGCGCGCGTTCGCCTGGCGGTGCTCGCGCTCGTCCTGGTCGTGCTGTTCTCAGCATGCGCCGGGTTTGGCGCATATGAGGCCGCGTACGCCGGGCGGGGGGCTCCCGTCGCTCACCCGTTGGAGGCAGCCGACTCTCCCGCAGCGGCCGTGGAGGCCGAGGCGGGGGCGAGGATGCGGTCGGTTGCCGAGTCAGACGCTGCGGCCTTCACCGTGAGCCGTCCGGGCGACCCTGCACAGCCGGATCCGACGGTTGCACGCGTGCGCGTCTACTCCGGGGCGCTCGAGTTATCGGTCGCGCGTGTGGACGCCGCCCGTCAGTCGATCATCGAGTATGTGGAGGAGATCCGCGGGCACGTCGAGCGTTCCGGTGACGACGGGCTCGTCGTGCGCGTGCCCGCGGTGCGTTTCGCGGACGCGATGCGGCGGATCGAGCGCGAGGGAAGCCTGCTCGCCCGCTCGGTTGAGACTGCGGACGTCACCGAGCAGTACGCCGATCTCGAGCGACGGCTCGAAATCGCCGAGCGTTCCCGCGACCGTCTCTACGTCCTGCTCGCGCGCGCAGAGGAGGCGTCCGAGCGGGTTGCTATTCTGCGGGAAATCCGACGACTTACCGAGGAGGCCGAGCGCCTTCGAAGCTCACTGGCCTCGCTCGCGGATCTGGTCGCATTCTCCCGGATCTCCGTCCGGCTTGTGCCGCGGATGCAGGCGAGCGGCCCTGTTCGCGATCGCATACCCTTCCGCTGGATCGCCCGTCTCGATCCGCTGCAGACGACCATTCCCGCCGCGGCGCGCGATATCCCCCTGACGCTGCCGGATTCGTTCGCGGCCTTCCAGACCGGCAGGCGCATTCACGCCGAGGCGGCGGACGGGTCGCGTATCCGCGCAGGCGCCCGACCGAACGATCCGGCCGGGAGTCCCGGTTTCTGGGCTCAGGCGCTTGCGTATCACCTGGAGCCGTTCTATCAGACCGTCTCTCCCGTGACACTCGGCTCGTTCGAGGGGGTTGAGCTTGTCGGTCGCGACGCGGTCGCGCACCACTACTTCGTGCTCGTCACCGTGCGCGAGGAGGAGCTCGTCGTCCTGGAGGTCTTCCTGCCCACGCCGGATGCCCGCGAGACGCTCATGCCGCTGATCACGGCGATGATTGAAGGAGGCAGGCTATGAGCGTGAGAACCTCACCAGGTTGGGTCCTCGTGCTCGCCGCGCTCGGGCTCGGGGTCGCAATGCCAATGCCCGCTGAGACGGTTGCGAGCGCCGGGTCCGGCGGTCCGCTCCTCGCGGTGAGCGTGAGCGCCCGGGTGATTACCGGCGATCGTGACGCGGCCGGCGAACGGCTCTCGGGCTGGGCCGAAGCGAACGGCGGATACTTCACCTACCACTCCCTCGATCGCGTGGTCCTCCGCATACCGGATCACGCCCTGGCCGATCTGCGCGACGCGATGACCGAATCCGGCGACGAGCTGCTCGCATACCATCCGGCGGCTACGGATCTGTCGGCCGAGCTTCGTGACGTGGAGGCCGCGATCGCCGCTCGACGCGAGGCCCTCGACCGGATTCTCGAGTATCTTTCCGACTCCGGGGTGAGCGCCACGCTCGCCTTCGAGCGCGAGCTTCGTTCGCTCAACCAGGAGATCGAGGGCTTCGTGGGCCGCCGGCGCGCCATCGTCAACGACGCCGCCTACGCGCGGGTGGAGATTTCGCTGACGGCGCTGCGGCGCTCGATCCCCGAACGCGTTCCCTCGTCCTTCGCCTGGATCAACACCGTCGACCTCTACCGGTTCGTCGACGAGATGTACGGAGGCAGCCGATGAAAGCCACCATGCCGGGGACCGCGATCGTCCTCTGCCTCGTGCTCCTGGCCGGATGCGTGACCGCGCCCTCGGTCGAGGTTCCTGACGGCTTCGCCGCATACCGGGATACCCGCCTGCCGAGTACCGTGTCACCCGACGGCGTCGCCTTTCGTCTGCGCCGGGCGGCGAACGAGCCCGTTCAGACCCTCGAGTTCTGGGCCGCCGCGCTCGAACGGCACCTGGTCGAGACCGGATACCTGCTCGCCGCACGGGAGGAGTTCGTCGCGCCCGCCGGGCCCGGCGTTTCGTTCGAGTGGCTCGCTCCCATGGGAGAGGAGGACTGGCACTACCTCGTCGCGATCGTCGTCAACGGTGAGGACATCCTCATCGCCGAGGCCGCGGGACCGGTCGCACGGTATCGCGAGCATCGCGCGTCAATCCTCGCGGCGGTTGCCACCATCTCCGCCGCGGACGGGTGAAGGGCGCCCCCTGCGGGCGCTGCTGCTGCGGATTTGACACAGGCGGGAAACCGGTCCACAATTACGAGAAAGGTAGTCATATGCAGTTGATCCACCGCAAGATACCGCGGGAGTTCCTCGAGGTGCTGCCTGAGGGGATGAAGTTCATCCATCGGCACGAGGAGGAGTTTCTCGTCGTGGAGGAGCTCTCCTGTCCGAAGGGCCATTCGCTGATGGTCGATACCGTCCGGATTCACGACGAGCCGTCCATCTCGATCGCCGTCAGACGTGCGGGCGGCAGAGGCCTGATCTTCATCGACGCGTATTGGGGAAGCCATGCGAAGCTGTACAATTTCATGGCGGACCCCTCGCATCCGCTTGAGTATGCCGACGCGCACTGCCCTCACTGCGACGTCTCGCTCGTCGTCGAGCGTGAGTGCGGTCTCATGGAGTGCGACTCAAGACGCAGCCTGGTATTCCATCTGCCGGGGAACGAGAACACTATTGCCGTATGCGCACGACTGGGCTGCCCGGACCATCGCATCGTCGTGGGCGGGGCCCCGCAGAGGGTGCAGGAGGAGGTCAACAGGATCAACTTCTTCGGGTACGGCATCGACGACGACGCCTTTGGAGGGATCTGAATGGGTACGAACTACGCTCACGTAGAGGCCGATCTCTGCAAGGGCTGCCGTCTGTGCGTTGAGACCTGTCCGCACGACTGTCTGGAGATGGGGAACGAGATCAACACACTCGGATACCAGTACGCACGGTTCGTGAAGCACACGTGCACCGCCTGCGGCTTGTGCTACTACGCGTGTCCGGAGCCCGAGGCGATCACGGTCTACCGGGACGAGCCTGTTGCTGAAGGCGCGGTGCCGGGAGGTGCGGAGTGAGACAGCTCATGAAGGGAAACGAGGCGGTCGTCTACGGCGCCCTGCTCGGTGGAGCAACCCATTTCTTCGGGTACCCCATCACCCCTGCCAGTGAGATCGCGCACGCCGCCGCAGAGCTGTTTCCCGCAAGCGGTCGACACTTCCTGCAGGCCGAAAGCGAAGTCGCCGCCGTCAATATGATCTACGGCGCGGCCGGCGCGGGCGCCCGGGCCATGACCGCGTCGAGCGGCCCCGGCATCAGCCTCATGGCTGAGGGCATCTCCTATATTGCCGGCGCGGAGCTGCCCTGCGTGATCGTCGACGTCCAGCGCGCCGGACCGGGGCTCGGAAACATCTGGCCGGAGCAGAGCGACTACAATGCCGTGGTCAAGGGCGGCGGGCACGGCAATTACCGCAACGTCGTGTACGCTCCCAATTCCGCCCAGGAGATGTGCGATCTCACGTATCGCGCCTTCAATCTCGCCGACCTCTACCGCGTCACGGTCTTCCTGCTCAGCGATGCGTACGTCGGGCAGATGATGGAACCGGTCGAGCTCCCGGAGAGGGCGATCCACGGCGAGCGCAAGCCGTGGGCGCTCTACGGGGACGCGCAGAGCCGGGGCAACCTGATCTCGTCGATCCACATGAGCACCGCCGAACAGGGCGATCACAACTGGCATCTGCGTGCGAAGTACGATCAGATCGCATCAGAGTACACCGACTGGCAGGAAGTCGACGTCGAGGACGCCGAGCTGCTCTTCGTGGCCTACGGAATCAGCGCACGCGTGGCGATCAGCGCCGCGCAGCGGCTGCGACGGACGGGCGTTCGTGCCGGACTGCTTCGTCCCAGGACGCTTTTTCCCTTCCCGCGTGCACGTCTCGCAGAGCTCGCTCGCGGCACGGTGCGCGACATCGCGGTTGTGGAGCTGAGCGACGGCATGATGGCAGACGACGTACAACTCGCCGTTCTCGATTCGGCAACCGTGCACCGCCTCAACTGGCTTGGCGGTGAGGTGCCCACGACAGACCTCGTCGTGGATCGTGCCCGGGAGCTGATCCCGATGCTCACGACGCTTCGTTAGGAGGAGCCATGGTCAAGCACGCGAAGCCCGGAAGCTTCTACGATACCTTCGAGCGCAAGGGAGCCGGCCAGCGCACCACGCACTACTGTCCGGGCTGCGGCCACGGGACCGTGCACAAGCTCATCGCCGAGGCGATTGACGAGTTCGGGGTCCAGGATCGAACCATCTTCTGCAGCCCGGTCGGATGCAGCGTCTTCGGCTACTACTACTTTGACACGGGCAACATCCAGTGCGCGCACGGGCGGGCGCCGGCCGTCGCAACCGGCCTGCGTCGCGTCAACCCGGAGTCGATCATCATCAGCTATCAGGGCGACGGCGACCTGGCCGGGATCGGGACGGCGGAGATCATCCACGCGGCGAACCGCGGCGAAAACATCACCGTCTTCTTCGTGAACAACGCCATCTACGGGATGACCGGCGGTCAGATGGCCCCCACAACGCTGATCGGTCAGCAGACGACGACGACCCCGGGCGGGCGGTGCGAAGCCCGCGACGGCAGCCCCATCGGCATGGCCGAGCTCATTGACGCCCTGTCAACGCCGGTCTTCGTCGAACGGGTCTCGCTTGCCGACGGGAAACGGACGATGAAGACGCGCGCTGCGGTGCGCAAGGCGCTGCGCAACCAGATCGAGAAGAAGGGGTTCAGCTTCGTCGAGATCCTCTCACCGTGCCCCGTCAACTGGAAGATGAGCCCGAGCGAGGCGAGAAGGTGGATCGTCGACACGCTCGAACACGCCTATCCGGTCAGGAACTTCCGCGACGGCGCAGGCGAGCCCCGGGCTGCCGCCGGCGAGCCCCGGGCCGCCGCCGGCGCAGCGGACGCCGCGTCCGGTCTGTGGCTCGACGATGAGGACCTCCACTCGCTGCTCTCGAGCCGGCACGATTTTCCGGACGATCTGCGGGTGCACGACATAGCCGAGCAGCGGGTGAAGATCGCGGGATTCGGTGGGCAGGGTGTTCTGTCGGCGGGGGTACTGCTCGCCAACTGTGCGATCACCAGCGGTCTGCACGCGACCTGGCTCCCGTCGTACGGACCGGAGATGCGCGGCGGGACCGCGAACGCGAGCGTGATCGTCAGCGTCGACGAGATCGGCTCACCGCTCGTCGATGATCCAACGACCCTGCTCGCGATGAACGGTCCCTCGCTCGACGCCTTCGAACGGAGTGTCGTGCCGGGAGGTCTGATCATCGCGAACTCTTCCATCGTGCCGCGTGAGGCCGAGCGGGACGACCTCCGGTTCTACCCTGTTCCGGCCTCGGATATCGCGCAGGAGCTCGGATTCCTGGGCGCCGCGAACGTGGTCATGCTCACCGCCTACGCCGCGCTCGAAGGGTTCCCTTCACCCGAGACGATCCGGCATGTCATTCCGCATTCACTGAAGCGGAAGAGGCTGGAGAAGCTCAACCTGCGGATGGTCGACGCGGCGCTCGACTACGTCGCGAAGAACCCGATCCGTCTGCCGGCCGGTCAGGCGCGCCGGTAGAGCTGATGCGCGACACCGCACGCATCCTGGTGATCAACCCGGGGTCGACCTCGACCAAGATCTCGTTCTTCGTGGGTTCCACCGAAGCATGCGCCGACACACGCGCCCACGGCACGACCGAGCTCGCCACGTACGCGACCATCGCGGCCCAGGCGCCCTTGAGGCGCGCCGCGATCGACGGGTTCGTCCGTGAGCACGGGATCGAGCTCACGGCGCTCGACGCCGTGATCGGGCGGGGGGGGCTACTGAAGCCGCTTCAGAGCGGCGTCTACGCGGTGAACGAGACGATGGTCGAAGACCTGCGATCGGCGCGGCACGGGGCTCACGCGTCGAACCTGGGGGCACTCCTCGCGAGAGAAGTCGCGCAGGCCGCCGGGTGTCCCGCCTTCATCGCGGACCCGGTGGTCGTGGACGAGCTCGACGACCTCGCGCGCCTCAGCGGCCTTCCCGAGCTGCCGCGCAGGAGCATCTTCCACGCGCTCAACCAGAAGTCCGCGGCTCGCGAGGCGTGCCGCAGGCTCGGGCGTTCCTACGAGTCGAGCAGCCTGATCGTCGCGCACATGGGCGGCGGCATCTCGGTGGGCGCGCATCGGGACGGGCGTGTGATCGACGTGAACAACGCGCTCGACGGAGAGGGCCCGTTCTCTCCGGAGCGGGCGGGCACCGTGCCGGCCGGACAGCTCGCCGAGCTCACGGTGTCCGTCGACCGGGATCTTCCCACTGTGAAGCGGATGCTCACCGGTTCCGGCGGCCTGGTCGCGTACTGCGGGACGAACGACGTGCGCGATGTGCGCTCCCGGATGGATGCAGGCGACCAGGACGCGCGACTGGTCCTCGCCGCGATGTGCTACCAGATCGCAAAGGACATCGCCTCGCACGGGGCGACGCTCTGCGGCGCGATCGATGCGATCGTGCTGACCGGAGGGCTCGCTCACGATGAGTTCGTGGTGGGTGAGGTGAGCCGCCGGATCGACTACCTCGGAGAGATTGTCGTCATACCGGGCGAGCGCGAGATGGTCTCGCTCGCCGCCGCGGCGCTTGCCGCCCTCTGCGGTGATCGCGAGGTGCGCTGCTATGAATGAAGGCGCAGCGACACGGACCGCGGTGCGGGCGAACCGGATCTCCACGCTGCTCGAAGATCGCCTGGCGGCTCTCGCTCACGGCGCGATTCCAACGGTCGCAGTTCCCATGGCGAACAATCCGGAGATCCTCGGGTGCATCCGTGTCGCGGTTGAGACCGGCCTCGCGCGTTTCGCCCTGATCGGGCCGCGTGACGAGGTGAGCCGGCTTGCGCACGACCATGGCATGGATCCGGCGTCGGTGAGTCTCGTCCAGGCGGTTGACCCCGTGAGCGCCTGCGCCCGGGCGGCCGAGATGGCCGCGCGCGGTGAAGCGCAGGTGCTGATGAAAGGCCTCGTGCAGACGTCGGATTTCGTCCGGTCGATCCTCAACCGCGAACTGGGACTCGCGCCCGCCGGCGGGCTTCTCAGTCACGTGGCGCTCTGCGATGTCGACGGGTTCGACCGGCTCTTTCTCGTCACCGACGCGGCGATCACGACGTACCCGAGTGCGGCCCAGAAGCGGTTGATCGTGCTCAATGCGCTTGCCTGCGCGACCGCGCTCGGGATGGAGACCCCGCGGATCGCCATGGTCGCGCCGGTTGAAAAGGTCAGCGACAAGGTGATCAGCACCCGGGAAGCCGCGGAGGTGGTCGCAGAGTTCGCCGGCGATCCACGGTTCAAGATCGACGGACCGTTCGGCCTCGACGTCGCGATCTCGGCTGAGGCGGCCGCGACCAAGGGGATCGCGGGCAGAGTCGCCGGCGTCGCGGACATCCTCGTGATGCCGAACATTGACGCCGCCAACGTGCTCTACAAGGCGCTGACCGGTTTCGCACACGCGCGGACCGCCGGCATCGTCGCGGGCGCGGCGGTGCCGGTCGTGCTCACCTCGCGGTCGGACAGCGAAGAGAGCAAACTCAACTCGTTGC
>SKQU01000274.1 GCA_007118855.1 Spirochaetaceae bacterium
CGACGTGGACCGGTACGCGCGAGTCCTTCAGCCGCTCGCGGTAATCGGCGTGCCCGAGCGCTTCGGCATGGCCGATGAAGCAGTCGCGGTTCATCTTCCATGCGTCGTCTACGAGGAGCGCGAAGAGCTCGGCGTCGGCGAGCGTGGGAACCATGCCCTTGAGCGCTGAGGCGAGCACTGCCTTGTCCGCCTTGTACGCTTCGATCGCCGGGTAGTGCTCCTTTGGCGTGTGGAGCCCTTCGACCGGCGAGGAGTCGACGAGGATCAGCCGGCTGACGATCTGCGGCCGCAGGCACAGGAGCTCCATCGCGACGGCGCCCCCAAGGCTGTGGCCCACGACGACTGCGCGCCCGTGAGGTCCTCCCGCGCCGACGCCGAGCTCGTCTGCGATCGCGGCGAGCCAGTCGGCGTAGTCGGGCATGGCGCACCCGTCGATGTGGTCGCTCTCCGCGAAGTTGGGCAGATCCGGCGCCACCGCGGCGCCCGGATAGTCGGCGAGAAGCGCTTCGAACCAGCGGCCGCTTCCCAGGTTCCCGTGGACGCAGAGGAGCGTCGGCCAGGATCCGTCGCGCGCCTCCGTCGACCGGACGTGGATTGACTTCCCACGGACGCTGATTGGGCGTTCGGTGATCCCTGTCATTTTGGTTGTCTCCTTACGACGAGCGCGGTCCCCATGCCGCCGCCTATACAGAGCGAGGCGAGCCCGACTCGACAGTCGCGGCGTGCCATCTCGTGGAGGAGCGTCACCGTGATCCGCGCGCCGCTCGCCCCGATCGGATGCCCGAGCGCGATCGCCCCGCCGTTGACGTTCGTGCGCTCGAGGAGCGCCTCCACCGTCTCGTCGTGCTCCGCCGCGAGCTCCTGCAGGACGCCGAGGCTCTGCGCGGCGAACGCCTCGTTGAGCTCGATGAGCTCGATCTCGCGGAGCGCCAATCCGGCTTTGCCGAGCACCTTGCGAATCGCGGGTACCGGGCCGAGCCCCATCCACGCCGGATCGACCGCGGCCTGGGACCAGGCGACGAGCTCGGCGATGGGGTTGAGGCCGTGCTCACGCACGGCCTCCTCTGAGGCGAGGAGAAGCGCCGCGGCGCCGTCGTTGATGCCGGAGGCGTTGCCGGCGGTCACGGTGCCCTCCTTGTCGAAGGCAGGCCGCAGGCTCGCAAGCGACTCGGCGGTGGTTTCCGGGCGGACATGCTCGTCGGTATCCACCACAACCGTCTTCTTCCGCTCCTGCACCTCAACCGGGACGATCTCGTCCGTGAAGCGGCCGGCTGAGCGCGCCTCGGCGGCGCGTCGCTGGCTCTCCGCCGCGAAAGCGTCCTGCGCCTCACGGGTGATCGCGTGTTTCTTCGCGACATTCTCCGCCGTGACGCCCATATGATAGTCATTGAAGACGTCGGTCAGGCCGTCCTGGAGCAGGCTGTCCTCCATCTGAAGGCTCCCGAGCTTGCTGCCCCACCGCACGGCGGCCGGCACGGTGAACGGCGCCATGCTCATGTTCTCCATCCCGGCCGCGACGCAGAGCTTCGCCTCGCCCGAGCGGATCGCGTCGGCTGCGAGCATGATCGACTTCATGCCGCTGCCGCAGAGGATGTTGACCGAGTAGGCGGGGACCGACGCGGGAACGCCTGCGTAGATGGACGCCTGTCGGCCGGGCCCCATTCCCTGTCCGTTCCCCAGAACATTGCCGACGATGACCTCATCGAGCGAGCCGGGATCGACCCGCGACTCCTCGATCACCGCGGCGATCGCTCGAGAGGCGAGCCGGGGCGCCGGCGTGCCCTTGAAGCCGCCGCCGAACGCGCCTATCGCGGTCCTGCGCGCCGCGACGATGTAGACCGTACTCATGATTCCTCCTACAGGTAGCCGAGCTTCTCCGCGGCGGCGGTGAGCTCGGTGCGGAAATCCGGGTGCGCGATGGAGATGAGCGCCTCCGCGCGTTCGCTCACCGTGCGGCCGAGCAGCTGCACCGCGCCGTACTCGGTGGCGACCCAGTCGAGATCCTGTCGCGGGACCGTGACGGCCGATCCTTCCGGAAGCACCGGGACGATCGTGGAGAGCGATCCCTTCTTCGCCGTGGAGCGCAGCGCGATGATCCCCTTCCCGTTCTTCGCCTTCTGCGCGCCGCGATGCGTGTCGAGCTGGCCGCCAGTCCCCGAGTACTGCACGGTCCCCAGCGACTCCGAGCAGACCTGCCCGGTGAGGTCGACGGTGATCGCCGTATTGATGCTCACCATGTTGTCGTTCTGCGCGATGACGTAGGGATCGTTCACGTAGCTTCCGCGCAGCTCGAGCACGGCCGGGTTGTCGTTGAGCCACTCGTACATCCGTGTCGTCCCGAGCGCGAAGGTGAAGACGAACTTGCCGGGCCACAGCGACTTCCTGCGGTTCGTGATCGCGCCGGAGTCGAAGAGGTCGATCATGCTCTCGGTGAACATCTCGGTGTGGATCCCCAGGTCCTTCTTCCCGGACAGGAGCGCCGCGACGGCGTTGGGGATCGTGCCGATCCCTATCTGGAGCGTCGTGCCGTCGCCGACGAGCCGCGCGATGTGGGCGGCGATCTCCTCTTCCACCGGCCCGGGCTCGAGCACCGGGATGGTGGGAATCTCGGCGTCGAACTCGACCACCGCGTCGGCCTGGCTGATGTGGACCTGCGTGTCGCCGTGCAGGACGGGAACCTTCGAGTTCACCTCCAGCACGACGATGTCCGCGGCGTCGATCATCTCGCCCTCGTAGACGTTCGACAGACCCAGGTTGAGGAAACCGTTCGCCTCGCTCATGGGAGTGACCGGACCCCAGTAGACGATGGTCGCGCCTTGTGCCTTGAGCGCACGGATCTTGTTGCCTCCCGCCTGGTGGAGGTTGTTGGGGATGTACTCCACGAGGCGGTACCCGAGCTTCGCAGCCTGGCGGTTGGACGGGCCGAAGAACCAGTTCTCGTTCATGAATCTGCCTTCGTACCGCGGGTCCTCGCAGAAGGGGTAGCTCTGCATGTTGAGACAGGAGAGCACGCGAAGGTGCTCGAAGTGATCGGCGAAGTCGTGGATCCGGGACATGAATCCCTGGCTCTCCATCGACGCCATCCCCATCACTACAGCCGCGCGCTTTGGAAGCGCACGAATCGCCTCCTCCATGCTCCGCAGTTTCCCGTCGTACGCTGCCGTCCAGTCCGCCATTCTTTTTCCTCGTCTGCCGTTCACTGACCCGGTCCTAGATGACCAGGCCTCCATCGACGCTGATGACCTGCGCGGTCACGAAGCTCGCCGCGTCGCTCGCGAGCCAGAGCGCGACGCTCGCGACGTCCTCCGGCTCCCCCATCCTGCCCAGGAGCGTCTTGCCAATCATCGCGTCCAGGATCTTCTCAGGCACCTTCTCCGTCATGGGCGTGCGGATGAAGCCCGGGGCGATCGCGTTTACCCGTACCTTCGCGCCCTTGCGGGCGAACTCTTTCGCCCAGGTCTTCGTCAGCGAAACCACCCCGCCCTTCGTTGCGGCGTAGTTCGACTGCCCCACGTTGCCGGTGAGCGCGACGATGCTCGCCATGTTGACGATCGCGCCCTCACCCTGCTCCATCATGAGCGGCCCCACCGCGCGCGCCATGTTGAAGACGCCGGTGAGGTTCACCGCGATCACCGCGTTCCATTCGTCGTCGGTCATCTTCTGGATGAGGTTGTCGCGGGTGATCCCGGCGTTGTTGACGAGCACGTCAATCCGTCCCGCGACGCTCCTGA
>SKQU01000385.1 GCA_007118855.1 Spirochaetaceae bacterium
AGCACGTCTACGTGGAGAAGCCGCTGTGCATCGAGCTCGACGAGGCGAAGCGCCTGCTCGAAGCGGCGCAGAAGAAGGGAGTCCGCGTGGGAGGAGCTCCGGACACGTTCCTGGGGGCAGGCATTCAGACCTGCCGCAAGCTGATCGACGACGGATGGATCGGCAGGCCCATCGCGGCGACCGCCTTCATGGTCTGCCACGGCCACGAGAGCTGGCACCCGGCGCCGGAGTTCTACTACAAGCGCGGAGGCGGCCCCATGTTCGACATGGGTCCCTACTACCTGACTGCCCTCGTCAACCTCATGGGGCCGGTGGAACGGGTCGCCGGCGCGACGCAGACCACCTTCCCGCAGCGCACGATCACGAGCGAGCCGCTGAACGGTACGGTCGTCGATGTGGAGGTCCCGACCCACGTGGTGGGAACCCTCGAGTTCGCGAAGGGCGCGATCGGCACGATCATCACGAGCTTCGACGTCTGGGCCGCCAATCTGCCGCGGATCGAGATCTACGGGACCGAGGGCTCACTCTGCGTCCCGGACCCGAACGCCTTCGGCGGGCCGATCACCGTCCGGCGCCCCGGCGACGACCACTGGCACGAGATCCCCTTCTCCCACGGGTACCGGGAGAACAGCCGGGGCCTGGGCGTCGCCGACCTCGCCGACGCGGTCAACAGAAAACGGCCGCACCGCGCATCCGGTGAGCTCACGGGACACGTCCTGGAGATCATGCACGGCATCCACATCGCGGCCGACAAGGGCGCGCGCTACGAGATCAAACAGCCGTGCGACCAGCCGCAGCCGCTGCCGCGGGACTTCTAGCGCCCGGGAACCGTCGCGCTACGCGGCGAGCGCGAGCATGGCGGCGTAGACCGCCGTGTACACGATAACGATCCGCATCATCGCGGCCATGTTCCGGTGTTTCGTCGCGTGGGAGTACCCGCGCCGGTGCATCCCGGCGAGCATGGCCGCGCTGGTGCCCACGAGCGCGGCGTGGAGCGCGTGCGCGGCGATGCGTGCGGCCGACGCGCCGTCCGCCGCTGCCTCCAACGTGACCGCGCCTTCGGCGAAGATCACGACCGCGAGCACGATGTACGATCCGGCGCAGAGGAGATCCACCAGAAACGGCGCGCCCCGCGGCCCGATCACGATGGAGAGCGTGCGACGGCCTGCCGCCCGGTCGCCGTCGATGTCGCAGGTATTGTTGAGCATGAGTACCGCGGCGATGAGCAGCGTGCTCGGGACCGACGCGAGGAGCGCCTGAAGCGTCACCTCGCCGGCATGCACGTGGTAGACCACGAGAAAGAGTACCGCGCCGAGAAATCCCCCCGCGAAGAGCTCGCCGAACGGGGTCCGCGAGATGGGCAGCGGCCCTCCGTTGTAGAAGAAGCCGACGAGCATGCATACGACCCCGGCGGCGATGATCCACCACGAGGTGAGCGCGGCGACCGCGAATCCCGTGGCCGCCGCCACTGCATAGAGCGCGAGCGAGGCGAGCAATGCATGCGCCGGCGCGACGCCCTCATGCAGGAGCACCTTGTCCGGCTCCACGGTGAGAAGCGGCGAGTCGACGCCCCGCACGTAGTCGTAGAAGGTGTTGAACGCGGTCGTTCCCATGTCGACGCACAGTACCGCGACCGCGAGCAGCACGGCCGTCAGCGGCGAGATGGATGCGCCTGCGGCCACGGCGTAGAACGTCGCGAGCAGGTAGGTTGAGACGCTGATGATCTTCGTGCGGATCTCCACCACGAGCAGGAACTGCCGAAAGGTCATGGGCGGAGGCTCCGTCCAATCGGGCCGTTTGTCAAGCCGCCCCGATTCTGCCAGGCTTGTCGCGTGAGCACCCACCGATCCACGTCCGAGGAGACCACCTGCGGGCCCATCACGATCGTCCACGCCGACGAGCAGATCATCATCATCGACAAGCCGGCGGCGATGCTGACTCATCCGCACCCGCGCGACCCCGCGGCCCCCACGGTCGTGGACCTGCTGCGCCGCCGCTATCCGGGTGTCGCGAACGTGCACCGCCTCGATCGCATGACCACCGGCGCGATGGTGCTCGCCCGAACGCCTGACGCCGCGCGCGAGCTCTCGAGGCAGTTTCGTGATCGCGAAGTGGGAAAGCGGTACCTGGCGATCGTACGCGGTCACACGCAAGACCAAGGGTCGATCACGGTGCCGCTCGAGCAACCGGCGAACGGCGAGGAGGTTGCGGCCAGGACCGACTACCGGACGATCGCCGGCGGCCGGGTCGCCGAGCCGATCGGGCGCTACGAGGAAGGGTGGTTCAGCCTCGTCGAGCTCACGCTGCACACCGGCCGCACGCACCAGGCCCGCCGGCATCTGCACCGCATCAACCACCCCGTGCTCGGCGACACGAAGCACGGCGACAAGAACTACAACCGGTGGGCGACCGCGAAGACCGGTGAGAAGCACCTCTATCTCCGCGCGACGGAGCTCTCCTTTCGCCACCCGCGCGACGGCGAGCCGGTCATGGTTCGGCTCGGGCTGCCGGAGAACTGGATGAGGCTGCTCGAGACGGTTGGCATCAGTGAAGTGTCATCGACCCTGCAGGGTCCGTGACAGTCAACGACGGTCGCCCGGATACTCGTCCACCGGCGCGGGTTCGGCCGGCGCGGGTTCGGCCGCGGCGCCGGGAGCCCGTGCGCTCGATCGCCGGGACGCCCAGGCGGCCCACAGGAGGACCACTCCGGCTGCGGCGGCAACGCCCGGCACGATCACGGTCCACATCGCCTCGACGCTCAACTCGTCGCCGATGACGACGTACCACAGCACACCGGTCTGGATGGTGCTCACCAGCGCGATCAGCGCGAGCAGCAGGTTCGTACCACGGCGCCGGACCGACACGACCGCGAGACCGAATCCCTGCAGCGAGACGATCCCCGCGCCGATGAAGCGCAGCCAGCCGATGTTCGTCGAGTCGCCGTCGGAGAACGTGACGTACCATTCGGGGATCACCAGCAACAGGCCGCCGAAGGCGAGCGCGGCGAGCGCGATCAGAATCAGGATGAACTTCACCATGGGTTCTTGCATGCGATCAGCATACACTTTCGCGCCACTTGGCCAAAGCGGTCGGATGCCGTACCATTGTCGCTGGAGGACTCATGGGACGAGGCGATAGACGCTCACGCAAGGGAAAGATCTGGCGCGGCTCCTACGGACGGCGAAGGCCGCAAAGAAGGCGCAACCACGACCGCAACCGGGGCGACTTCTAGTCGGTTAATCCAGACTGCCGAACCACTCCTCGATTCGGCCGATATCGATCTCCTCAAGATCAGTGACGACGATGTGGGCGCCCAGATCGTGGAGAGTCTCCGCGTCCAGAGTCCGCGCGACCCCGAGCACCAGTGCGAAGTTCCCGTTGCGGCCGGCCTCCACTCCTGAGTAGGCGTCCTCGACCATCATGCTGCGCTCGGGGGCGACGCCGAGCCGTTCGCAGGCCGTGACGAAGATATCGGGCGCCGGTTTCCCGGCAAGGCCGAGCTCGTGGCTGTCGGTGCCGTCCACGACCGTGCCGAACCGGCCGAGCAGGCCCCCCTCCTCGAGGACGAAGCGGCAGTTGCGGCTCGAGCTCGCAACGCCGCAGCGTACGCCCCGCTCGAGCAGATCCTCCACGAGCTTCATCGTCGACTCGAACACGGGAATGTCTCCGCTCTGCACGAGCTCGCGGAACCGTTTGTTCTTGGTGTTGCCGACGGCGCAGACGGTGGCGAACCCCGGCTCGTCGGAGGCATCTCCGTAGGGCAGCTCGATCCCGCGCGACTCGAGAAAACTCGACACGCCGTCATAGCGCGGCTTCCCGTCGACGTAGGGAACGTAGTCCTCATCGTGCTCAAAGGGACGAAAGCCCTCCCCTTCGCGCTGCTCGAGCAGGTCGTCAAAGGTCTTCTTCCAGGCGCGGAAATGGATGACCGCCGTGTCCGTGATCACCCCGTCGAGGTCGAAGATTGCCCCTTCCGGCAGTCGTGTGCCCATACATTCCTCCTCTCGGCGGCTGCGGCCGCGGCTGGCTAGGCGTAGTGCTTGCGGTGGAACCGGACGACCATCTGCACCCGGGCCTGCTCCTTGTGCGGATTCTCGATCACGTGATCGATGTCGCAGTGGTAGATGATGAAATCACCGCTCTCGAGCTCGGCGCTCTTCTCGCCCGCCTCCACGCGCACCCGGCCTTCGAGCACCGTGAGGTACTCCTCCGCCCGCGGCGCGTGCGCACCGGAAACGAGCTCGGTCCCCGGGTCGAAGGTCAGGTGGTAGATCTCCAGGTCCTCGGCCATCGAGAGCGGCGAGTAGACCTCGATGTGCGGACCCTTGCCCGGCGTATCGAGCACCACCACATCCTGGTGCCGGGTGACGGAGAACTTCCGTGCCGGCTCCCAGCTTCCCTTGAGAATCGCGTCGAGCTCGACTTCCAGACCGCGGGCGATCTTCCAGATGGTGAGCACGGTGGGGTTCACCTTGTCCGACTCGATCTGGCTGAGCATCGCCTTGGAAACGCCGCTTCGCTCGGCGAGCCCCTCGAGCGTGAGGCCCTGTTCCTTGCGCATCCGCTGGATGTTCGAGCCGATCTTGGGCGGGGGCACGGGCTTCATGACTCCTCCTGCCGGCGGCCTTGACCTCGACCGCCGATCATCATACTATACGATAAGGTTCATTATAATGAACCCATAGCCGGTCGTCAAAGCGATCGTGAGAAGGGAGCATATGAGCGAGCGCATCCTCATCACCGGCGGACTCGGGCAACTCGGCTCAGAGCTCGCCGTCGCACTCCGGGACAGATACGGTGAGCACTCCACGATCGTCACCGATCTGCGCGAACCCGCGAACGACCTTCCCGGCCCATTCTATCAGCTCGACGCACGAGACGGAACGCGTCTTCGCGAGATCGTGCGCAAAGAGCGCATCACGCGGATCTACCACCTCGCGGCGCTCCTGTCCGCCGTGGCGGAGGCACGGCCGCACGACGCCTGGTCGATCAACATGGACGGCCTGGTCGCGGTCCTCGAGATCGCGCGGGAGGTGGGCGCGAGCGTCTTCACCCCCTCATCGATCGGGGCCTTCGGACCTCAGACGCCCAAGGACTACACGCCGCAGGACACGATCCAGCGTCCCACCTCCATGTACGGCGTGACCAAGGTCGCAGGCGAGCTCCTCTGCGACTACTACGCCTTCAAGTACGGCGTGGACACCCGCGGTGTACGCTTTCCCGGCATCATCTCGAACGTTACGCCGCCCGGCGGCGGCACGACCGACTACGCGGTCGACATCTATTATGCAGCCGTCAGGGACCGACGCTATACCTGCTTCCTGCAGGGCGACACTGATCTCGACATGATCTACATGCCGGACGCCATCAAGGCCGCGATCGATCTCATGGAGGCCGACCCCGCGCGCCTTCGCCATCGCAACGCCTTCAACGTCACCGCGATGAGCTTCTCCCCTGAAGAGCAGGCAGCGTATATCCGACGTTACATCCCCGAGTTCGAGATCTACTACGACGTCGATCCGGTTCGCCAGGCAATCGCAAACAGCTGGCCGAATACCCTCGAGGACTACGCCGCGCGGGTTGAGTGGGGCTGGGAGCCGGAGTACGACCTTGACCGGATGACCGCGGACATGCTGAAGACCCTCACCGAGCGCCAGGCGGCCGGCACGCTGTAGGCAGCGCGCTCGCCCTACACATCGGCGGGAAGCACCCGTACCTTAGACCGATGAACCTGTTCGGCCTCTCCCGCAGCGACCTTCTCGACCTCGTGCGCTCGCACCGCCTGCCCGACTACCGCGCACGCCAGATCGCGCAGTGGCTCTACCGGCATCACGCGGACACGCTCACCGGCATGACGAATCTGCCCTCCGAGCTTCGGGAGCGGTGGGCCGACGAGTATTCGGTTGATTCGCCGCGACCGCAGAGTGTTGAGGAGAGCCGGGACGGGACGCGCCGCTATACCTGGGTCGCCCCCGGCGACGATATCTACGAATCCGCGCTCATCCCGGACGAGGATCGGCTGACCCTCTGCGTCTCGACCCAGGCCGGGTGCCGCATCGGGTGCAGGTTCTGCCTCACCGCCCGCAAGGGCCTTCGCTGGAACCTCTCGTCCGCGGAGATCCTCGGGCAGTACCGCAACCTGCCCGAACGAGACCGCGTGACGCACGTCGTCTATATGGGCATGGGGGAGCCGCTCGACAACACCGACGAGGTCATGAAGAGCCTCGACGTTCTGACCGGGGAGTGGGGATACGGATTGAGCCCGCGGCGCATCACGGTCTCAACCGTCGGCATCCTGCCGGATCTCGAGCGGCTGCTCGACGAGAGCGAGGTGAACGTCGCGATCAGCCTTCACGCGGCGCGGCGCGAAGAGCGGCTGCCGCTCGTCCCGGCCGAGAACCGCCACCCGGTCGCCACGACCCTCGAGCTCCTGCGCCATCGGGCACAGCTCGGCCTGCCGCCCTTCCCGGGGACCGGCCGGCGGCGCCTGTCATTCGAGGTCGTCATGCTCGACGGCGTGACCGACCGCCCCGACCAGGCGGAGGCGGTCCGCGATCTGATTCGCGGAATCCCGGCCCGTGTGAACCTCATCCCCTGGAACTCCTTTCCCGGGGCCTCCTTCCAGCCGAGCTCCCGGGCGGCGGTCGAGCACTACCAGCGGATCCTGAAACGGTCCGGCATTACCACCACGATCCGGGAGTCCAGAGGCCAGGACATTGGCGCGGCGTGCGGACTGCTCGCCGGGAAGGACCATGCGCATATGAGCCCGGACGCACCGGAGGTCGCTGCAGTGGGTCTGCGAGGTCAGCCGGAGTAGATCGCGGCGCAGTTGCGGCCGGCGTCCTTGGCCTGGTAGAGCGCCCGGTCGGCGGCCTGCTTGATCGCCTCCAGCGTGGACCCGTGGGCGGGGAACTCCGCGATGCCCTGACTCGTCGTCACGCGCACGACGCCGTCGGGAGCGGCAATCTCGAGCGCCTCCACCGCCAGACGGATCTTCTCGGCACGCTCCAACGCATCGCGGGCATTCATCCCCGGCAGGATGATCGTGAACTCGTCGCCGCCGTACCGGGCAGGGATACCCGTCTCCTCGAGCGCCTCCTGCACCGGGCGTGCGACGGCGGCGATAAGCCCATCGCCGAACTGCTGGCCGTAGGTGTCGTTGATCGCGTGGAACCGGTCGAGGTCC
The DNA here is from genome assembly GCA_007118855.1 of Spirochaetaceae bacterium. Classification (GTDB taxonomy): domain Bacteria; phylum Spirochaetota; class Spirochaetia; order DSM-27196; family SLST01; genus SLST01. Next base: position 7,187 of record SKQU01000385.1, read on the forward strand.
ATCATGATCACGCTGAACACGCTCCGGCGAACGGTTGCTTCGGTGATCTGCTGTTCGAGCATCCCGTCGAGGTGCCGGCGATTGTAGAGCCCGGTCAGGTCGTCGGTGATCGCACGCCTGCGGGCGCCCTCCCCCCACTGCACGAGATCAGAGAGAAAGGAGCTCGTCTGTGTGAGCCGACCGGTTGTGATGTTCACCATCCGGTACAGCACCTTGATCGCCGTGCTCGGGTGCTGGTCCATGAGCGAGAAGAAGTCGTCCTTGCGCAGCCGGTAGAGCAGCCCCTCCCCGGTCATGACGCATGTCGCCGACCGGGGAGCGTCCTCGAAGATCGCCATTTCCCCGAAGAAGTTCCCCGGTCCGAGCTCCGCCACATCAACGTCAACGCCCTCCGGCGCCCGAACCCGGATGGCCACTCGTCCTTCGCCCACGATGTAGAGGTCGCGTCCTTCGTCGCCCTGATGGAACACGACCGTCTGGGCCGCACAGCGCAGCTCCTCGAGAAACCCCTGGAAGATCTCCAGCTCATTGGACGAGAGCTGCGAGAGCATGTCGACGCGATGGAGGAGCTCTGCTCTGATCATGAGCCCCCCGCACTGTGAGCCGGACACAGAACACGGTCACCACCGTCGTCACGTGCCGCGAACACCGCCTCATGGGCGCAGGTCACCAGCGTCGGACCATCGCCGGCGTGCTTCGGGTAGACGGCGAGGCCGACGCTGAACGTCAGGGGAATCTCCGCGCCGCCGGTGATCGGCCCCAGATCGGCCTGCCTCATCAGCTCGCGGATTTCCTCGGCCCGGGCGACGAGCTCCCGGGCATCGCTCGAGGGAATTACGACGGCAAACTCGTTGCCGCGGTACCTCACAGCCACGTCACCCTCGCGAAGGATCGCCCTCAGGCGATTCGCGAGAATCCGCAGCGCCTGGTCGCCCACCTCGTGGCCATACGAGTCGTTGATCAGTTTGAAGTTGTCCGGCTTGACCATGAGGAGGCCCGCCTCTCCGCGATTGCGGGCGAGCAACCCCCCCAGCTCGTCATCGAGATACGTGCGCGAGTAGAGCCCGGTCAGCTTGTCCCCGAAGACCTGCTGGCGCAGCTCCTGCACCCAGCTCGAGTTCTCGCTGACGAGCTGATTCGTCGAACGGATGCGGCCCGCCACGATCACGAGGAACTGGTGGAGCACGCGCGCGAACAGCTTGGGATGCTCCATCATGACCGCGTCGAGCGACGTTCCCCGCGTGGGGAAGATGAGAATCCGGCTCTGTCGGTCGCTGACGGCGCTCGCGGTTCGGGGGCTCTCGCTGAGAAAGTCCTGTTCACCAAAACTCTCACCGGCCACGAACCTGGCCAAATCGAGCTCACGCCCGTCGTCTCCCGTCCGCACGATCCGGACCTCGCCCTCATCGATGACGAAGAGCTCCCGGTCTGCCGTCCCGGCCTCGAACACGCATTCGCCGGGAGCGAAGTCATAGAAGCTCGCATGCCCGGCGAGCACCGCCAGATCGCGCTGGCTGAGCTGGGAGAACAGATCCACCGACGACAGAAGCTCGAGCCTCTCCATGACGCGACATTATGCCTGCGATGCCCCAGGCAGGCAAGTGCACGACTTGTGGGCACGGCGCGTGGGCATGGTTTGTGGTATACTGACGAGGAGGCCTCCCGGGGACGTCGTATGCAGGACGAACATCACGAAGGCACCGTCTACCCGTACGAGGGCATGGTCCCGTCACTCGGGCGCAACGTATTCATCGCGCCGGGCGCGGTCGTCGTAGGTGCGGTCACGGTCGGCGAGGACAGCAGTATCTGGTTCAACTGCACCGTTCGTGGCGATGTGAATACGGTGCGGATCGGCAGCCGGACCAATATCCAGGACAACTCGATGCTGCACGTGACGCGCGAGACGCATCCGCTTCTGATCGGTGACCGGGTGACCTGCGGACACGGCGTCATGCTTCACGGATGCACGATCGGCGACGAGACGCTCATCGGGATCGGGGCGGTCGTACTCGACGGGGCGGTTGTCGAGACGGGATCGATCGTCGCGGCCGGTGCGCTCGTGACGCCGGGGATGGTCGTCCCGACGGGGATGGTGGTCGCCGGGGTTCCGGCGAAGGTGCTGCGCCCGCTGCGTCCGGCCGAGCGCGACGATCTTGCCGCCTCCGCGGCGCGCTACGTGGAGTTCGCGGCAAGGATGCGCCGCTCGCTCGGCGCGCCGCTCGCTCGAGGCGCCGGTTCGTGAGTGGCGCCTGGTCACGGCTCGCGGCATTGGTCATGCTCCTCTCATGGGTGGCTGCTGCCGGCGTCCAGACGGGTGAGCCGCGGCCGCACCTACTGGAGCCCGTGGCCTTCTCGAACCGTACGGGCAGAGAGATCGTGCACCTGTTCGTCTCGCCTCGCGGGGCACGCGAATGGGGAGCAGATGCGCTCGGCGGAGCGAGGCGTCTGGCGGCGGGTAGCGACGTCGATTTCTTCCTCCACACCGACGGCGTCTCCTCGTATGACATTCTCGCCGTCGATCATCTTGGCGATGCATATCTGCTCTGGGATCACCCGATCGGGACGGGACAGTCGGCGCGGGTGGAGATAGGCGCGGCGGATCTCGAGGGCGGCTACGACCACCCGCCGCTCGCGACGGTGAGGGTTGCCAATCGAAGCGGCCGCGACATCTGGTACCTCTTTGTCGCGGCGGGGGGTTCTGCGCTCGCGGGGGTCGACGTGCTTGACGCCTCCACGATTCTCGAAGACGGCGAGGAGATCCCCGTCATCGTTCCGGTCACCGGCGAGACGGTCACCTACGAGCTCACCGGGCTCGACGTGCACGATGGCCGGTTCCGGATCACCGTCGAGATCGCGCCCGCCACCCGCACGCGGACGGTGGAGGTGCAAGCGTCCGACTTTGGCCCGGCCGGCCGGTGAAATACGTCCCGGAGAGCCGGTTGGCGGTTGTCAGAGAGGCGAAACCTGCTATAGTGGAAGCAAATGCGCGACCTGATCATCATTGGGGCCGGGCCCGCGGGGCTTGCGGCCGCCCTCTACGCCACACGGAAACGGATTGACTGTCTCGTCATCAGCAAGGACCTCGGCGGCAAGAGCAACTACTCGGTTCACCTGCCCGAGAGCGAGGGGCCGGGGGCCATCCGTGCCGACGAGCTCGTAACGGTCTACAAGAACCGGCTCGAGTATCTGCGTCACTCTCACCGGCTCGCCGGGGTCAAGGAGCTCACCGCTTCCGACGGTGCCTTTGTCTGCACGCTCGATGACGGCTCGACCGAAAGAGCCCGGGCGGTGATCGTCGCAACCGGCACCCATCTGCGGCGAATCGAGGTGCCGGGGGAGAAACAGTTCCTCTCGCGCGGACTCGGCTACTCGTCGATCAGCTACTCGCACCTCTTCGCGGGCAAGCGGGTATTCCTCGCCGGCGACACCGACCGCGTGCTCGACTCCACACTCGAGATCTCGATCCATGCCGACGCGGTAACCACGGCGCTCCTCGCCGGCGGCCGCTACAGCCCCGACCTCCTCGCACGTGTCGGCGAGATCGACCGCGTCACCGTGATCGAGGAGGCGACAATCAAGGAGTTCCGCGGCGACGAGTACGCGCGTGAAGTCGTCGTCAGCTCGAGCGCGGGCGAACAGACGATCGCGGCCGACGGCTTCTTCGTCGAACCGGAACCGGAGCCGAATACGGGGTTCGTTGGATCGGGCATAGGCCTTGAGAGCAACGGAAGCCTCAAGGTCGACGGTGAGAACCGCACGGGCGTGCCCGGCCTCTTCGCGGCCGGCGACGTCACCGGCAACGGCTACGAACAGATCCTCGTTTCCCTTGGTGAAGGCGCGAAGGCGGCGCTCTCCGCGTACCGGTACCTGCTAAAGACGGGCAACCGCAGGGAATAGAGCGCCGCGGGAAAGGGTGGCGAAGCCCGGGGCGGTGCCGTATAATGAAAACCGACGAGATGAGTCGGAATAAACCGGATCGACCAGACACGGCTCGCGCCAACCGCCGGCTGCGCCTCTGCGGTACTGCGTCGGCCCTCATCATTGCTGTGGTCGTCCTGACCGGAAACTGCGTGTCAGTCCCCACCGGGGCCTACGAACCGGCCGCACGAGTCCGGGTCACGACGACCGCCGTCGCCGCTCCCGAGCCGGGCGTGCCTTCGAAACCGGACGTGAGTCCGGATCCCGACGAGCCCCGCACGGCGGTGACGGATCCGCAACGGTTGGAGCTCCAGATGCGGATCGTCGCGGCGGCCGAGGAGCTCCTGCGAACCCAGCAGTTCGTGGTGCGCGGACACCGCTACAACAACGACTGCACCGGAACGATTCTCGCGATCTACGCGATGGCCGGCATCCGGCTCGTCGATCTCTTTCCGCGCTACACCGGAGGCGGTGTGCAGCGCCTGCACGGTATCGCGGTCGACCACGACCTGCTCTACCACTCCGAGCTGCCGCAGCCGGGGGATCTCATCTTCTGGGACAACACCTACGATCGTGCCGGCGACAAGAAGTGGAACGACCTGCTGACGCACGTGGGGCTCGTGCTCTCGGTGGACTCGAGCGGCACGGTCGAGTTCATCCACTACGACTACTCGAAGGGCGCCGTGAAGGCGTGGATGAACCTGACCGACCCGGACACGCACATCAGGTCCGACGGGGTAATCGTCAACTCTCCCATGCGCATGCGAAGCCATCGCTACCTCAATCCGGACGAGTGGCTCTCAAGCCATCTCTACCGGGAGCTGGGAGCGATGTACCTGATCGAGCTGTGATCCCGCGCTACGGAAGCCGCTGGACGTGATCCGGCGCGAACTCGGCGTGCCGAAAGGTGTTGGGAAAGGCGCTGTCCATCCAGTCCTTCGGGTAGCCGTGGCGCAGCGGCATCGTCTGCGTGAGGCGGTTGCGAAGCTCCCCGGGCAGGTCGTAGTCGCCGGCAGCGAGATTATCGAGGAGCTGGTCCACGGTTCGCGCGCCGACGATCGGTGCGGTAACCCGCCTGTCGCCGAGCAGCCATGCAAGCGAGACCTGCGCGGGCGTCTTGTCCAGCTCGTCGGCTACCTTCACAACCTCTTCGACGAGCGCGATCGCCTCGTCATGCCAGAACCGCGGCAGGTAGAGTCCGGCATTCCTGCCGAACCGGCTCTCCGGGTCCGGGGCTTCCTGTCCGCGGTACTTGCCGGTGAGCATGCCGCTGGCGAGCGGGCTCCAGCAGATCATGCCCATGCCCTGGTCGTCGCAGGCCGGCAGGATCTCCCGTTCAATGTCGCGTCGGACAAGGTTGTACAGGTGCTGCGCGCTGACGAACCGCACGCCACCGAGCTGCTCGCCGACCATGTTGGCCTTGACGATCTGCCACCCGTAGAGGTTGCTGCACCCCACGTAGCGGACCTTGCCGCTCTGCACGAGCCCGGCGAGCGCATCCATCGTCTCCTCGATCGGTGTATACGGGTCCGGCCCGTGAATCTGATACAGATCGACGTAGTCGAGCCCCATGCGTTGGAGGCTCGCCTCGCAGGCCTCCTCGATGTGCTTGCGCGACAGCGCCCGGGCGTTCGGAGTGTCGCCGGTAGGAAACCAGCACTTGGTCGCGATCACAAGCTCTTCGCGGCGCTTGCCCTGAATCGCCTTGCCGAGCATCTCCTCCGAGCCTCCGGCGCTGTACATATCGGCCGTGTCCATGAAGTTGCCGCCGGCGTCGATGAACGCGTCAACGATCTTCGACGCGGTCTTCTGATCGCACCCCCACTCCGCATTCCCGAAGGTCATCGTTCCCAGACAGATGCGCGACACCAGCAGACCCGAACGTCCCAGATAGCGGTATTTCATGTATCCTCCGGATCCATCGTAGCGTATGAGCGCGTAAACTGTCATCCACCCTGCAGTAGTGAAGCGCCAGAGCCTTTTCGGGCGTAATGAGTTACATGCCACGTCCACGATTCTGTCGTAATCCCTCCTGTCGCTACGCCCACGCCCCACCGCCGAAGTGGCTCGCCCGGGCCGGCACCTACTCTACGCGCGCTCACGGCACC
>SKQU01000078.1 GCA_007118855.1 Spirochaetaceae bacterium
AGTCACTACCCCGAGTACACCTTTCTTGGCATCTGCCTGCAGTTCACCAGCGAGGGAATCCCCAACTTCAGCTCGGACCATCCGCTGAGGCAGACCCCCGATTGTCGGCTGCTCGAGCCGGTTGACTTCCGCGCCTCCGGGTGGATGCCCAGGATTCTCCAATGGTACGAGGTCTTCCTTGAGCTCGCCGACGGTCGCCTCGACATCGTCTTCCCTGACTGGGGCAGAGGTTGCCTTGATCTCGCAGTAGAGTTGCGCGGCTACGAGCAGCTCATGGTCGATGTTGCAGAGCGCCCTGGCTTCGTGCACGAGCTCCTTGGCTTTCTGACGCTCCAGCGCTGTCGTTGGTATGAAGAGCGTGAACAGTATCTCCAGCTGAGTCGGCCGCGTGCTGCGATCTCCGACGACTGGCTCAACGTGCCGTTCATCTCTCCCGAATTCTTTGAGGAGTTCGTCCTGCCAAGGTACCTTGAGATCGAACACTTCCACGGAGGCATCGCGAGCGTCCATTCCTGTGGCAATCAGACACCGCTGCAGTCGTCCCTGCTGCGGCTCGAGAGCCTGGGCGTCTTCGAGGTCAGCCCATGGACGGATCTCGAGGTTACGGTGAGACAACTCCCGCAGGAGAAGGAAATCGCGGTATCCGTGCACCCGAACGACGTCCTCGTTGCCTCCGATTCACAGATGCGGTCAAAGCTCGAAGGGATCGTCGATGCGTGCAGCGGCAGAGCCTACCGTCTTGGAACCTCGGGGCTCACTCCCTTGTCGTCGGACATAGACCGCTTCACCACCGACATCGCCCGATGGACTGATGCCGCCCGCGACATCATGGGGCGCGGTAGCTCTGGAGCCGCTCAACGTAGTAGCGAAAGTCATCGCAGCTGATCTGGGGCGGAACCCAATGATCAAGGCCCGCGAGATACCCGCCGCGCGCAAGCATCGCCGGCAGCACGCGGTCGAGCTCGTCGTCTATGGATGCCCGCCCCTCCGCGATCCTGTGCTTGTCGATCCCGCCGAGGATCACGAGGTCAGGGAAGAGCTCGCCTATCTCCACGACGTCCATGCCGGCGCGTACCTCGAACGGTAGAAGCGCCGTCACCCCTGCCTCGATCCAGAGCGGTATGAGCTCGAGCACGTCTCCATCGCTGTCCACAACCACATGCACGACGCCCATGTCCCTAAGGAACGATATCAGCTTGCGATAGGCGGGCAGCAGAAACTCCCTGAACATCGCCGGCGAGAGAAGCGGCCCGTTCTTGAAACACATGTCCTCCCACACGAAGGCGAAGTCGGGCTGCATCTCGCGCAGCGCTCGCTCATATACCGCGATGTAGAACTCGGCACGGTCGTTCACCATCTCTCTGATCAGACCCGGATCGTCATACAGGGTCGTGAGGAATCCGGTCAGGCCCATCATCTCCCGGGGGCTTGCGAAGAAGCCGTCCATATGAGTGCACATCGGCGTGTGGTCCTGAGTGCGAGCGATCTCGACGAGCTCGGTCCAGTCATCCGGATACCGGCCGGCAGCATCAGGAGCCAGTCGGTCGCGGATAGCCTCATAGTCACGGCGGTTCTTCACCGGATAGTCAATGAACTCCGGAATCGTGGGGTTCATCTTGTTGACGCGCTGCAGGACTCCGTTCTCCGTCCTCTCCACGCGGTAGTGGTCGTCCTCATCGACGAGCTCGTAGGGGAATGGCGGCCGGTAATACTGGCCAGGGAGTATGTAGCCGAACTTCGCGATTCCGAAGTGTTGAAACACATCGTGGCCCGCAGTCACGTAACTGAAGGACGGGTCAACTACGTCGTCTGGGAGGCCCTCCGTGCGCCAGCGCGACAGCGTGTCGTCCCAGAACCCCCACTCGGTGTGGACCGCCCGGTCAAGCCGTTCGAACGCCAGTGCGGACACGAATCGCTCTCGCAGTGTCATCTGGGGCTCCTGTGGGCGATCTATGGACCACGCCTGCGCTCTCACTCGGGGCCGCCTATGCGGGTCAGGTACGCAATCTCGGCTGAGAGCCTGCGGGCCAGCTCGCACCGCAGGCCCTGCTCCATGAGGTCCGCCCCCGATCGCTCCGCCTGCCCCCTGTCGGTCCAGAACTCGATGCGGTAGCGCGCCGTCGGGTCGAGTCCGCGGAGGACGACGCACTCGCAGTCCTGATCCGTCTCGCAACGGTAGAAGTAGACTGCAGACTCGCTCCCGTCGTTCGCGACATACTGATAGGCTTCCCAGCCGTCCGGCTCGCGGTGCTCCGGGTGCACGAGCGGTCCTGGCGGGATCGGCACGTAGCGATGAGCCTGGGTGAGCGGTCGAAGTCGCTTTGCCCAGCGAACGCCTTTGGCCAGGATGTCGCGTTGGTAGTCCGGGATGAGCGTCAGGTCGATGCCGACGTGGAAGTAGCCGAGGAGTCGATTCATCACCCGCCACTCGAATCGTTCGGCGCTGCAGAAGGTTCCCTCGGGGGCGACAACCGGGACCGAGAATCCCTCGTCGTTCACGCGATAGTGGTACTCCCCAAGATGCTGGCATTGGTAGGAGTTGGGGTACATGAAGCCGGTTCCGTACTGGAACCGGCGTTGTTTGGAGCTCGGGTAGCAGTTGTCGTGCGGGTGGACACAGTTGGAGTAGCGGGCGATCGCAAAGTCCGCGCGCTGACTTCCCCCGGAGCTGTGCATGACCATGAGCTCGGGAAACCTCTCACGGATTCCCTCCAGCACCGAGTAGAGGCCGTGAATCTGTGCCCACTCGCCGTTCAGCGGTCCGTGTCCGTGGCTCGGATCGTCGCAAACTGCCCACTCGTTCGAGTCGATCATGAGGTAGTCCGCTCCGAAATTGGCGACTATCCGGCATACCGTCTCCAGCGCCCACCTGGCAGCCTCGGGACATCCAAGGCAGAGCAGGAACGCGTGCTGACACCACGAGCGGTACGGGTACCCGTTCTGATGGACCAACCACTCCGGCTTCCACGGGTTGTCCGATCGGTTGGCGGTGCGGATGTCGACGCGCTCGAACTCCATCCATATCCCGAAGTTCATGCCCTTCCCATGCAGGTAGTCGGATACCGCGCGCATGCCCATGGGGAACTTCCTGCGGTCCTCAGTGACGCTGCCGAGCCCAATGCTGAAGTCGCCGTCCCACGCGCTCCCGTCCCACCAGGCCGCTTCGACGTACCGGGTCTCGAACCCGAGCTCGGCGGCCGCGTCGGTTTCCGCGATGATCTGTGCGTCGCTTCGTTTGTCGGGCTTCATGTGCGACCAGTGGACGTTCATGGTCGTCGGCCACGGCTTCGTCGACGCCGGGATGATCTCATCGCGCAGATAGTCGCGGCACAGGTTGCCGGCTTCATCCGGCCCTCCCTCGAAGAGGCCGACGAAGACGGGCGGGGAGGTGAGCGTCTGTCCAGGCTCGAGCGTGTGCACGTCACCGTCACTCGAGGCGAAGGCGGTTACCGTTGAGGTCTCAGGGAAGTGTTCGAGCTCCATGAGCCAGGTTCCGCTCCACTCGAATCCCATGAGCAAGCCATCGGCATGAGACCGGTCGAGGAGGACTGCCCATGGTTGGTTCTCGTATGTCGATCGTTTTCCGGATCGCAAGGGTAGTCTGGTCAGGCGTTCCTGAACGACACGGTACGGCCCCGCGGTCCAGCCGCCTGGAGGAGGAGGCGGGATCTGTTTGTTCTCACCGTACAGGAATCTCGGTATCCAGCCCTC